>CAJBLH010000315.1 GCA_903953895.1 uncultured Desulfobacteraceae bacterium | reverse complement strand
CAATCCGGAACAGCTTCAGCTCCTGTATCCACCCTATCCAGCCGATCTAATGACCCTTTATCCGGTTTCGACCCTGGTCAACAGCCCTCGAAACGATAACCCCGCCTGCATCGAGCCGGTTCCTTCCTGAAAACGCCAAGCCTGCGGACCACCCACTTCAGAGCTGGCTTTTATCTAAAAATTCACATTCTTGAGGTACTCATGGTTCGGGCCATGGACGCCGTTAACAACCGTTTTGGGTTTTCACCGTAGTCTTTGCAAGCCTTATGAATACCGAGGGAAAAGGGCAGTCACGTGATTTCGCCGGCTTGGCGGACGGTTACCATTTAAGGCTCGCAGCCTGATGGAATCAAAGATCGCGGAAATTCATCAAGTGTGCATCATCCGCTCACATGACAGATTGAGTCAGACGGCCTTACGGGAACTCATAGAGGAGTTCGCAACCCGGGACGGCTCCGATACCGGCTACGAGGCAATATCCTTGCTGCCTTCAAGAGACCTTCGCAACAGGTCCCGTTCGGCTTTTGCCTTTCTGAGCCGATCTTTCAATATCTCTTGATTCTGGGCCGAAGCAGCCAAAAGCTCTTTTTCAAGCTTTTCCACTTCCCGAATGATTCGATACAAATCTTGTGCAATCAATCTCATAGACATAAGGAAAAACGCTCCCGCATCGCAGATTCCTGTCGGAAATATCCCATTCAATTATCGGAGGTGATCAGATATTGAAAAAGGTATTTGGTATGATCTCTTTTCCTCGACTTTGTATTAAATGAGAATATCAGGCTGCATAGCAAGATTACATCCAGTAACGTTTCGAGAAAACTTCGTCAAAATTGGCTAAGTCATGATTGTGAGCTGAGTTCATATAATTATCTGGCATCCCAGATATGCCTTCTTGCCAAAGCAACAAACAGCCGACTTTCATGCATAATTTCTGCTCATCATTAAATTTATATTTACTGTTTACACTTCCTCCAATGTTGCGTGATAGATATCCTCAGCCTTACAAATGATATAAAACCGACCACCGGCTGAAATGAATGATTCATACCGGGCACCATCAACCTCCTGTTTACGGATCAGAAACAGCAGCACCTTCTGACCATTGTCGAGCAGGTTCAGAAATAGTCTCTGACACTCATCCCAGTTGCTCAGTTCGTCATCCGTCAGAATAACCAGAATCCGGTTCTTGCCGGTTCCCATCAACTCCTGGGTCAATCTGACAGGAAAAAATGTGGAATCGCCGATATGCTGCAAAAAAAGTGATTTCAGCATGTCATAATCCGTTGTCCATGCGACTTTTTTGGCATTACTGGAAAAGTTGATTCCTGCCACACGGCCTTTGTGCTGCTGGTAATACTCCAGCATGGAAAATGCCGCCAACAGTGCCACATGGTAAGGACTTTCCGGATTGTCGGGCTGCCAGCCCATGCTGCCGGAGCTGTCAATCATCAGCAGCATATCCGGAATGCCTTTTTGGGTTCCTGCAAGTTCGGAACGGCTTTTCATCCATTTCCGGGTTGTAAAATTGGGGATGATGACCGGAGACGCCTGAAGGGTCAGCAGCATATCCAGATCATCCGGCGGATCACTGATGCGCCAGGTGACCGGCCAGGCGATATGTGCCTCGCTGCTGACAGGCAGTCTGACAGGCAGTTGGAATGTATGGGAACAATGCTGTTCGTACCATATCTGCATCATTTGATCAGGGGTCTTCTGGAACCCGGCAGCACCGAGAATGTCGAAGAATTCATCAAATCCGCTTTCCTGCGCCAAGTCACAAATGGCATTCTCGATGGCCTGGGTATCTCCGTTCAGTATTTCCATGGATATCGATCCACCCGGGCCCGAACCTCTTATGACACCCGGTATCGGAAGTTCTAGGCCCTCCTGAATCAGCATTTGGGTTTGAAGGGATGCGTAATGCGCCACCTTCTCCCGAAGGGTATCCCGATTGGTGATCCCGCCGTTTTCAAACACCCGGACCGTTTCTTCGATGACCGGGTTCATAGATTCATCCTTTTCGGTGGATGGCATGAGTTCTGTTTTCCAAAGTCCCTGCTTGACCAGAAACATCAGCCGGGAAGAATCCGGATACTTGTCAATGCCGTTTTCCGATGTTTTTTGAATCCATAACCGCTCCGACCATGTGGTATCTTCTGGATTTTGATAAAAATTCCGCGTATCGATGATTATGTCACTGACCTGATTTGCAATACTGGCGGCGAGATCCGGATTTCCACAGATTTCCATGGCAGTCTTGAGCATACGAAAATGGGTTTTCAGATTGAACGGACATGTGCGGTAATGCTCTATTTCATGCCGCAAAATCACCCTTAATTCCCGTTCGAAGTCGGATTCATTTTCCGGAAATCGTCCCAGGTCAAGGCGTATCTGCCACCCGTTTCCAATGGTGATACAATACTGGCCCGATGAATAGGCAGAATGAGTCGGTTCCAGACAGGATATGTCGGGCATCGGAAGGCCCAGAAGACCACGGTAGTCTGTTTCAAAAACATCCCGGCAAACGGTTTTGGCAAGTTCGATCCGACTATCCGTTATATTTCCTGGCAATTCAGTACGATGCGAATCTTTTGTATAAGTCACTGGTCAGGCTCCCGGTAATGCGGCATTCCAGATTTTTTTCGGCCCCATACAGATACAGTGTCAGAACGATCCGATCCTGCCGGTCCGGTGAACGAAAGGTATAGTCACAAGCCGGTTTCATGTTTTCCAGGCTATCTCCCAATTGATCCAATACCGTCCGTTTGAATTTTTCCGATTGGAGCGTTGACAGGATATTCTGGAACTGCTCCGGAGAAACTTCGAAAGATTTTGTTTTTGCAGACCGGTCAAATATCAGTTCGCTTTTTTCCTTGGCTTTGGCAATCCATGCGGACTGTTCCGGCAGGGTATATGTGGTCTGAAATTTTGTGATGACCGCATCGATCTCCCGGACACTCTCGGCCTGTTCCAATTCCTTTTCCGGTTCAAAAGGCGGTTCCGTAAATCTGGCAGCCTCTTTAAACAAATATCCAATGAACAGGTCATCATTTCTGAACTCCCGCAGCATTTTCATTTCATCATTGGCGTTGGCCGGACCAACTGCGGCCAGCCGCCGGTAGGCATTTATCAGTGGCCTGCGTTTTTCCATTCGATTGGATATTTCTTGAACGACCTGTTTGGCAGCAGCCAGGGGTTGCTGATATATTGGCCTTCTTTTTTCATCATCTTTCGGTTTGTAAATATCCCGGTCTGCCAAAAAATCCCGGTTGAAGATGGTCCGATGCCATATCGCATACGGAGCGATGGCCTGGATATGGATATTCCTGAGAGGCGGATCACCCAGATACCAGGCCAGAGCCTTGCCATAACGGATCAGGTCCTTACGTACCCGAACACTGAAAGGTGCCTGGATTTTGTTGCAGGTCGAACCGGCCACACAAAACCGGCAGGACCGGCACAACCCGTTGTTGACATGATAGTTTTGATTGGTTTCCTTTTTGGTTCTGGAACAGAGCCTGGAGTCTTCCATGATCATGTCCACAAGGGTTTTTGCGGATTCATCTATTTCGACCCGATCGATCTCTCTGCGGATTGACCGGATATCCTTTTGCAGGATGCCTTGAAATGATAGAGAGGGCTGATTCAGTCTGCCATCTTTCAAACCGATGGCCTGCTGGCTCTCATAGTCTGGCATGGTGACCGGGATGGCCAGCGAAAACCGGTCTAGAAACGGCAGAGGCAACTCGAAGGATCCCTCATCCTTGGGATTCATTGTGGCAAAAAGGGTAAATTCTCCGCATTCATAGGTCTGGTCATAGTATTTTGCGATTCCTTCAGCCAGCAGGGACAGAATGATGTTCTGGGAATAGGGGGACATTCTGTTGACTTCATCGATGATTTTCCAGCCTGATTGCACAAACTGGCTCCAGATCACCGATATGCGGCCATCTCTCCGCCGTTCCGGGTGCATCAGTTGATCGATGTCAAGACTTCCCAGAATTTTTTCCTCGGTGAGCTGCGGATGCCCCCGCAGGATGCACTCCTCGATCTCTTTTTCCGATTTGTCAAAAAACAACTGACCCAGGAGTTTGGCCAGCGTGGTTTTGCCCCCGCCATGCCCGCCAAAAAACAGAAGGATGCCATTGGACACCAACACGTTGATGGCAGCCAGGGTTTCGATCAGATAAACGGGACGGTGACGGTACGGATCCTGCTGGAATTTCAAATCCGGCAGGGTTGCGTCATGCAGGAACAGCCCCTGGTAACGTATTTCATCAAGTCCTTTAATAATCTGCTCCCGAATATGTGCAACGGTTTGCATAAGGCTCCTATGAGTGGCAGGGTTTGATATCGATCTGAATCAGGCCACATTCCAGCAGATTCAGAATGCTGTCATGCCGGGTTTTCAACATCTCGATCGGGGATATTTTTGGGGACTGGCGCAGATTTTCCAGAAATTGAATATCATCGTCATCCAATCTTTGCCGCATTTTCTCTTTCCGAAGCCCGATCAACCGGTTTATCTGGTTGTAAAATGTATTCAGGGTTTTGAAAAACTTGCCGGAATCATCACCGGCTTTCAACCGTCCGTTGGTTTCCTTACAGCCCTCATATTGGATCCGGATTTGATCCATCGATTCCGAACCCAGTGTTTCAAGATCGATCAGATATTTTTCTTCAGAACTCAGGGTGTTCTCCACGCTCTCGATGAGTTTTTTGTGGAGCGCCGGGATTTTTTTCCGAATGGATTCAATATCGCTGTTCCTTTCATCCAGCCATTGGTTCAGTCGCTCCATATCTTTTGTCTGTTCAAGCAGCTCCTTTTGTGACATCGCACACACTTTTTTCGTCTCTTTGATGTGGGAACGAATCCATTTGGATGATTCCTGTGGTATGTCTGTCAGCTTTTTTTCGATATTTCTATTCAGCAGATTCTGGAATTCATCCAGTCCGTCGAAAACTGCTCTTGCCGTATCGAGTGTCTGGAACAGGACGTTGAAGGCATCTTCAAAGAACCGGTCCGGTTGTTTGAACTGATCTTCTTCCACTGATTTCAGATTGTCGATCCAGTGCTTCCAGATTGTTTCGGAACCTGAAATGCCCAGATTGTCTTCGACGGGATTTTTTTTCAAAATGGTATCCAGTGTGCGAAATCCCGCATCCAGAGATTTCAGTTCGATCACCACCTGGTCCAGTTTGTCTGTGGATGTTTCCCGATTGAACAGGGTATATATTTCATTGACAAACCGTTTTTTTTCAGTCCATTTATCCGGCAGGTATCCCAATAGCAGGTGAAAAGCATCCTGGTTGCATTTCAGCCACTCCAATTCGATGATGCAATCAAAAACCGCTGTCATTTCCGCAAACAGGGCCGTCAGTCGCTCCTCCACTTTTTTTTCTTCCGCCTCATTTTGTACGATCCGCGACAAACGAGTGATAAAAATCCGGACAATATGATTTCTGATGCTGGTCATCCCAATATGGGTATCTATCTGGCGCAGACGTTCCGGAATGAACTGAAAATTTGAGGAAATCGCCTGATAGTGAGAAGTCACCCAATCTTCGATTTTTATCAGTAAATCATCCTTTTTTTCCCCGATTTTGCAGAATATCGGCTCCCCTTTAAGCCATTCCACAAAACTGACGCAGTCGGGGGCCGTAACGATTTTCAGAAGCAATTCGTACCGGTCCGCAATTTTGCAGGCAATATCCACAAGCTTCTGGACATGATCAATACCGGTCATTTCTTCTTTCAGCAGAGTCCAATTGGCTGAAAAGTCCTCCCTTTCGAGATTTTCAACAATTTTTTGCCGATAGGCAGGATTCTCCAGATTCCTGATGGCCAGTTCGGTCCCTGCTGTGTGCTTTTCCAGCCTGCAAAAACATTCATTGGGTATGTTTTGGATTTTATCGGACATGGTTAATTTTCTTTCTCCTTTGCCTTTTCCAAAATGATGTCGATATCATCCATTACTTGCTGAACAAGGAACACTTTACTGACAATTTCGGACATCAGGGATTCATATCGTTCGGTTTGTTTCAGATAGCTTTCTTTATTTTCGCTTAAAAATGTGATCGCCCGTGTGTCGATATCCGGCGGTAGTTTATCTGGTTGGACAGCAATCGGTTGACTGAAAAATTTTTGATAAACATCGCTGGCCCGGAAAGACTGTAGCACGATACCTTTGTAAAAATTTTCAACTTCGGCTTTCTTCGGGTTTTTATCGTAACTCCAAAAGAGCTTTTGGTTGCGATCATCCGCATAGTCAATCATAAACTTGGCATGATGTTCATCCATTTTCAATTTCAACTGCGAGAATTCTGAAACAATGCTGTCCAACTGTTTCAGAAAAGGTTCCGTCTTTGCATGATATTCCCCGGCAAATTCCTCGACATGGTATGCAAGAACAATTGGCAGATGCAGCACACGAAGGGGAAAACGTTTCCCTTCCATTGCCGCGCACAGGGGGATCATGAGTTTGTTCTGTAAAAAAGTTAGTTCATTGATATCCAGAATTTCGGGTTCCTTCTCGTCCCTGCCAAACAGGAGAGTCATCTCCCGATTTTTGTTTACGAAAAATTCCTTCTGCTGCACAACCTTGTCTTTCATCGCTTTAAGTTCACTCAAAGATTCTTGGGTATCGGCAATCGGCGCCTTGTTATGATAGAATACAGCCCGAAGGAACATGCGGACCGGTTTTTCCGTTTCTGTGGTAACCAGTGGCATCAGGATTTTTTCCAGCGGCGATTCATCGGATAAACGGAGGCTGTCGGGATCATCAAAAAGCCTGCTCAGGTCTCCCAGCTTCTCGGCCAGTTCGGATCGCATTGGATTGTGCGTGATCTCCTTTTTATGGGTGGTCACCCATTCGGCAACCTGTATAAGCTGATTCAGAACTGGCATGTCCCATTCCGAAGGAATCCTTATACAGTGAAGGTTCTGCATGATTGGCTCAAACGAAAGTCTGAATTTTTCCGGATCGACTGCCAGAAGAACCAGTTCAAAAGCAGCCAAGGATTCTTTATCTGTAAGATGAAATTTGAGGTGTCTTTCTGCAAATCGACCAATCTCTTCCACATCTGTGCCCAGACATTTGTTTATCTGTACGCAGTATTTATCCACACAATCATTCGCAAGAAATCGCAGTGCATTCTGGCTGCGCTCCCAGAAATAGGCGATGGTTCGCCGCTCTTCTTTCCGGATGGGCCAGTCGGCCTGCTGGATTCGCCCCACAATTTTGTCGATGTACAGAATCTTGTTATCTTCCTCAATCCATTTGTCGTCTTCCTCGATCATTGCAATCTTGCACAGGGAACCGAGAAAAGCCGCGATCTGGTCCGAAAGGTCATCGGCAATCCGATCTGCACCCAGAACAACGATTTTTTGGGTTTTATGGCAAAAACCGGCATGTACTCCGGCCTCGGTACTCAGCCATTTTTCAAATTCACCGATCGTATCGGACTGTCCAAGAAATACGATGATGGTCATCCAGCCCCCATCCAAAGAGCAGGATTCCCAGTCTTTCTGAATGTGGTCTTTCAATTGCGCCATATATGCTTCCATCCTGTCCGTTGAAAAATCCGGCACCAGCAGAATGCGGCACTGGATGGATGCAGCGGTATCAACATTCAGGGCAAAGCTACAGGGCTCCCATTCCTCCTGGATCGTCAGTTTTTCATTCACCGGTTCTCCGCGGTAACTCAACTCCGGTGATCCGACCGGCTGCTGAATTAATTCACGGATCAATCGAAAATTCAGTTGCATCCACCCCTGATCCAGATCATTCGGGTCGTATGATTTGATAAGTGCGAGTGTTTTCCGGAACCGTTTCTGTGGTGACGGGTCCTTTTCCAGCGAATAGGTCAGGTTGTAGATAAAATTCAACAGATGCCGGATTTCCGTATCCGTTTCATCCTCATACTCGGCCATGAAGTCATACAGCAGACCCAATACCGGCAACAGAAATATTTCCACCGTTCGTTTTCGTTTGTCCTCATCCAGCGCCAGTCCGATGGCCATTTGTTCCTGTTCATCCGAAACTGATTGAAAAATATGCCGCAGGTAAATCCGGAACAGATTTCTCTCGTCATATTTGCGGTCCGGATGTGCTTCGGCATAATTGTTTTTCAAATCCTCACTCAGTGCATCCAGAATATTTTTTAACGGGATGAGTTCTTCGGAAAAATGAATATCATTCTTGCAGGATTCGATCAGATCGAAGGATGATTCCGGATCATGTACTTCGTGGGGCTGAAGCAAAACCAGCAGATTTTTGATCCTGTCGAGTGAATCGGATGTGGCAAACTTTTTCTGACAGACACTGTATTCCAGAACATGGATGCCCGATTCGCCCAACGAGTCGATATTCGTGTCAAACGATGACCGGTTGTTTTCGATGAATGCATCATAGGACTGGTTAATCAACTCCTCGGCATTCAACTCTTCGTGCAATTTTTTGATCCATCCGGGCCGCCTTCTGGACAGCCACCAGATGAAATTGGCATAGCCTTTTCCGTGTCCGTTCAAAAATGTTTTTTTCAGGCTGTCCACATTCGGAAACGGCATCTGCAGGTTCCGGATCCGCCCGGTCTGGGCGGCGATACTTCCCTGTGTCATTCCGCTTCTGATTTTGAAACTGGCAGCCGGTCCGCATGCGATTACCAGAAAAAAATTGGTGTGTTGTTTGGATACATCCTCGAAAAATTGGCGCAGAGGTCCGCCCCCGGTACTTTCAACCACACCATTGATCCTGTGGTAGGCCTCCTCAAATTCGTCAACAAGAAGAAGAAATCGTGGCTGCCCAGAAAGAATTTGAACTGCCCGTTCGGCTGTGATCGGTTCCAGCCGTTTCTCCTGCCCATCGCTACCGATAACCGATCCGGAACCCAGTGCGTCGAAATAATCCCGTACGTTCTGATGCGACTGGATGTCCGGCAGATCAAACCGAGGGCCGACTGTGCCATCCTGCAGTGAAGTTTTCAGAACCTGCATCTGATTTTCAAAATATTCGTTCAAAATTCCGGTTACAGAATCATTCCGGATTTTTTTGCCTTTCTGCTCTGCAGCGGATTTCAGAATTTCCACGATTGTATCCAGCCTGGCAAAAAAGGCAGGAATTTGCAGTTCGGACCATGCATAGTGGAATAGATAGTAAAGAATCTGGGATTTTCCAATCCGGAATGCACCGTTGATCTGTACGGGATTGGCGTCCTTTTCTTCGATGCAACTGCTTCGGATGGATTCCTCCAGATTCCTGCGAAGCAGATCATGCTTGTCACTCAAATCGATCCATCGTGTCTCCCGGATGGAAGCGGTATAGATTTCACTCACGGTTATTCTCCTGTCAATGTGTCGGAAGTCAGTTTCAGGATCAGATGTTCCATCCCAACCTGGTGTTCAGTGCCGATAAAATAGATACCGGAATCGATCCGCTGGTATATGCGTCTGTCTGGCTGCTGAATTGGAACAACGGGGACCGGGTTCAGTTCAAGATCGAACAGTTGCAGTTTTCCTTCATCAGAACTCAACACCAGGTCAAACTGTTTATCAAAAGGCATGATAATCAATTCGCATGAAATATCTGTCAAAATTCCCTTCCAGGAAAGATGTTGGCGTTGTCTGCCCGCTGAACCGGATTTTGCGGCCATAGCCATATAACTGTCTGCAACATAGGTTTCGGGCTTCATCAGTGGAATCAAATCCGGCCTGTCGCCGTCATGAATCATGCACCTTTCATGGTCAAATTTTTCATAATATTCCACCAGTGCCAGAACTGGCCTGCGAAGATAGGCCGTATTCTGGATTTCTAAATATCGAAACCGGGATGTCTGTTCCCGCTCGGTTTCATTTTGGCTATTTGGCCCGCTGGGCTTTGGCAAAGGCAGATTCAGCTTGCCGATATGTTCCTGAAGGCCGGATTCAAGCATTGGCTGTTCATTCCATGTCTCTATGATGAATGGTATCCCAAGCAGTTCCATGTCATCAATGACGACATCGCCTTCCGACAGAAAATCCATGATGAACGATACCGGCTGTACCCGGATGATTGCATGGTTATCCGGATAGATTTGCGGCGCGGTTTTGATCATGACCATATAAGGGTAAAACGTATGGATTGATTCTGCAAAAATGGAATACTGGCGGGTACGGGTACTCCATATCTGATACGGCTGTATGTCATGTCGATATGCCAGCCTGATTTTTTTGCGATTATCCGTTTTTTTTCCCAATAGTTGATTCAATTTTTCGAGCGATGTTTGTATGACGGTATCTGATGCTTTTTCAATGAGAAAATTGTTGTGATCTGTTGAGGTTTGATTTTTTAGATATTCTGCCATCAGAATGCATTCCTGCCGGGATGCCAAGCCGTTTTCATATCGCTCCAACATGTCAAATGGCGGCTGTATGGCGGCTGTTTCCAAAAACTGTAATATGGGATTTATCATGGCTGCTCTGTTTCATCCTCCTTTACCCTATATAAACAGCCGCTAATGAAAATCGTCCAAGGCAGATTGCAATTTTTCCAAAAAAATTAATCCGTCCTGTTCGGAAATTGGGGTAAATGTTTGAAAAATTATTGTTTTTATGGCGGTTAGCCGATGGTGCAGCGTGCTTTTTGGCATGGAAAGCCGCAGCGCCCTCTCTTTCAGGGACATTTCGGGTGCCGCCAGGAAATAGTCCTTCAGTATCAGACGATCAGCTTCATCCAGGCTGGCCAATATCTGAATAATGGTTTTCTGATGGTTATCCTGAACAGGTACCGGAGGTTGGCTGTCATCCGGGATTGTTTCGAAACTGGCGGAATAGGTAATGGTTTGGGGGCATAAATTTCGGTAAAGCATCCGGGCCAGCAAATCTTCTTCAACCAGGCATCCGGCAATTTCCAGAATGTCTTTCAGCCGTTCTTTGACATGCAGATGAATGCGTGTTTCACCCGGCATGATATGCGGAGATGGGAGTTGGGCGATCAGTTCTCCAAGCTCGGCTTCGGTAATCACGATATCGGTTTGGCTGTTACTTCGGTACCAGTATGTTCGGCTGCCCGATTGATGTCTCAAAAATATTTTATTGTCTTTTTGCAATACATTCACTGCGCTCCGCCTGAGTTGGGCAAACGATAAACCGCTTTGTCGCTGATGGTGTTTGATCCGATCCGCCACATACTGTGCCAAAAACATCAAAAAATAGGCATGACGCGCCTCGGCTGGCAGATGCTTCAGCAAAACAAGTTTGTTTTTCTCGATGATATGGATCAGAAACTGATGGGCAAATGCGCTGTATCGGTCTTCGGACCAGGTATCTTCGGAAGCGGTTTCCGCCAAAATGGATGGAGGCCACCTTCGATGTACAATCTGCTTTTTGATCAGACGCAATAATTGACCATATCCGTCACTGCTGACTGATCCGGATAGCAATTCATCTATAAATTGTGTCATAGGGAAGTCTCAAGGTAAGCTGATGTTTTAACCGGGCGATATCCGATTTTTCAAGGCTGTCCGTAGCCCACCAGCCGCGGTGACATTCCTGATAAAACGTTTTTTTATGTATCGGAACAGACAAATGCAACTGGAAATAGGCGTTTTCAAAATTACCCACCCGGTCTTTCAACCGGGTCTGAAATACATCGAGGTGCTTTGAAAAATATCGGCTGGTGCCGGGTGCTGTCTGAAATGAATCCTGACTGCCAGTTTCATCGATGACAAGACCGGGATGGAATGCATGGGGATCCTTTTCTTTTGCAAAGGAACTGGCCCTGAAAAGGCGGTTTTCAATACGCCAGATGCTTCCAAACTGGGGAGACCAGATGTCGTACAGATGGGTTCGTAAATCATTGCGCATGGCTTCTGTCTGTCAGCGGATCTGATGGAGGTTTTTGTCCACTTCACTGACCACTCATTATTTTTGCAATGTGTCAACTCAATTCCGTCTTCTCACATTTTATAACAGGATACTTAAATGCCTTCCAGTGGATATGCTTTGAATATTTGTGACAAAATTTGCAATTGGCGTTTATTAATATTTTGCTGACTTTTACTAAATGTGAGGGCTTGGTTCTAACTTCGCCCACTTCATTGCAAACATAAAACATCATGGCAGCTAACACTATGAATTTTAGAATAAAAATTGGGTGAATACAAATTGGCACTGCTACAAGTGGACCAAGTTAGAATCAAGCCCCTTTTTTTAGCATGGTCAGACTTCGCAACATATTATTCATTTCGTGTGCCATAATATCCTCCAATCCAAAGTGTGTAATCGAATCAGATTCAACATAGCATCGAATTAATATTTAGTCAGATAGATTGATCTTTTCCTTTAGGCTCATGTTGTGTTTCAGGGTCTTATCCTCGGAAAACGATGGTAACTAACTGTATTTAATTTGAATATTTAATTATTTTAGTCCATACAATGACTTTGATTAATCTTTAATGTATCCTGTATATTATACTATATTTAAAGATACAAGACCCCAGAATCCAACAAGAGCCGCGTGATATTGATGTTTCACTAAATGCGCACGCCAGCAAGCTTTACCACGCAGGCATTTGATTTTGTAGCTCGACAAAAAGTTGGAGGGGTCTCTTTAAGTTATTTTATCCTTAAACAATTACCTGCATTATCACCAGATATTTTCACGAAACCAGATATCGACTTTATTGTTTCCCGTGTTTTGGAACTTACTTATACTGCCTACGATTTAAAAGCCTGGGCAGCAGCTTTGGGTTACACCGACAGCCCCTTCCCCTTTGACCCCGAACGTCGGGCACAACTCCGCGCCGAACTGGATGCATATTTTGCGATGCTCTACGGCCTCAGCCGGGACGAGCTCCGCTACATCCTGGATCCGGCGGATGCCATGGGACCGGATTATCCATCTGAAACCTTCCGGGTACTCAAACATAACGAGGAAAGGGCATTCGGCGAATATCGCACCCGCCGGCTGGTTCTGGCGGCGTGGGATGCGCTGGCGGAGAAGGGTTTTCGGCCCGGATAACGAAGCAGTTAATTCCTCACATCAGTTGATTTTTCCTTTGCGTCAAGATGACAAAGGGTGATTTTCTCATAACTCTTTTCATCAATAATGCCAGCCTGCCGCATATCCTTGGCTGTTTCTATAAGCGATTTGGCCAGACGGTGTGGTTTTTCATTTTTCTTTTGTCGAGTAGGCATAATATGGTTCCTATCATTTAGGTTTACTTTGTATTCCCTGTTTCTCCGCCCTTTCGGTCTGCGGAGTGTCACATCATTCAAACCATGTGAGGAACTTCAATACCCCTCACAGAACCGGACTTG
>CAJBLH010000314.1 GCA_903953895.1 uncultured Desulfobacteraceae bacterium | reverse complement strand
TATATAAGACAATGGTTTAGTATTAATATCTCTATATTATAGGGAAAAGTAAGATAAGTGAGGTTGCACTCGGTGCTGGTATGTGTTCTGAACCATCTGGATTTGTGTTGACACTGGAAGGGTGAATTAATAAAGGGTGTGGTATCGGGTATGGTCTATAACGGCAATAAATTCAATTTGGGAAGGAGCTAATAATGCTGAAAAAAACTTCTATACTTATTGTCTGTTTTGTTTTGGTACTTCCATTTCTGTCTTATGGTTTTGACTGCAACAAACCGGATTTCGGCGCTCGCATTGAAGAGTTGAACAAAGATGGATTTTTCGTCTGGTATATGGAAAAAGGCGGAATATCCTATTACAACTACACCGGTCCGTGTCGTATGGAAGTCCATGAGACAGCCAATCCAGCTATTTCGTTTGCTTTTATTGAAAACCAGTTATATGCAAGACTGATCAAAATACAGGGGGACAATGCCGATCCAAATAATGTCAGAAAAAGATTGGAAGAACGAGTGTTGAAACAGATCGGTGATTCAAAATTAGAAAAGAAGCAGGACGGAGATTGGTGGATTTACCAATGGTTCAATGAAAAAGAGGGACTAAAATTTAAAGCTAAAATTCACAACAAAACAAATGAGCGTAAAAGCGCTTTCTACTATGAACCGCTCCGGGCGAAGCTGAAACTCATTAATGACGACGATGATCCGGTATCACTCCGGCATTGATTATCGACGATATTGTAACCAATATTGGCATAAATAGAATTGGATGGTTATCAACCAAGTGAGATTATGAACCGATTTGATGTGCTATTTATGGGGAGACCTCTGATCAACCCGTTCATTCTGGCATCTGCACCACCGACTGCTACGCCTGCCATGATCGAACGCGCTTTTGAAGCAGGCTGGGCTGGTGCCGTTATTAAAACCCTTATAGATGAACCTGTCCGGAATCTTTCCAATCGTTTTGGTATCAACAAAATCGGAAACCGGATGTATGCATTTAAAAACATTGAACTGCTCAGCGAATTATCACCTAATGAATGGTTCTCAGGCGTTGTTAACCTGAAAAAGAAGTTTCCAGACCGGCTGATTGTCGGAAGTATCATGGCAGATGCTCGTGATTTTGATGGGTGGAAACGTCTTGCACTGGGATGTCAGGAGGCTGGAATGGATATGGTTGAGCTAAATTTCTCCTGTCCGAATGGTTATCCGGAAAGGGGTAAAGGATGCGCCATTGGACAGAATGAAATTATCGCATCCGAAATTGTCCGAAATATAAAATCTGACCATCGAATTACTCTGCCCATCATTCCCAAGCTAACCCCAAACATCACAGATATCGCTTTCATAGGTGAAGAACTGGCAAAAGCAGGTGCGGATGCTTTCTGTGCGATCAATACCGTTCCATCCTTTCTGGGATTTGATCTTTCAACACTGAATCCAAAAGTGAATGTCAATGGCTATTCTACTTCTGGTGGTTATTCCGGTCCTGGAATTAAACCCATTGCTCTTCGTTGTGTCTATGAGCTTGTCTCCAGTTCCAGTATTCCGGTCATGGGGTGCGGCGGCTGTATGACGGCTGAAGATGCAATTGAATTTCTTCTATTGGGTACCGGTGTAGTACAGTTGGCAACAGCTGTGATGTTCGAAGGATATCCATTGATTCATAAACTTCTATCTGGGTTGCAGGAGTTCATGTACAGACATGGTTTTGAAACGGTAGCCGATTTTCAGGGTAAGGGATTGCAACGCATTAAACATTTTTACCAGTTAGATATTACATTTAAAACTAACGCCATTATTGATCCAGAGACATGTAAACTGTGCGGAAAATGTGTCATTTCCTGTAGGGATGGTGGTTATCAGGCGATTTCCATCATGAGTGATGATATATGCCCTTATATTGATCCGGTAAAGTGCGTCGGATGTTCACTTTGTGTTCATATATGCCCATTTGACGCAATTCATATGGAAAAAAACTGATAGCGGGTTATTCTTTTTTCCCATGAAAACATCTCCCTATATCCAGCAATAAAATTGAAACGGCATTTTTTCAAGATCAAGCATAGATATCGATACATTTACAATTATCTTTTCAACTGCGCTTATGGATTAATTATTACTATCGATTTAACTATAAGTAACCAAGTGATAAAACTACCCAGTTTAACCCTAAAGGTCATGAATGCAATCAGGAAAATGGAAGTTTTCAGTCAAGTCATTTCTCTTTGCGATCGTGCTTGTGATCGTATCATTCCCTTTTGTGGACAAGTTGAAGTACGGTGAACTGATTGAATCTACGCTTTTTACACTTGTAATGTTATTAGCGGTATTTGACATTTCCAATCGGAGACGGAAATTTGTTTGGGCTATTGTGCTATCTGCACCGGGCGTAGTTGGGAAATGGGTGAATCATTGGAATCCGGATTTGGTGACCCCAACGATTTACTACTCTGCATGTTTGTTGTTCCTTGTGTATATGATCTGGGACCTTTTACAATTTATTTTTCAGTCTTCACAGGTTGATTCCGAAGTTATGAGCGCAGGGGTGGCAGTTTATTTGATTTTGGGATTGCTTTGGGCTTTTGCTTACAGTTTGACAAACCAATTGCTACCAAATTCATTCGTTATGAATTCAGGTCGAACTTCTTTTGATGGTTTTGCCAGTACATATTTCAGTTTTGTGACTCTCGCCACTATGGGCTATGGTGATATCGTACCTGTTTCAATTCCAGCGCGGATGCTGTCCATGGTAGAAGGTATTACAGGTATTTTTTATACCACAATCCTTCTCGCACGTCTCGTTGCAATATATCATTCCAATATTTCTCAACAGGGGGCGGACTCAGATAACTAACTGAAACAGCGCCACGATAAAACCCGAAGTTGATGAAGTTGTATCCCAGGATTATGATCAAACCACCTGATGTTCCCCTGATGACCGATATCGTCGATATAATGATAAGTACCGAATCACCCCGAGTAACTGCCTGTGATCAATCAATATATTTTGAGATCCGTAAGGATGGGACTGTGCGAGATAAAAGGGGCGGTCAGAAACTTGCCCAAAAGAGAAGAGCCAGTGGAAACGACCGTAGATCATCTGATATAGGAAGGAATCAATTTGGAGGCATAAATAATGAAAGGCAATCCTTTTTCATTAGTTCTGTGTGCGGTCGTCTTCTTGGCAGTCAAAGGAGCATCTTTTGCTGGCTTACCCGGTGATTTTGATTTGCAGGCTCATCGTGGTGGCCGGGATGCAAGGCCGGAAAATACACTGCCAGCCTTTGCATATGCTTTGGCAATTGGCGTAACAACCTTGGAAATGGATATGCAGATCACGGCTGATGGAGTGATCGTTATTCGTCACAACAAAGATATCCC
>CAJBLH010000313.1 GCA_903953895.1 uncultured Desulfobacteraceae bacterium | reverse complement strand
CCGGTGCTTCCGTAACCGAGGGGGTGGCGCAGATCACGGCCACCGGACAGGCCGTACTGCGAATTCTGCCACCGGGCATCACCCCGCCTTTCATTATCCGATACAATGCCTCCAGTGTTCCGATTCTGCAATACAGTCTGGCCGGATCGAAATTTTCCGAACAGGAACTTCAAGACATCGCCATGAACCGCGTCAAGGTGGGGCTGGCGACCGTCCGGGGCGCATCCGTACCCTATCCGGCCGGCGGAAAAACGCGGGTGGTTGCCGTCGATATCGATCTGCCGGCGCTTGAATCCAAAAATCTGGCGCCGCAGGATGTCGTCAATGCCTTCAACGCCCAGAATTTCATGCTGCCCAGCGGCACGGCCAAAATCGGAGAAACCGAATACAATATTTCCCTGAACACCAACCCGGAAATGATCGCAGATTTAAACGATCTGCCCATCAAGACCGTGGGAGGCGCTGTGATCCGGATCGGCGATGTGGCCCATGTGCATGACGGATACCAGCCGCAGCAAAACGTCGTGCGGCTGAACGGTGTTCGCGGCGTGCTGCTGACCGTTTTAAAAAGCGGGGCTGCATCGACCCTCAGTGTGGTGGACGGTGTAAAAAAGGCCATGCCGCTTATTTTAAGCGGCCTTCCGCCGGAACTGGAAGCCAAAGAATTTGCCGATCAGTCTCTTTTTGTCCGCGCCGCCGTCAGCGGCGTGGTGCATGAAGGGGTGATCGCTGCCGTACTGACCGCCCTGATGATTCTGCTCTTTCTGGGCTCCTGGAAAAGTACGTTCATCATCGCGCTGTCCATCCCCCTTTCCGTGCTGACCTCTCTGGCGATCCTCAGCGGTCTTGGCGAGACCATCAACCTGATGACGCTCGGTGGGCTGGCCCTGGCAGTCGGCATTCTTGTGGATGACGCAACTGTTGAAATCGAAAACATCCACCGGCAGATGGCCATGGGAAAGCCCAATATCCAGGCCATTTTAGACGGCGCAAAGGAAATCGCCCTGCCGGCCTTTGTCTCGACGCTTTGCATCTGTATCGTTTTTGTGCCCATGTTCTTTCTGACCGGTGTGGCGCGCTATCTGTTCGTGCCGCTGGCAGAGGCAGTCGTTTTTGCCATGCTGGCAAGTTATGTGCTTTCCCGAACGCTCATCCCGACCCTGGTGATGTGGTTTTACCCCGAAAGCAAAGATGGGCACCCGGCAGCCACCCGAAAAACAGCCCTGTGGCTGCGCCCGTTTTCAGGGATGCAACGGATGTTCGAGCGCGGGTTCGACCGTTTTCGGCATGGCTACGGGAACCTGCTGCGCGCAGTGCTTGCGCATCGCATCCTCTTTATCGTGTTATTTCTGGCTTTTTGTGCAGGTACCGGACTGCTGCTACCGCAATTGGGGCAGAATTTTTTTCCGTCTGTGGATGCGGGGCAGTTCCGGCTTCATGTCCGCGCCCCCGGCGGAACACGCATCGAGGAAACCACCCGGCTCGTAGACCGCATCGAGGCCGTGATCCGGGAGGTGGTTTCCAGCCGGGATATTGCCGGCGTTCTGGATAACATCGGTATCCCCAGCGGCGGCATTCCCCTGACCTATCTGGACAATGGCGTAACGGGAACCGGCGATGCCGACATCCTTGTGTCTCTCAACCGGGATCACCGGCCGACAGATGATTATGTCCGCCGGTTGCGCACCCGTCTGGGACGTGAATTTCCCGGATCGACATTTTATTTTCTGCCGGCCGATATCGTCAACCAGACCATCAATTTCGGCCTGCCGGCCCCGATCGATATTCAGATGATGGGCCGGGACATCGAAAAATCACGGCAGATTGCGGCAAAACTGGCGGAAGCCATCCGCAATGTTCCGGGGGCGGTGGATGTCAGAATTCAGCAGCCGGCCAATCAGCCCGAACTGCACGTTGCCATCGACCGCACCCGTGCATCGCAGATCGGACTGACCGAACGGGATGTGGCCGGGTCGGTACTGCTGAACCTTTCCGGCAGCAGTCAGACCCAGCCCAATTACTGGCTGAATCCCAAAAACGGCATTCAATATCTGGTCAATACCCGTGTTCCGGAACATGCCATGGACTCGCTTTCCGCTTTTAACGCCATGCCGCTGAACGCCGGAAAGCAAAGGATTGATAAGACATGGGTATAAATTCAACCCCAAAAGACAACGCTGAGGAAAACCCGAATTCCACGGAAAAATATCGGCGATCTCCGGTCAGGTTTCTGGCGGCGATACTGATGTTTCCGACCTGGATGTGGCGCAGGCCGCGACGGTTCTGAAAAATGCCCTGGCGCAGGCGCCCGACATTGCCGTTCAGCGTATCAAATATCAGAACGCGCTGGCGGTATTGACCGGCAGCACCGCATCCCTGTTTCAGCTTCCGGAGCGGCCCCTGCTGATGACACCGGTGGTTGTTCCGGCCGGATTACCGTCCGAGCTGCTTGAACGCCGGCCGGATATCGCCGCTGCCGAACGCCGCATGGCTGCGGCAAACGCCAATATCGGTGTGGCGACCGCAGCCTTTTTCCCGACCGTCAAATTGAGTGGCATAGCCGGTTTTCAAAGCGGCGGGTTGGACATGCTCTTTGACTGGCCAAGCAACTTCTGGGCGGTTGGCCCGTCCCTGACCGTGCCCCTGTTTCAGGGGGGGCAACTGAATGCAACGCTTGCCCAGACACAGGCGGTTTACGAAGAAACCGTGGCCAGATATCGCCAAACCGTCCTCACGGCTTTCGCAGAAGTGGAAAACAATCTATCTGCCGAGCAGCTTCTGGCCGATGAATATCAGAAAGTACAGGATGCCTTGCAGTCTGTGCGCCGGCAATTGGAAATCGCCGACAACCGATACCGCGCCGGCCTTGCAACCTATCTGGAGGTAGCCGCCGCACAGAATGCGGCCCTGGGTATCGAACGCACCGGCGTCCGGCTCCGGGGCCTGCAACGGGTATCGGTTGCCGCCCTGATCAAATCGCTCGGTGGCGGGTGGCAGGCGCCGGAAATATAGGCCTGCGAACGGGTATAATCGGCACTTTCCTGATGCCCCCTCCCCCAGCGGGGGAGGGTTGGGGTGGGGGTTCAAAAGTCTGGTCGAGCCGCATCGGGCCCTTTGCCTCATTCAGCGCATTTCTAAGCATTTCAGCAAAAACACCTGGCGAGACGGGGCAGATGAAATTCAGCGTCGGCAAAGCTGCCGGCGGCGATTTTCTGAAAGTTTGTCATCACATGGTCTTGACGATTTCTTTGAAGGGCTTCAATTGTTCATTTTCCCAATTCCATGCTCCTGCCCTGGATGCCTCTCCGATCTTCATGCCAACGAACCGGTTTTCTCCGGAAAAATAGGCATGAAGAAAGGACTTATGTCTCCATGTGATGTTTTTGCCTTCGTTTTCAAGACAGGAAAGATAAGCCGTTACGCAATCCAACCTCTTCACATCGGCGTCTTTTATGATTGCAACGCAAAGGTCTTCCAAAGTTCCTGGAACCAAGTTCCTTATCCCGTCGAACCCTGGAAAGAGCATAAATGCACCACGAGGATTGTTGTGTGTAAACTCGAAAGGCTTTGCTGGAACAGGCAGACTGTTTTCTTTCAATGCCTTTTTAATGCTGATGACTGCAGTATTGGGTTTCCCTTCCGCATCGCGAACAATAACGATGGACTTCACCTTTTCATAATCAGGCAGAACAGACAGCATTTTTAAATATCCATACAGCTCAGTTATCCCGCCAAAATCCATCACCTGCACATCATTAATCTCGTAAGCTTCTAATGCCCAAATGCAGAAAAATTTGGCATCTGCACCTTCGACCAACATAAGTTTTGTTTTGCTGATTTCATTCCTGAGCATTTTTTGAGGCGCCATCGTTATCGCACCTCCATGTTGTTTTTCAGAGCTATGGCCAGCATCTCATGGTCAAAGCGCCTGGCGGTGAAGGTTTTATCGTCTCTATCGATGCGGACATAACAAAAATCTTTGGTCAGATCACCGGCCATTCCTTCCTCGGCAGCCGCCACACACTCGTAGCTGTGAGTTGTGCAGATGACCTGACAGTTGTATTCTCTGGCCGCCTGGCCAATCGCATGCCAGATTTTTGGCATGATGGAATGATGCAGACCATTTTCACATTCATCGATTAGAACAACGCCATTTTGGGTCGTGGCTATGGCCAGGATGATGGAAAGGAGTCGAGCCATCCCGTCCCCCATATACGAAACCGGTATTTTCCTCGATAATCCGATATCGCCATGAATGAGCGAGGTGTCTCCAATCGTCACCGACGATAATGACTTCAAGCGTGGCTCTATGATCGTCAGAAAGTTTACGATAGAATTTTGTTTGCCGATAATATCAAGTTGCCCAAACCGGCGTGCGTCTTCAGCGGGATTCACAGGTGTGCGTGCCGTGATAAAAGTTACTGGCCGGAGGTGAAACCGCGTTTTTTCGGTGCGGAGTTCCAGATAACCGAGCCCCATCAGCAAATGAGAGACATAACTATTCGATTTGCTTTCATATGTTATATCGAGGGAGTATGATGGAACGGGTTTTTGATCTGTCCTGATTTGGGTTGCAATGAATCCGGGCGGCGCATCTCTGGCTGTAATCGTCGGCGCCTCAAAATCCGGATTGTAACTGAATTTCAAAATTTCCTTTTCGTCATTGATGACAATGGCTATTTCAACCTGTTGTTCCAAATTATAGTCAAAAAAAACTGGTGCCCACATGGATTGCGGTTCAAAAGGAATTATTCCGACGCCTCTCATGGCAAATTGACGCAAAATCATTTGAGGATTCAAGCTGTCATGAAACATCATTAACGCTTCTAAAACGGAGGTCTTGCCAACGTTATTTCGCCCGCCTAAAAGAGTAACTCTGGATATCTGCTCGATTTCAAGATGATCGAATCCTTTGAACCTCCGGACACTCAGACCAGTTATAATCGCGTCTTGAGCCCTTGCGGTATTTGGGATGAGCGAACCATGTTTTCGATTTGCTGTTGTTTTTTTCATAGGTTCCTCATGCAATCCATTTCTTCCGCCTCCGATCAATTGGGGGCTTCGAGGAAAAGACGAAACAAAAATTTCAGGAAGCTGATATCGAATATTATCGCAATGATAAACAGCGTTCCCATACATATCCACAACCAGCCGATGCGAACCGCACGCACGCCTTCATAAGTCTCGGGAACCTTGACCATGCGCCGGCGGACAGCCCGTACACCGCTGAAAATCAATCCGGCGCCAATTATAATCGCAAGCCAATCCAGGAATTCCATGGCCGTTTTCCTCCGTAAATCCCCCCCCTTCAGAATGATGAAAGTTGAATCAAATATGGAGAATTGGGGGGAGACTGTCGTACGCGGTTTTCAAAAAAAGAAGCCGGAATCACGAGGGGGATTCCGGCTCCAGCAACTCTTGACATCCGTCTCATCTTCGATAACCAGTACCGTGCCGCTTTCTATCGTTTGTGTCGTTTTTCCACTTCCACAGAAACGGGTGTAAATCAGAGGTGTTGGCAGATCATGCCGCTAATAATACCTTAATTCGATCATTTCAATAATTATTTTTTTAGGAACTTTAAAATCTATTGTGCCGGGAGATCGTTATTCCATGTATGGATACTCATAAGCATCTATAGACATTCTGAAAAATAATTTAGCGGCGTTATCGGTCGGAGATATACTACAGTATTATCTCCTCCCTGCAGCACCTAAGCGGGGCATCGTAGGTCCGGACAAAATCCGGAAACTCCCGGATCAGCAGACGGCTGCCAGGGCCGGGTTTTCCGTCTCCAATCACAGTGTCGTCCACCTGAACGACCGGAACAATGCCTTTGTTGGTGCCGCAGATAAACACCTCATCGGCTTCGAGAAGTTCGGATAAAAAAACATCCCGAATCTGCGCCGAAAAATGGGATCGGGCCATGTCCAGAATGACCTGCCGGGTAATGCCGAGCAGAATCCCTCGTCCCGGAGTGATCAGCCTGCCTGCGGCTAAGGCAAAAATATTGGATGTGGCGCCTTCGAGTACCAGCCCCTGGGGCGCCACGTAAACCGCTTCCTGGGCACTTTTTTGACGGGCGGCTTCAAGAGCCAGGGACGCCTGAACATAGTTGATGCTTTTGACGCCGGCCAGGACTCTTTCAGCCGTATGGGTGATGATGCGGATGCCGTCCTGATACCATCCTGCCGGCATATCGGGAAGCGCAGACACCATGATGATCAGCCGGGGATTTCCCTGGGGATTCATGAAATCCGGGCTGGATCCGCCGGTGACGATCACCCGGATATTGGATTCCTGATGGGAATTGCGCCCAAGTGTTTCCATGACGAGTTGCGTCAGCAATTCCCGTGTCCACGGAAACGGCAACCCGATTTTTCGGGTGGATGCTTCAAGCCTTTCCAGATGCGCCCGAAGACAAAAAGGCCTGCCGTCATAGGTCCGCATGAAATCGAATGCGCCCAGACCCCGCAGGACGGCCAGATCGGTCACCGGAATCACCGCTTCATCGGACGGAACGAATTTACCATCAACATAATAAACGTCCACCTATGAGTCTCCGGTCTCAGCTTTTTCCAATTTTGAAAGGCAGCAATGCTTTGATTTTTTCAAACATGGATTTTTGGAATGTGACTTTCAGATACAGATCACCGGAAGACATGCCGTCTTTGCCTGCTTCCCCCATCCCCGCCAGCCGAATTTTCTGACCTTCCCGCGTGCCAGGAGGAATTTTCACCACCAGTTTTCTGCCGTAGGCCCGAAGTTGGTAGGCGTAAGGACCACCTGTTTCAGCCAGTGACGGATCGATCCGGATAACATCGTGATAGTCTGCGCCTTTTTTAGGCTGAGTCGTGGTTGCTTTCTGAAGCAGTTGATGGGAAACATTTCCCAGTTTTTCTTTAATGGATTGCATTTTGGGGAAAGGCATGGGGAAGACTCCGCTGAAAAAAAAGCCATGGATGTTAAGCCCTGGTCGTTTGAGTTCAAATGTTTTATAGTTCTGCCCGTAGTATTCCTTGAAAATGGCGTCGAATCCCCGGATACCGAATCCCTTGGCCATTTCTTCAAATATCTGCGAAATGTCGGACCCCTTGAAAATATCTTGATCCGAATAGGATTTGCGGAAATGCCCGTAAGCGGCATCACCATACTGGTGCTGCATCAAGTCGTACTCCTTGCGCTTCTGTGGATTGGATAAAACGGCATACGCCTCGTTGACGGCCTTCATCTGATCCGCACCAGCCGGATCTTTGCATCGGTCCGGATGATACAGAAATGCTTTTTCACGATAAGCAGCCTTGATTTTTGGGGAGGGGGTGTCTTTGGAAATCCCCAAAATCTGATAATAATCTTTCATGGTCGTTGTTTTTTCGATTGAGGGTGAAGCGGGCTAGTTTCCGCAGGTCCAGATGTCGTACCATCATACCCCAAGTGTTTGAGCTTGTCCATAAAAGCGATCCTGCTTATTTCCTTGCCTTCATATTCATAAAAAAATGGATGGTAACAGTTTCTTGTAATCAAAAGTGCGGTGAACGGAAAGAACATTCGCCGTTAAGCGATTTTTCAGATTCTATCGGATCATTTGCTGAATCACGTAATAGATCAGCGGCATGAAAATGGCGGGCAGCATGTTGCCGACATGGATTTTTTTGATTTCAAGCAGGTTCAGCCCGATTCCCATGATGAGAATGCCGCCGACAGACGACATCTGGTCCACGACCTGCGGGACCAGGTACGGTTTGATTAAAACTGCCGACAGGGTGAGAATCCCCTGATAGACCCCCACGGATATCGCCGAAAAGGAAACGCCGGAACCCAGCGTCGATGCAAAAATGATGGCGGAAATGCCGTCCAGGACGGACTTGGCATACAGGGTCTGGTGGTTTCCAGTCAAGCCGCTTTCCATGGCGCCCACAATGGCCATCGAGCCGACGCAGTAGATCAGGCTGGCAGTGACAAATCCCTTGGCAATACCGCCTTCGGACTGGGCGAACCTGCTTTCCAGCCACTTGCCCATCTGATTCAGCCGTGCTTCGATTCGGAGCCATTCTCCCGCCAGAGCACCGATGGCCAGACTGAAGATAACCACCAGGATATCCTGGGTCTTCAGCGCACCGGTCATACCGATCAGAACGACTGCCAGCCCGATGGCCTGCATTACGGTCTGCTGGTAGTGGAGCGGAATACCACCTCTGAAAGCCAGGCCGACAAGACTGCCTGCGATGATAGCCAAGATATTGACAAGGGTTCCAAACACGGTCGATGCCTTTTATCCCGTTTCTCCCCTCCCAACCTCCCCACGCTGAGGGAAGGGGGCTGAACGCCTGCGGTTCAGTCGTTTCAGGAAACGGTTGCGCTGCTGAATTTTTTCGAATTGTTTCAAAGGGGGAGAATCGGTTCGTTCCTCAATCTCTTTCTCAACCAATAGAGAAAGGCAACCAGCAGGACAATGCACAAAATTCCCAGAGCAACGTATTTTTCATACGTTTCGATCTCACTGCTGATCACGGCGCCAAATGTATAGCCCAGAACACTGAAGGAAATGGCCCAGGTGGTTGCGGCAATGATGTTCAGAATCAGAAACTTCATGGCATGAACGTTTAAAATGCCCAGAGCGAACGGAGTGATGTTCCGAAATCCGTACACGAAGCGGTACGTCATGATGATGATGTTTTCGCGTTTGGCAATCAGACCGCTGATTCGGATCCACTTCTTCTTCAGATTGGGCCTTTTCTGTATGTAGGATATTCCCTGTATCCGTCCGATATAAAAATACGTTTGATCGCCAAGAATGGTTCCGGCCACTGCCGACAGTGTGACCAGATAGATATTCAGCATTCCTTTGCTCGCCAGATACGCAGCGATGATCAATATGGTTTCACCTTCCAGAAACGTTCCGATAAAAAGCGCTAAGTACCCGTATTCTCTTAAATAAAATTCCATCCTTCTCTCTTGCTGCGATTCTAATGCCCTCTTTACGGAGGTGACATATTCTCTGCCATGACAATGGATATTCAACCACAAAACACACGTAAATAAAAATTCGCACCGTTGCGTGCGAAATAATACTCACGCGTAATGGTAACACGTCTGTGTCATCGATGATTGCATTAATATATACATCGGCAGGGAAATGCAAGAAAGGATTAAAAGCGGGGGATTTGAACCCTTCCACATAAGCAGGTTCAAATTTTTTCATCGCAAAGGCGCAAAACACACAAAGAAAATCTGTTTTTTCAGTATATTCTCTTAGCGCTCTTTGCCTCTTTGCGATGAAAATTTATTTTTTAAAAAAACAATCAGATATCGAAGTACAGTGAGAATTCATGAGGATGTGGCCGTAGTTTGACCGGATTGACCTCGGCATCGGTTTTGTATTCAATCCACATATCGATGACATCCTTGGTGAACACGTCGCCTTTCAGCAGAAATTCGTGATCCACTTTCAGGGCGGCCAGAGATTCTTCGAGAGACCCGGGGGCGGACGGAACATTGGCCATTTCTTCGGGCGGCAGATCGTAAATGTTCTTATCCAGAGGATCACCCGGATCCATTTTGTTCTGAATGCCGTCGATCACCGCCATACAGATGGCGGAAAACGCCAGATACCCGTTGCAGGACGGATCCGGGGTACGGAATTCGATGCGTTTGGCTTTCGGAGATGAAGAATACATAGGAATTCGAATCGCAGCGCTTCGGTTCCGGCTGGAATAAGCCAGGTTCACTGGTGCTTCAAACCCTGGCACCAGGCGTTTGTAAGAATTGGTCGTCGGGTTGGTGAATGCACACAGGGCTTTGCAGTGCTTCAGGATGCCGCCGATGGCGTACAGCGCCATCTGAGAAACCCCGGCATACTGATCGCCGGCAAACAAAGGCTTTCCATCTTTCCAGATGCTGACATGGGTGTGCATGCCGCTGCCGTTGTCGCCAAAGAGCGGTTTGGGCATGAAGGTGACCGTGTGGCCGGCCCGATACGCCACATTTTTCAATACATATTTAAACCATACCAGTTGATCGGACATTTCCAGCAGGGGTTTGAACCGCATGTCAATTTCAGCCTGCCCGCCGGTGGCCACTTCGTGATGCTGGGCTTCGATATCGATTCCGAGTCCTTCAAGTACGAGGAGCATTTCCGTTCTCAGGTCCTGGAATTTATCCATGGGAGGAACCGGAAAATAGGCTTCTTTGTAACGGGGCTTGTATCCCTGGTTTGGGCCTTCGGCTCTGCCGGTGTTCCAGGCGCCCTCGATGGAGTCGATTTCATAAAATGCCCGGTTCGGCGCGGATTCAAAACGGATATCGTCAAAAATGAAAAACTCGGCTTCCGGCCCGATATAAACCGTGTCGCCGATACCCGTAGATTTGAGATAGTTTTCGACTTTCCGGGCGATATAACGCGGATCTCGGGTATAGGATTCGAAGGTGATAGGATCTTTGATGTCGCAGATCAGCACCAGGGTCGGGACTTCAAAAAATGGGTCCATTTTGGCGGTACTGGCATCGGGAATCACCAGCATGTCGCTGGCATTGATGGGCTGCCACCCCCGTATACTGGATCCGTCAAATCCAAAGCCTTCTTCAAAACTGGATTCATCCAGTTCTTTAATAGGTACACTGAAATGCTGCCATACGCCGGGAAAATCCATAAATCGCAGATCAACGATTTTTGCCCCTTTTTCTCTTGCCATAGCCAATACTTCACTTGGTTTCATATGAGTACTCCTCAAATTGTTTCAATGGGTTATAAATGATTCTATGCCGTCCTTACTGAAATATCCGTATGTGAATATCACACCCTGCATCTGAATTTTTACTAAATCGCATCTTTTCCTCGCTCTCCGGTCCGCACGCGGATGACCTGCTCGACGGGCATGACAAAGATTTTTCCATCGCCAAGTTTACCCGTATTGGCCGATGTTCGGATCTTCTCCACCACCTGCTCGACCATGTCGGATGAAACGATGACTTCAATCTTGATTTTTGGAATAAAATCAACAACATATTCAGCACCACGGTAGATTTCCTTGTGCCCTTTCTGACGACCATATCCTTTAACTTCGGATATGGTCATTCCGTGAATACCGATTTCATTCAGTGCTTCCTTGACATCGTCCAGTTTGAACGGTTTGATGATAGCCTCGATTTTTTTCATGCTGCATTCTCCTTATGTTGCGATCCCTGCAGAACGTCTTTGATGACCGTCTGAATCGACGATACCTGATCTGGGGAATCCACTTTCTGTCCGTCAAAATCCCTGACATAAAAAACATCCACCACCTGATCCACCTTGGTTGCAATCTTGGCGACCCACACATCCAGCTTGCACCGGAACAGGGCATCCGTAATACCAAACAGAAGACCCGGAAAATCCATGGAAAAAACTTCGATGATGGTAAAAAAGCTGGAGCTGCGATTGTCGATGACAACGCAGGGCGGTCGTTGCGCGGCCCGGAGTTTATCGCTCGGGTATGCTTCCATTTTCTCCTTGAGCGCCAGAGGCAGGTCCAGATTCCCGGACAGCACCGCCTGAAGTTTTTCTCCGGCCCGCTCCCATTTTTCCTCCTCGAATAACTGGTCCAACGGAGGCTTCACATGAAAGATATCCAGAGCAATATTGTTGCGCCAGGTAAATATCTGGGCATCCAGAATATCCAGGCCGTT
Source organism: uncultured Desulfobacteraceae bacterium (assembly GCA_903953895.1). Classification (GTDB taxonomy): domain Bacteria; phylum Desulfobacterota; class Desulfobacteria; order Desulfobacterales; family Desulfatirhabdiaceae; genus RAAP-1. The sequence goes on along the minus strand of CAJBLH010000313.1, from coordinate 18,848 downwards.
CAGGGTAAACACCCCCGCGATTCTGGAAAAAAGGCCGGGACGATCTTTGGCGCAGATGGTTACCATTCGGGCTCCGACTTCAGGGGATTCAGCAATTTTCCAGACAAATTCGCGGTCTTTCAATTGTCTGAAAAGCTGAATATGAGCAACAATATCCTCGGCGGATGAATAGAGCAGGTATCTTGGAGACATGACGCTGAACAAGGCATCCAGTTCCCGGGCGGATTTCTGCGTTCTGGCGGAATATACGACCAGCTCTTTTTTCTTTTCGACTGTGTCCACCGCTTCGCGGCTGGCAAGCTCGCCTTTTTCAAGAATGTTCAATACTTTCAGAAAAAAATCTCTGAGCAGCGCTGCGGTCCACTCGTTCCACGCTTTCGGTCCGGTGGAGATGGAATCGGCTACGGTCAATAGATACAGCATTTTCAGCCGGACCACATCCTTGATTTTTCGGGCGCAGAAAATGGCGGTTTCCTCGTCGTTGGTGTCCCGGCGCGTGACCAGTTTGATGAGAAACAGATGTTCTTCGATCAGAAAACAGACCGATTCGATGTCCTTTTTTCGATATCCTTTCCGAGCCAGAATTTCAGCGGCAATGACCGATCCCCGCTTGGAATGGTCATTGCCAGCCCCGCCCTTGCCGATATCGTGCAAAAGACCCGCCCACAGCAGCCATTTGGGAGCGGCAAGCTCCTGATACAGACGTCCGCAGAGCTGACATTGGCTGGCATCTTCCGGAAGTCCGAATTTTTTCAGTGTTTCAACCACAAGCAGCGAATGCTTATCCACCGGAAACAGGTGATAGTCATCATACTGCACCCTGTGAACGATACCTTTGAATTCCGGTATGATATGAACAAGAAACCCCGATGACAGCATTTCATCCAGTGCATTGATCCTGCCGGGCGGGGACATCAGCAGTTTTTCAAACAATTTGACGGTTCGCTTCGAAGAGATGAAAGTCTCGTTTGCCTGATACTGGAATTCCCTGACCAGCCGCTTGGCTTCAGCGGACAGCGGAAGTTGAAAGCGGGCGCATTCCTCAAAAATCTGCATCAGCAACAACGGCGAGCCGGGAATGAGCTCTGAAGAAACAAAATTGACAGCACCTTTTCGGATTTCCAGTTTCGGATTTCGTGTTTTCTGAAAATCTTTGCGCTTTCGGTGGGGTCCAGCATCATGCGCCAGCTCATACAGAAACATCTGCAACTGCTGATTCAAAAACTCCATTTCCCCCTGAATTTTCCCCAGCATGTTTTCGACCGGCGACTGTCCATCCAATTCATGAAAATCCAGAATCTTTGCCAGCTTCGGCTGATATTCAGTATACAGTTGATCGCATTTTCTGCCGGCCAGCCGGTGAAGATGATTTCGGACATGCCAGATAAAGGTCAGCGCACGGGACAGCAACAAAAATTCATCGCTCGAAAAATATCCATAATACTCCAGGTCTCGCCGGGTGCGGATATCGGATTTGATTTTGGCGATCCACCGGATAGTGTGATAATCTCTGAGCCCGCCCCGTCCTTCTTTCAGGTTGGGTTCAAGCAGATAGGCCGAATCCCCGAAGTGCTTATGCCGGACGGCATTGCTTTGAATCAGCCAGGAAATCAGATCGGCAGATTGATTGTGAATGATGTTTTCTCGCAGATGGCTCATCAACCGGGTGTACAATGGAGACATGCCGCAGATAAAACGGGCATCGAGATGGGCGGTAAAGGCTTCAATATCTGTTCTGGAAATTTCGGCGCATTCCGCAACCGAGCGGGTGGCATGACCCACATCGAGTCCGGCATCCCAGAGCGGATACACGATTTCCTGAATCAATGCTTCGGCTGTATCCGGAACGGCATTTTCAAACAGAAACAGCAGATCCACATCCGAGTGGACGCACTGCTCCCTTCTGCCATACCCACCCAGTGCGATAACGGCATAGGGATTTTTTTCGATGCGGATACCGGGGCCGACCAGGCTGGTTTCGTAACAGCTCTGGAAATAATTATCCATCATACCCGTATGCTCGATCATGAAATTCTGAGAATTTCCCTTTAAACCGGATATCAGTTTTTCCCGTTTCTGTTTCAATATCAAAGAAGCGTTATCGGGCATTGGAATAACCACCTATTCAAGGATAATACCTGCGTTAATGATTTGATGGAGATATTGAGCAAATTGCATGCCAGTGGTGATTAAAAGAAAACAACAAACCATTTCAGTTAGTTAAAAAATGAATATATCCGGATGCAATTTCCAAAAATACATTATTGTCGTACATCCCGCGCCAGCCGTTACAAATATGTAAAATTCCAGCGGCGCCGGTTTCAAAAAATCCTTGACGCAGCGTTTCGTTAAGGCATGATCATCAAACTCTATTACCCTTCGCCTGTTCCAAGATGGGAACACCGCCTGCATCGAAGTAATCGACAACGGTCCGGGCATGAATGAAAATACGCGCAAGCGTGTGTTCGAGCCTTTTTTTACAACCAAGAGAGCAGCGGACAGTTCGGCCGGATCATCGGCCGGAGTGCGCCCGTGCAAAAAACATACGAAACCATACTCAAGGCCGCTCAGGCAGAGGCCGGTGTCATTATTTACGGAGAATCGGGTACCGGTAAGGAGATGGTTGCGCACACCATTCATGAACTAAGCCACCGCAGTGCAGGACCTTTTGTAACGGTAAATTGCGGAGCCGTTCTCGACACTCTGATTGAAAGCGAGTTTTTTGGCTATAAAATAAGGGGCGTTTACCGGGGCGGTAGCAGACAAACCCGGCTTCCTCGATCTGGCCCATGGGGGAACTCTTTTTCTGGACGAAGTGGGGGAAATTCCTCTGAATCTCCAGGTCAAGCTCCTGCGAGCCATTGAAGGAGGCGGTTACACTTCGGGAAATCGACATTCCCGCCACACCTGACCCTGTAGCCCATTTCGAAACATTCTCATCCATCCCACCTTTCAGTGACACTTCGTCTTCATCGCTGGCCGATGCACTGAATGCCGCGGAAAAAACGTATATCGCCCAGTGCTTGCATGCACACAAATGGAAACGGGGCCGGGTTGCGGAGATTCTCGGCATTGACCGGCGGACTCTCTTTCGAAAAATGAAGTCTCATGGGCTGTTGTAGTCCTTGAATGGGACATAAATGACCCATCAATGTAACCACTTGGCATTAAATCATATTTTTAAATATACCCTCGATGATGTGACAAGAATGTCCTGATAAATCATTCCTATTCAGTCATTGGCTTTTCTTAAATTTATCTGTATCTATCATCGATTGAGGCAGATACCGAATCTGCTGTGTTGCTGGCATGCATGTTGCTCTGCATGCGAAGATATCGCTTTCAAGACAAAGGTTTTGGGTGCGTTATTGGCCGGGGATGCAGGCGAAAAGTACTGTTCCCTCCATTTTCTCTCCCCTGATTTCGTTTTATTGTGTGGGGTAACCCCACAATCGCCGGCCATGATCGCGGAAGCGGCCATCGCCATGCTGGCCTGCGCCCGGCTGGGAGCTGTTCACTCTGTGGTTTTCGGTGGATTTGCAGCCAACGAACTGGCGACCCGTATCAACGACGCCAAACCCAAAGTGATTGTATCGGCCTCCTGCGGCATTGAAACCAGCAAGGTGATTCCTTATAAACATCTGCTGGATGGCGCCATCGACATGGCAGCTTCCAAACCCGAAACCTGCATCATCTTTCAGCGTTCCATGGAATCCGCTTCCTTGTTTGCGGGGTACGATTCAAAAGATAGCCGACAACAAGGAATTCAAAATGCCGGCCACCATCGATGATCCCCTGACGCTGACGGAAATGGAAGAAGCACTGGTGTCCATCGGTTACGCCAAAGCCAGAAAATAGACTCGATACCAATTGGCAATTGAAGCAGAGTAATTTATATCCGCAGGGCACCAACCCGTCCCTGCGGATATTACCTGCTGACCGCTGAAAGCTTTTTATGCGCCAGCGTCAGCCCCGCCAGAACAAAGGCAATGGCCCCCATCCCCACATTGTAAAAAGCAAAACTGCTCAGACTGAGGATCAAGGCGGCCACACACAGCCGCGCGGTGTTCCGCCAGACGGCAAGTCCGGCAAGCACCAGGCTCGACAGACCGAATACTTGATGATACATCAGCTTTCCCATGAAAGATCGGATCAGACATGCAATCCCATCTGGATTTTCCGCACACAGATTGGTGACCATGTTTGAATCCAAAATCACGTAGCGCATGATCGAAAAAACCGCATAGGCCGCTGCCATCATCAGGCCATCAGACACAAGAGGACGAAGCTGGCCGGCTTTTCCTTCCTTCCAGAGCGGAACCGCCAGCAGCAGGCAGATGCCGACCCATACATCGGCCTGGAGGTTCAGTGCTGTTTCTTTGAACAGAATCCCCATCGCCGCCAGTAAAAGCGTCAATGCACAGAGCCGTTCAAGACCGCCTGCCTGAACCGACCGCTTTTCCTGAAGTAAGAACCATACATACCCACAAGCCGGAATCATAAAGCCGCAATTGTTGAAACTGCGATACCGGGCATCGAAAAACAGACCGGCTACGGCAATCAAGGCAAAAGAGATAACTGCCAAACGATTGACGGAGATCACCGACTGGAGACACTGAAGGTCAAGCAGCGGAAAAAACCGGTCCCCGGCCAGTGTCTGGCAGCGGTTCTTTTTAACCGGTAACCGGAACCATCCCCGAAGTAACACCATGGAATCACTCAAGCTGAGGTGTTGGGGTCGGAACTCCAGCGTCAAGGTGGACAGTATCAGAAAATAGACAATGGCTACCTGGACAAGTACCATGATGGCCCAGAGATATTCCCATCCGTTTCGGGATATGATCGTGAACTGATGAGCCTGCAGGGTGATCAATACGGCGCCGGCGACCGCAACTCCGGCAAATTTCAACCACTGAATCCGGGTCATGTCCGGACGTTTTCCGGCAATCGGCAGAGTAAGCAGAATCACACCGGCAGACACGCAGAACCATAGCGGCCAGTTCGGATAATCCGAAACCGGTCCGGAAAACACCGATTTGTCTTTCCGATCCGTATCGTAAAGACCCCAATATCCGCCGACAGCGCCTTCTCTGGCGCGTTTCCACGGCTGATCGAATGCTTCGATTACGTTGTACTGCCATCCCTCCTGTTCAGCCATTGCCACGAAGCCGCGCATAAAGCGCGCCTGATTGATGCGGCCAGGAAGCGCACCTTCCCGCATCCGTCCTTCCGAAGGCCATCCGGTTTCTCCGATAACGATTTCCTTGTCCGGAATTTTCCGGGCAAGTTCTTCACGGATTTTCCGGACATGGGCCATGGACTCATCGATGGAGACAGGATCATCTTCCCAGTAAGGCAGAATGTGAATCAGCACAAAATCCGTGGCCGGCGCCACCTCCGGGTGTTTGCGCCAGAACTCCCAGACATCGGCATAAGTGACCGGCATATCGGGCAGTGCGGACTTGACCTCGCGGATATAGCCAACCAGCTCGGCTCCGGTGACTTCGCGGCGCAGCAGGGCTTCGTTTCCCACCACAATGCCCCTCACACAGGATGGGTAACGCCTGGCCAGTTCAATGACTTTGGCCACTTCGTTCCGAGTGAGAACCGGATCACCGCTGATCAAGGCCCCGAGCAGGACTTTCAATCCATATTTTTCGGCAAAGGCTGGAACGGATTCGAGTCCGGCGACCGAATAGGTACGGATACAGTTGAATCGGCGGGAGAGAATCGCCAGGTCTGCATCGATGCGCTGGTCTGAAATTTTCAATCCTTTCGATCCAGCATCCAGAGGAGATTGATTTTTTTCGAAAGGAGCATACGATACACTTTGCAGCTTATGATCGGCGCTCAGGGCCGGTTCCTTCACCAGCCGCGGATGGCCTACGACATACCAGAAAGCGAAGATCGCCGAGAGGATCAGACCGTAGGCCCCTATTGTTTTCTTTGCATGATTTGACATCATCCCGTGAAGATTCCTTTATCTTTGCGCCCTTTGCGCCTTTGCGGTGAAACATCATTCTTCACCCGACTTGTACCCTGATGCGTCCAATGGGTCAACGGCAAAAACATCCGGGTGTATCTCGTTTTTATTGACTTCACAGGGAAATATCACTACTCTTTTGCCTTTATAATATCTTGATCTTCGCCGGTTGAACCCACCCCCCGACACGATTAGACGAAGAGATCATTGAAGGAAAACCGAATGGGAAAACCCAAGCTGAAAGAACACATCATCAACCGGGACTGGTGCAAAGGTTGCGGGATCTGCGTGGAATTCTGCCCCAAGAAAGTGCTGGCGCTCGATGACCGGGAAAAAGCGGTTGCAGCCCGCCCCGAAGACTGTATCTGCTGCCGGCTCTGCGAACTCAGGTGCCCGGATCTGGCCATCGAAATTCTTATCGAGGAATAGGGCGATACCATGAGCAAAACCATCAAATTTATTCAAGGCAACGAGGTATGCGTGGAAGCCGCCCTGTATGCAGGTCTCAATTTTTTTGCCGGCTACCCCATTACACCTTCCACGGAAATCGCTGAACTTCTCTCTTTCCGACTGCCGCAGATTGGCGGCAGATTCATTCAGATGGAAGACGAAATTGCCTCCATGTGCGCCATTATCGGCGCTTCACTTACCGGCTCCAAGGTTATGACCGCCACCAGCGGCCCCGGATTTTCCCTGATGCAGGAAGCACTCGGTTACGCCGTTATGGCCGAGATTCCTTCCGTGATTGTCAACGTTCAGCGCGGGGGGCCATCCACCGGACTTCCCACCCATGTCAGCCAGGGCGATGTGAACCAGGCCAGATGGGGCACCCATGGAGACCATGCCATCATCACCCTGACCGCATCCAACCATCAGGATGTTTTTGCCATGACCGTCGAGGCGTTCAATCTGGCGGAAACCTACCGCACGCCGGTCATTCTGCTCTTTGATGAAGTGGTGGGTCATATGCGGGAGCGGGTCGTGATTCCCGACAAAGGAGAGCAACCCCTGGTGGACCGACTGCGAACGGCCGTAAAGAGCGGAGTGGACTATCACCCCTATCTTCCCCGCGAGGACGGACGACTGCCCATGTCGGATTTCGGGGGGGTTCACCGCTATAACGTGACCGGGCTGGCACACGACATGTGGGGCTTTCCATCGGGCAATCCCCAGGTGGTTCACGGGCTGATGCGGCATCTGATCGATAAAATCCAGAGCAACGCAGCCGAGATCGCCCGGATTCGGGAGTTTTTTCTGGAGGATGCCGACTGCATTTTGATTTCATATGGTTCTTCTGCCAGGTCCAGCCTTCACGTCGTGCAGAACCGTCGAAAACGCGGCGAACGGATCGGACTTCTGGAACTTCAGTCTCTGTGGCCGTTTCCCGCGCGCATTGTCCGGGAAAAATGCCGCCATGCCCAGACAATTGTGGTGGTGGAAATGAACATGGGGCAGGTGCTCGAACAGGTCAAGCTGGCCGTGGAACAGCCGGAGCGGGTCTTTCTGGCCAACCGGATGGACGGGGTTTTCATCAACCCCACAGACATCCGCAACATTCTGCGGCTCATCCAGGGAAGGGGAATATAATGGCGATCAAAGATTACATCCGGGAAAGATTCTTTCCCCATATGTGGTGTCCGGGATGCGGGCACGGCGTGGTGTTGAACGCCATGTTGCGGGCCATAGAAAATCTGGGCCTCAATAAAAATGATATCGTCATGGTTTCCGGCATCGGCTGCTCATCCCGTATTTCCGGATATGTTGACTTTCACACCCTGCACACAGTTCACGGCCGGGCCCTTGCCTTTGCAACCGGTGTCAAGATGAGCCGGCCCGAACTTCACCTGATCGTTCCCATGGGAGACGGGGATGCGCTGGCCATCGGCGGCAACCATTTCATTCATGCGGCCCGGCGCAACATCGACATGACAGCCGTTGTCATGAACAACCGCATCTACGGCATGACCGGCGGCCAGTATTCACCGCTTTCCGGATATGGCATCTCGGCCACGACCGCCCCTTATGGCAATATCGATCAGGGATTCGATATCGTGGAGCTGGCAAAGGCCGCGGGCGCTACGTTTGTAGCACGCACCACCACCTATCACGTTCAGCAGGCCGCCGAGCTGCTTCAGGAAGCCATTCTGCACAAGGGCTTTTCGGTGGTGGAAATCATGTCCCAGTGCCCCACGTATTTCGGAAGAAAGAACAAGGAAGGCGGGGCTGTTGAGATGATGAAGCGGATGAAGGATATCACAACACCCATTGGTTCGAAAGCCAAGGAAGCGCAGCCGGAGTTGATCGAGCGGGGCATTTTTGTTCGAAAGGATCTGCCCGAGTATTGCAGCGAATACAACAAAATCATCGAACGCGCACAGAAACAAGGAAGGCGTTGACCATGGAAAGATGCAGAATGGTTTTTTCAGGCTCCGGAGGCCAGGGGGTCATCACCGCCGCCATTATCTTGGCTGAAGCTGCGGTGCTGTATGAAGACCTGATTGCGGTGCAGTCTCAGTCCTACGGACCAGAGGCCAGGGGCGGCTCTACCCGGACGGATGTCATCATTGCGGATTCGGAAATCTATTTTCCCAAGGTCACCCAGCCCAATGTCCTGGTCTGCCTGACCCAGGAAGCCTACAACAAATTTCATCCCATCATCCGACCCGGCGGCTCGCTGATTACGGATACCCGCTTTGTGAAAACAGAGCGCCGGGTGGACGCCCGTCAAATCGAGCTGGCCATGTTCCAAGCCGTGATGGAATCCATCGGAAAACCCATTGTCTTCAATATCTGCATGCTGGGAGCGGTGATTGCCATCACCGGTCTGGTCAGGCCGGAATCCATCATCCGCGTACTGGAAACCCGCATTCCTCCCAGTTTTCTGGAAATGAATCAAAAAGCTTTGGACCTTGGCATCACCATCGCTCAGAATCTCGGCAGTCAATCTTGAACTTCTCACACAACCCTTAATACTTACTCCCTCAATACCTATGAAAATCGGTCAAGATAAATCGGTCAGCCTTTCAGCGGCTGTCAAGAAATACGTTTTCAGCGGCTGCCATCTTTCCATCGGTGGATTTACGATCAACCGGAATCCGATGGCGGCTGTTTATGAAATCATCCGTCAGAAAATCGACGATATCCACCTATATGCCCATTCCAACGGTCAGGGTGTGGACGAGTTGATCGGCGCCGGCTGCGTATCCCGCCTGGAGATTGCATACGCCGGCAGCGGCCGGTTCGCCCCGACCTGTATCCGGTTTAAAAAAGCCGTCCAGTCCGGCGCTATTGCCATCGAAGATTATTCCAATTATCAGATGACGTTACGGTTTATGGCGGGTGCCATGGGGGTTCCCTTTCTGCCCACCCGGTCGTCTCTGGGAACCGATATCATCGAAAAATGGGGTTTCTCAAAACAGATGCGGGCGAATGATTCCCGGCTTCCGAATGAAAAACTCATGATCATGGACAATCCTTTCGGCTCATGGGGAAACGCGCCGAAGCTCGTTCTGGTTCCGGCTATCAATTGCGATGTCACCATCCTCCACGTTCAGAAGGCGGATCGGGAAGGCACGGTCCGCATGGAAGGCCTGACGTTTTCCGATATCGAACAGGCCAAATGCGCCAAGCACGTCATCGTCACCTGTGAGGAGATTGTGACATCCGATGTTCTCAAGGCCAACCCGGACCAGAATCAGATACCCTCTTTCTGTGTGGACGCCGTCGTTCATATCCCTTATGGCGCTTATCCCACGGCCTGTTACCGCTATTACGATTATGACCCCGCATATCTCAACGCTTACCGTAAAAATGCGGAAAACGACATGCGGTACAGCACCTATCTGGAGGAATTCATCTATGACGTCACCGACCATCAGGCCCTTCTGAACAAGATCGGAACCGAGCAGTTGAACGCCATTGCAGCAGACCCCCGAACTGGCTATGCCGTCGGACTAGACAGAAGATAGGAAAAAAATCATGCATGATAAAAGAGATCAGGTTACAGGTAACAGGGGTCAGGAAGAAACCCTGCCCCCTGTTACCTGCAACCTGTCCCCTCATTACACCCTGAAAGAGCTGATGACCATCGTCGCTGCCCGCGAAATCAAGGATGGCGATATCGTTTTCTGCGGCACAGGGATTTCCATGCTGGCCGCCATGGCTGCCAAGAATATCAATGCCCCGAACAGTGTCATTTTTTTTGAAACCGGCGCCATCGACTCGCTTCTTGAAGAAGTTCCGCTGGCCGTGGCGGATTCCCGGGTCATGTACTGGACATCGGTGAACGGCAACCTGGCCGATGCCTTCGCCACCATGCAGAACCGGATATCCGGCCCGCATGTGGTGGGTATTATGGGAGCGGCCCAGATCGACAAATTCGGAAACCTCAATTCAACGGTTGTCGGGGATTATTTCAGACCCAGGGTGCGGTTTTCCGGCAGCGGCGGGGCTTGCGATGTGGCCTCTTTTGTGGGCAGAACCATCACTTTCATGCAGCATGAAAAACGCAAATTCGTTCCCAAATTGGATTATATCACCAGCCCCGGCTGGCTGGATGGCCCGGATGCCCGCAGAAAAGCCGGCCTTCCCGATGGCGGCCCGGAATCCGTCATTACCAACATGGCGACGATGGGTTTTGACAGCATCACCCGGGAAATGTATCTGAGCGGCTATTTTCCCGGCTTCACTCCGCAGCAGATTCAAGACAACATGGGCTTTGAGATCGACACCTCACGCGCCGTCGAAGTGGCGCCGCCAACGGAATTCGAGCTGAAAATCCTGCGGGAAAAATGCGATCCCCATCGCCTGATCCTGGGTTAACGGATAGGAAAATCCATCATGAAAATTCTGGGCGTCAAATTCAAAAACATCAACTCGCTGACCGGCGAATGGGAAATCCGATTCGACCAGTCCCCGATCTCCGACACGGGACTTTTTGCCATTGTCGGTCCCAATGGCTCGGGTAAATCTTCGATCCTGGATGCGATCACGCTGGGGCTTTACGGGGAAACGGCGCGACTCAATCGACCTGAAACCGCCATCCAGAGCCTGCCGGCAAAAGAATCCTATGCGGAAGTGACGTTCTCGGTAATGGATCATTGCTATTGCAGCCGGTGGTCCGCAGATCGAGCCGGTGACGGGCCGGTGACGCCCGACATGTCGCTTTTTTCCCTGAACGGTGAAAAAAAACTGATGGAAAGTCGGTCGATTCCAGTTCGAAACCGTGTCGCCGAGTTGACCGGTCTCGATTTCAAGCGTTTCTGCCGCTCCATTCTTCTGGCCCAGGGCGAGTTCTCGGCGTTTCTGCATGCTCTGGAAAATGAGCGGGCGGAAATTCTCGAGAAAATCATCGGCCCGGAGGTGCTTTCCGAAATGGAGGCATCCATCCGCACGCAGGCCGAACGGGAAACCGAACGGCTATACCGGCTTAAGGAGGAAGCAGCCGGCTTTCAAACACCGGACAGGGTGAATGAAGACGCTACGCTGCAAGTCTTGGATCAGGCCCGTGAAGACATCCATGAAATCGACCGGAACCTGAAAACGCTTCGAGAAATCGAAGCCTGGATAGACCGGATGGAGCGGGAACCCCTGGCCGACCAACATGCCGCTGAGGCCATCGTAACTGCGGAAATGCAGTATGCCCAAGCCCGCAAGCATTTTGAGCAGATGGACCAGGCCCGACCGGCTGGATTATACCGAGAAGCATTAACCCGACTGGAGATACTCAAGGCAAGGGCAGAGACGATTCAGTTTCAAGTTCTGCATGTGACGTCTCAGACCCCTGCCGGAGAGCATCGGCTCGGCGATCTGGAAACGCGACTCGCTGAAATCCGCGATGAATGTGAAGCCGTTAGACAGCGCCTGGCGGAACGAACCGAGGATTTCCTCGGGGCCGCATCTCTGGACAGCGAGATTGCGGCTGCGGGCGAACACTTTCTGAAAAACGTCTCCCGGCTGGAAGCCATTGCACGCGAACAACGGGATACCGCCCGCTTGCAATCGGAACAGGAAGGTACGGAAAGTAAACTAATCGGCCTGGTTCAGTACCTCGATGAATGGATTGCAGCACATGCGGCAGATGCCGATCTTGAAACAGAAATGCCTCTGTTGGAATCCCTCCTGACGCGGATTGATGCACATCTCAAGGAGATCGAATCATACCGAAAACTTCGGGTTGATGCGCTCAAAGCCGAAGAACGATCGAACACAACACTCCTGCATGCCGAAGCGGCAGTCCTGAATGCCCAGACCCAGGCAGACCGGCTGAAAGAACGCAAAACAGATCGGGATGGCCGTCTTCAAACTCTTTATGGAAATGAGACAGATGACAGTCTGAAAACCTGTATCGAGCGCGGCATCAAAAACCGAGCCGCCTGCAAGAAACTTGTCCGCATCGCCCGGAGGGCCGCTGCCTTCAAAAATGTTCCGGACGAACTGGCGACCTACCACTCCCGGGTGGAAACCCTGACGGGATCCATCACCACCGAGCAGTCCCGCCTGGAAGCACTGGAAGGGCAGATCCATCAGCGCAACACCATTCGCCGGTTTGATCCGGATAGAAGTCTGCTGAGCCCGGGGGCGCCCTGTCCACTCTGCGGCGCATCGACTCACCCTTTCATAGAAAGCGGAATGCTCGACTTTACGGAGCTCGACGGCATCGTTCGGGAGCGGGAAGAGAAAATTCGTGCCCTGCATGCCGAACATGAATCGCTTGAAAAAAAAGGCCAGGCGCTTCAGGCACGCAGCAAAATCCTCGATGAATACCGACAGGATTGGGAAGACCTGATCACTGTCAGTGGTGAAACATGGGTTTTCGGGGATAAAATATCCCCAGCCGAACGCACCCACGCCATCCGGAAGGAAATCCGGCATGCCCGATCCAAAATCCGCACTGCCTGGTGGTATGTGTGGCAAGCCAAGTGGACAGATCGCCGACTCGGTCGGAAACTGGAAAAACTTTCCAAGCGGCGGAGTCTGCTGGATCAGGCGCTGGAACTGCATCAAACCCAGCAGAAGGAAGCGGCTCGGATTGATGCAGAATTGAACCGGCTCGATGAAAGCAGAAACACGGCCCGCATGGAACTTTCCAGACACCTCGATCGCCTGCAGGAAACAATGCCCGATTCAGGCGAAGATAACCTGGCAGTGGATCACCTCAAGGAACGCCTGGAGCATTATCGCAACAAGGAACGGGAGCGGATTGCGGCTGCAGATGAACTGGAGCGGCTTCAGATGCAACGGCTGACCTTCTCCGAAATGCTTCAGCAGTTGGCGGCTGAAGCGGATTTTCTGTCGGTTGAAAGCGAAACTATCCAGACACGGCTAAATGCCCTCATGGCCGACCGTGAAGCATGTTATGGCGTTCTGGACCCCGCCCGTGAACGACTGGAACTGGAAATCAGGCTGGAAAGCCTCTCTTCCGAAGAGATATCTATATCCAGAGAGTTCGATGCGCTTCGTGTGAGCCTTGCGGCAGATCGGGAAGCTGTGGGGCGATTACACGATCAGGCGCAGCAACTCCGAAATGAGGTGGATACTGCAGAGCGGAACCTTATGGATCAATCCGTAACTGCAGGTTTCAGTACGTTGGACGCCATCCGGGAAGGACTTTCCATCCTTGAGAGCGAACAGGACGTTACTCGTCGCCTTGCAGAGGCAGGCAGCACATTGGCCGCAGCGCGCCAAGCACTGGCAGACCTTCAGCCCAAACACCCCACGCAGGATTCTCTCGACATGATCCGCTGGAAAATTTCCGAAGCTGACAAGCGTCATAAAGAGCTGGAGAAGGATATCGAAGCAGGGGAACGCACCCTGGAACAACACCGTCAGGCGGAAAGCGAATATCGCGAACTCCTCCAGGCCATCGCAGTTCAGGAAAAGGCTTGTGCCGAGGCCATGGCGATTCAGCGAAGCATCGAAGGAAAAGGCCAGCCATATGAAACATTGCAGCATCTCCTGCTGAAGCAGCTCCTTGAAGAAACCAACCGGCATCTGACCGCGCTAAGCAGCGTCCGCTATGTTCTGAAATCGGCCAGTGAAAACCCACTGGGTTTACATATCGAAGATGCTTTTCAGGCAGGGGCGCTGCGGCCCGTCAAAACGCTTTCCGGCGGAGAGTCTTTCCTGGTAAGCCTTTGCCTTGCTCTGGGCCTGTCGGACATGGCCTCGCAGCGCCGCAAGATCGAATCCCTCTTTATAGACGAGGGCTTCGGCGCCCTGGATGATGAAATGCTCTATAAAGTGATGTCCGCTCTCAAGAACCTGCGGGCCGACGGCAAGACAGTCGGCATTGTCTCCCATGTCAAACGACTGGCCCAGGAAATTCCCACCCAGATCCGGCTGGAGAAAATGCCAGGCGGGTTCAGCCGCATTACGGTCGTGGCGTAGACATCATGGAGTTCATCGTTGTCTCAAGTGGACAGTGCTGACGCATCTTTGAATTCCGGCATAAAGACTTATATTTCGCTCATTTTTTTCTGCAAAATCGGTTTATTTGATCCATTCTGGGTTGATTTCATGAAACAAATAAAAATGACGAAGAAAATGAGCGAAAGGTAAATAAGGACCCAGCGTGATCAATTTAGTTTAAGACTAACCCTGATTTTGGCTCTCAAATCAGTCCAACTTGGTGGCTCTGAAAGAAGGCTGGAAATGTCTGTACTTTAATCGTTAATTTTGTTATTGACGAGAGGGCAGCTTTTATGTAGATTACCAAGACTTATGAGGGATCGTCTAGCGGCAGGACGACGGGTTCTGGCCCCGTTAACCAAGGTTCGAATCCTTGTCCCTCAGCCAATAAAATCAATAAGTTACGAAAAGTAACGGCACTCGTTTATGGTTTTTGTCAAATCCTCGTTACCATTTCGTTACCTTTGCAGAATTTGCCCCTATTTTTATCAATGCGCCCCTGGTTTTGAAAAGCAACTGGATATTTTCTATCCACCTTTCTGTCTGTAGATAAGTCCGGTTCATATCACCATAAGCAGAAGGGATGAAAAATCATGCTACGGGGGTTCCTGCCGCGCCCCTAAGTTCAACATACGTTTCAAAGCTGAAAGCTCTCTGTTGATTGTTCCATTAGCCGCCCCTTATCCTGTCTTTCCTGAATATAAGATGTAACCTGGTCGCTTGTGATGTCTGTAACGGATAACCCGTCAAATGCCTCCTTCAAGTATCTGGCGCATCTTTCAGCTTTCACTAATGTCTTGCGTTCCTTCAGCTTGTAGTTGGTCAAGTACAGTTCAGCGATTCTGTCAAATTTAACCTTGTCGTAATATATCCCTGGGGTTTTACCCTGAGCTATATCCCCTTCACGTTTTTGGAGCATCCTCTTAGCTTCTTTTTCTCTGTCGGTGTGGGTGCTTTCGTAGAAGGCTTTCCCGTTCTTATGGTACTTGATCCACCATGTGTTCCCTCTTTTATATAAAGTGCCCAATGTTTTTTCCTTTCATTGTAGGGTGGCGCCCCCAACCGATCGGGTGAACCTTACCAGCTTGTGATAGTATGGTTCACCTGTTCCTGATAAAATGATGGTATGCTTTTATTTTTCCGGTTCCATACATTCATGGCTTGCGAGTGAATTATTTTCTTTTGCGAACTCTTCAATGTCTATTTTCGATCTGGTGACAGTGTTTGTGTGTAAGTCCACAACGTAATATTCACCCACGTTTGAAAACAATCTACTACCTTTACGGGCTTTGTAAAGTTTCTTAGGGGATGGTTCAGCGCTCAATTTTCTTTGAACCCTTTGAAATAATGCACGTTTTGACACAGATACTTTCTGCTCAAACCCCCATGCAGATGTGACACCGTAAAGAAATTCTTCCCTTATACATTTATATAACTCTTCCATTTGTGCGGGTGTTAAAGTTTCTATATATTTGCCCTCAAATGTTCCCTCATTTATCCAATTATCAACCATTTCATTTCCGTAAGCTATAACGTCCTCTTCCGTTTTCCCTGAAACATTTTTCAGTTCTTCGCTAAAGTCGTGGTGTTCAAACATCCCGCTTGCCAGCATACGACAGTCAATGACTGGTTCGTCTCTTTCCTCCCCCAGAAATTCAATAGAAAGGTTTTCCATATCCAATTTATAAAAATAGGTTATCGTGGCGTATGCTGATGATGCTTGGCCTCTTGTCGGGCTGCCGAATAAATGCGGGTGTCTATCAATTGAAAAATGAACCTGATTGCCATTGACTGCCCCAATTGAAATTCTTTCAACATGCCAGGTATCTAACCCTTCACCGGGTGCCCCCCCCTTTTCCACAATGTCATAAATCACGCATCTAATTTTATTTTCCTGCTCTCTGTCCATTTTTAACCTCCATTAAAGGTGTGGTGTACTATATGAGCAGAATATTATAAATAAGTATTTAAGTAAATAAGTATTTAAGTAAATGAGCATTAGTGAAAATAATCGTAGTGTCCGATTTGTAATGTTGACCCATAACTCACTTAATTAATACAACATGCAAATAAGTAAGTAAAAAAAAGTTAGCTATAAAGTTACCCATTTTTTTCAATGTGCCCCTGGTATTGAAAAGAAACTGGATACTTTCTATCCATCCCCATCTATCAGTCTAATGAACCCTGACCATATTCGATAGTCCTCTTTTCTGTAGCTGTTCTCATTAGGATGAAGCACGCCCAAATAGCTAAGATTAAACTTTGGAAGATGATCCTGGTTGTTCAGAACTGAATCCCTGTGTTTGGGATTGGATAGGGCCTGAAATTAATAAACCCGCGCTCCGGAAGATATCTGGGCAACGGGTTTATAACGATATCAATGAAAGTTATTGGTGTGGATTCAATGAACCGACAAGCTTTAAAATATTAACTCTGCACTGGTTTATTAATTAATTATGTTGATAATTTCCCCTGTTGAAGTAACTCCTGTATGTGGTTTAGAGTTAGCAGCTCTTTTTAATGCGTTAGTGTTTTTATCTATTGCCTCTATTTTTTTCTCTTCTATTTCCCTATCTGACTGCGCTTGTCTTTCAAATACATCTCTATCCGCTTTAGCTTGATTTTCTTCAGAAATCATTTTTGCTTTTAGATATAGTTTTTTCGCCTGCCTGTCTTCCATTTGTTCTAAATCTAATCTTGTAAGCAAATTTCCAGCATCATCATAAACCAATCTCGTGGGCAAGATATTCCCATAGGCATCTTTGAAAATACGGTACGGAATATATCTCTCATCTATGTAAATTCTTTGTTTATTGATGAGTAAAAACGTCCCTTGCTGATCTTTCCATATAGAATAGTTGCCAGACTGCCCTGTGAACTTTAAATCACTTTTAGTAATACACCAAGAACCCTCGTTACTGGTTTCAAGATAATTCACGCCGTTTTCATTTGTAACTTGATATGTACCGTCAGCAAAACAAACAGAACAAAAAAGAAGTATCACGCAAAAAAGCAAACATGAAAAATAAGTGTGTTTAGGCCCAAACCTTGCTTTCAATTCTTCCATTTTTTATCTCCTTTCATTCTTGTTTTGATAATTATGAAATATTACCCCTGATGATTTAAGGCTTTGACAGAATATGATATACACCGGTTCAATTTCAGATTTAAAAAGCATTCGGTTAAAAATTAAAGGTTTTTATGAACTATCATAACCGACTTTCAAGTCAAGCAGAAAAGTATAAGGGTGGCTCTCAGTGTGCCCTTTCTGTTCAGTGTGAAAGGCTGTTGTGGCAAAAGTCAGATATCTTCCGGCAGAAGAAAGCCCTCTCTGAATGGGAAGAAAAACAACATTTCTGCTATGTCCTTTTTGCAAGCTGTTCAGCAATAAAATCATTACGAGCTAAAAGTTCATATGGCACTTTAAACCGTCCTGGTTGTGTTGTCTCCTGTTTCTGCTGAATTCTATCACGCCTTTTTTCTTCCGGTAATGCAAACCATAAATCAACGGCTTTGCGCTTTCGTTCTATATCAAGCTCAACGATCGGGGTGCCATGTTTGGGTGCGGGTGCTGTCGGTGTTGTTATCGGTGGACCAACTTTGCCAGAAATGCTATCCAAATAGGCCAATGGTGCTTTTATGTGATCGAGCTTGCCAGATTTCTTTCGGCGACACATTTCATTGACCGCCAGCAGATCCGCGCCTATAGGAACCTGAACAGCGAACAGCGCCAGAAACTCTTCACAAGGCTGCAAGCTTAAGCTTTCTTTTAAAGAAGCTAAAGCTGCTAAGCTATTATAAGAGGGTTCTGTCAATGGTGCTGAAATGGGTAGGGTTTGGGGTAAAATGGGGGTGGTATGTGTTATTTCTGGTTCGCTCTGTACCATTTCCGGTATCGCTTTGGCCTCTTTTAGACACGCTATGTCTGAAAGCATGGTCTCCATAAGGGACTCGATACGGCTCAGACGTTCGTCATGACCACCTGTGTCTGGCTCAGGTTCCTTGTTTGGCTCTGATGGTTCGTGACCTGGTACGTTAAACATTCGCTGTCTTCCCCCCAGCTCCCCCTTCTGGATGATCCCGGCATCCGCAAGTTTCTTAATGGACTTACAGACAGCCTTTTGTGAGATACATAAAACGGCAGATAGTTCTTTCGGATTGGTTGGTTTAGGGTTTGACATGAGATACAACAGCACCCTGAAGGCGCTATTAGACAGTGACTTATCCCCGATTAAACGTTTTGCAAGTTCAAGATTTATCTGGATCATCATTCGCCTCCTTTAGTGATTCATTCATGCTGTCACTGATTCTGTCCAGTATCCAGATCACGCCCTCGATATGCCTGGATGAAAGATCATCGTTATTAACCGATAGCAGATGGGACAACACATCTATGCAGGGGTGCATCAAAGATAGATTGTCGTTTAGGTTATTTAAACGTTCCTGGGCCGTCATG
>CAJBLH010000312.1 GCA_903953895.1 uncultured Desulfobacteraceae bacterium | reverse complement strand
TATATAATCTTTCTGCCCTGCCCGAAGGAGTTCAAGAAAATTAATTCGACTCTTGCTGTTCGTACTCTGAAACCAGGCAAAAAACTCATTGCCAATATGGGTGCAACAGCCATTTTTTCCAGCATGACGGGCTCCTGTATCGTCTACATTGATATAGTCGGAAACTTTCAGTGCTGCTGATAGAATTTGATCCTTCTCATAGTGAAAAATATCTTTATCTTCAGTCAAGATTCGATTGATTTCTCCGGAAGAAATATCTATGCCCCACTCCAGTAGCTGTTCAAGAAGAAGGGGTTGGGTGACGTGGCATTGAATGTATTGATACAAAATAAAGCTTTTCAGTTCAGCATCAAAATGACCATGAACTTCCGGTGGCAATTTGCCAACTATAAAGTTTCCGTCAGGAGTTTCCCAGCGTTCAAGAAGGTAGCGAACGTTATAAGGTGCGATCCTTATGCCCACGACAGTGTATGGCTGAGATTCCACGTAAGTTGATCCTGGCGGGATATTTTCAGGGGGAATAGCGATTGTGTTGTGTATGATTATCCCAGCGGTTTTGCTTCTCTTGTCTGATCCGGGCCGCTTCTCTGAAGTGTCTTTCTCTTTCTTATCTTTAGAAGCATCTTCCATTTTGCTTGGTTTGATGGTGGGTTTTGGTTTATGGCCCTTTAGACGTGCAATTTCATCTTTCTGCAGTTGAATTTCTTCTGCCTGTTGCTGGGTGACAACAATTAGTTGCTCGATAATTTCTATTAGATGCAAAACAAAAGGAGTATTTTCTCCCTGGGGAATCGTTGGTATTTGTATCTTTGGTAGTCCCATGCACTATGCTAATAGCAAAATTATATTTTATAGTACAGCTTTTTTATGTTTTCCTCGAACTTTTTGAGATGTTACTGCTGAAGGACCCAAATAACTGAAAAGGCGAACAATATGGCCGATGACTTAAAACTTCGACTGGATGAACTGACAGATAACCCGACTGCCAGAGTTCCCGTGTGCCTTGCTCTAGACACAAGCGGTTCCATGATGGGGGGTGAGATTGACGAACTTAATGCTGCCGTTTCCACTTTTTTTCGTGTCATACGTGAAGACGAAATGGCAAGCATCGCCGCCGAAATTGCAGTGGTTACATTTGGTGAAAAAGCAACCAAAGTCCTCGATTTTGCAGGCGTTGAGCGCCAGAGAGTGCCAATATTCTCTGCCGATGGATATACCCCGATGGGTCAGGCTGTCAATATGTGCCTTGATATGCTGGAGCAGGCAAAAAGGGTGTATTCCGAGATGGGTGTGGACTATTTCCAGCCCTGGCTGGTGCTGATGACTGATGGCGAACCAACTGACGATATAACGGTAGCTGTGCAAAGATGCCAAAAAATGGTGACCAGTCGGAAACTTACCGTTTTTCCAATCGCCATTGGCAAGGACGCCAATCTTTCGAAGCTGGGACAATTCTCTCCAAGGCTCAAGCCAATAAGGATTGAAGCAACTGAACTGAAACGGTTTTTCTCCTGGCTGTCAAAGTCAGTAAACGCTGTTTCACTATCTAATCCAGGAGACACCCAGTCAGCCGGATTGGGGGAAACTGCTTTTAAAAAAATGTCCGTTGACTGGGAAACTGCATTTAACAGTTGATTGGTGAGAATCAATGAAAAAGGACAGAAAATTCAAGCGCTGGTTTCTAAATAAACCGGGAAGACGTTTTTCCGCTACAGCATTCAAAGTAGCCGTTGCAAACGCACAAGGGCGCAGACATGAATCTGAGGGTATCCCCTGTCAAGATGCGGTGGTTGGATTTGCCAGTGGTAAATTTGCATCCATTGTTCTGGCTGATGGTGCCGGAAGTGCCTCGAATTCCATGCTGGGCGCACAGATTGTGGTCAACACACTCACTCGGGTTCTGAAAGAAAATTTCAAGCGAATTGCTAAATCCAAAGAAGAAAAAGCCAGAAATAAAATTATGAACCCGTTAATCAGATCACTTGCAGTTGCCGCACAACGGCACCAGGCAGCATTGAAGGATTTTGCCTGCACGCTCCTTTTTGTGGCATCAGATGGGAAAAGACTGTTGATTGGCCAATTAGGAGACGGCCGGATTGGTATCCGGAATTCTGCCACCGGTGAATGGCGGCCGATAATGGAAGCATCCAAAGGTGAATTCTTTAACGAGACGGTGTTTGTTACCTCAATAAATGCCATAAACCTGTTGCAGCTTGCAATTGGTCCAGTGGGTTCAATAGACGCTTGCGTCATCATGTCAGATGGAGCTGAAGAAGGTTTATATCAGCGCGCAAGCCATACATTTGCACCGGCGATATCCAGGATGTCAGAATGGGTTCAAATTAATGAATGTGACAAGGTAGAAGAGGCTATTCAGAGTAATTTATCCGAAGTAGTCAGGCAAAAATCGATGGATGATTTGAGCATAGGCTATTTAATGATTTTAAAAGCATTATACGGGCACAAACACCATAAGAGCAAATTTTAGAGGGTTAGAAGTCTAAAGAATGCGCCATATCGTACAATTATTTACTGTGATATATCTAAAAAATAAGGAATTATATGCAAAAAATATGGATTTCACCCAACCGTATTATGATTATTGAACAGGCCGTACTATTAGTCGCTGATGGATCATGGAAAGATCGTGTTATTGGTTATCTAGTGTCTGAACGAAAACCCCATATTTGCGAGCTAGTCTATCTCGCTACCCAGGGTATGACCGTTTATTTTTGCTAAAAGAGAGTCGAATTATATTAAAAAAACAACATTCAGAATTTAATCACAAAAAAACGCAATTTT
>CAJBLH010000311.1 GCA_903953895.1 uncultured Desulfobacteraceae bacterium | reverse complement strand
CAATCCGGCCCAATGGTCGTTGGATTCATTGTATTCATCAATTGTTGTAGGGGCGACCGGCCGGTCGCCCTGACGGACAAACCATTTGCCCAAATGGGGAAACCGGACGGCCAAACGGACAAACCATTTGCATCAACGGGCAAACCTGGCGACGCAATTTCGGGCGACCGGCCGGTCGCCCCTACAGATAACCCTGTTGCCATAACGGATAACCGGGCGGCCAAACGGACAAACCATTTGCCCAAATAATGCATCATCTGCGGATACAATGAGGTGTGTCATGAACAGCAACACCGCAAACCAGATCAAACTCGATGAACGCAACCATGTCGAAAAACCCCTGCTTGGTCAGCTTCACGGGCTGGGTTGGGAAATCATCGACCTGACCGACGAAAAGCAGATACCGGCCCACACTTTCCGTGACAGTTTCACCGAAGTCGTCATGACGAAGGTGTTGCACGATCAGGTCAAGGTGATCAATCCCTGGCTGGAGGATGATCAGGTCGATGAAATTGCAAAGCAGTTGACAGCGGGATTTCCCGGCACGGGGTTGATCGAAAATAACCAGTACGCTCTGCACCTGCTGCTGGAGAACACCAGCGTCAACAAAAACCGTCAGACCGGCGAGCAAAGCCCGACGGTGCGTTTCATCGATTTTACAAACCGGGACAACAACCGGTTTATCGCGGTCTGTCAGTTCAAGGTGCGCATCCTGGGCACCGAGCACCACATTATCCCGGACGTCGTTCTATTCGTGAACGGTTTGCCGCTGGTGCTGATCGAGTGCAAATCGCCCAAGGTCAAAGACGCCATTCCCGAAGCCATCGATCAGATGTTGCGATACAGCGAGCAGCGCGGCGCCAGGGGTGAAGGCAGTGCGCCGCTCTTTTATTTCAATCAGTTTATCGTCGCCACCTGCCGCCAGGAAGCCAAATTCGGAACCATCACGACCCACAGCGAAAAATATTTTTACCGATGGTCCGATCCCTATCCGCTTACGCTGAATGATCTCGATCATGGATCGGGCAGCCCCAACGATCAGCAGCGCCTGGTGGCAGGCATGATGGGCAAAAACAATCTGCTTGACCTGGTTCGAAACTTTACCCTGTTTTCCACCAACGACAAAGGCCAGGCCATCAAGATCGTGGGCCGCTATCAGCAGTTCAGGGCGGTGAAACTGGCGGTGAAACGCCTGCTGGAGGGAAAAAATCCCCGCGAGCGCAGCGGCATCATCTGGCACACGCAGGGGTCGGGAAAGTCGCTCACCATGATGTTCATGGTGCGGGAGATGTACCGGCATGCGTCATTGGCCAACTGGAAGGTCGTATTTGTGACCGACCGCACGCAACTGGAAGGCCAGCTCAATGAAACCAGCCGCAGCATCGGCTTTACGGTCAAGGTGGCCAACAGCATCATAAAACTCAAGGAACTGCTCAGCGCCGACACCTCGGACCTGGTGATGGCCATGATCCATAAATTCCGTGAGGCGGACCTGACCGAGACCTTTCCGCAGCTTAATACCAGTCCCAATATTCTTGTCATGAATGATGAGGCCCACCGAACACTATACAAAATGCTCGGTGCAAACCTGGACAAGGGCATCCCCAATGCCGCCAAGATCGGCTATACCGGCACACCGATCGACAAGACCGAACGGGTTTTCGGCGATTACATCGATAAATATACCATGCGCCAGGCCATTGACGATGGTGTGACGCTGGAGATCGTTTACGAAGGCCGCACCCACAACGCGGAAGTACCCGATCAAGCAGGGATGGATCAGGCGTTTGCAGACATATTCAGCGATTACAATCTGAAAGAGCGGTTGGAAATTCTCGGCTACGGTTCCCGGGACGCCTACCTTGAGGCGGAACCGACCATCGAAGCCAAGGCAAAGGACATGGTTTCGCATTATCTGACCCATGTGTTCCCCAATGGATACAAGGCCCAGGTTGTGGCAACATCGCGCGAAGCAGCGGTTCGCTACAAGAAGCATATCGACGCGGCTCTGGGTGCGGCTCTGGTAAAATCGCAACAGAGTAATCCGGGCGGGATTGACCTGGGGCAACTGGAGAAACTGCAGACGGATGTGGTGATCTCCGGCGGCCATAATGACCTGCCTCATCTGAAAGTATATGCCGACAGCTCACGGCATGAACGCAGCATAAAGAGTTTTAAGCTGGGCTTCGGAGGGGAAGACGGAGGGGTCACAGGTGATATGGGTATCCTCATCGTCAACAATATGCTCATTACCGGTTTTGACGCGCCCGTGGAGCAGGTCATGTACCTGGACAAAATCATTACCGGCCACAATCTGTTGCAGGCCATTGCCCGTGTGAACCGTATCGGGGGCGCTACAAAAGATAAGGGGTTTGTGGTGGATTATGTCGGTGTGGGGCATCATCTGAAGAAAGCCATCGATGCGTATGACGAGCGGGAACAAAAGGAGATTATCGACACCTTAAGCTTTCCGGAAGCGGAGCTTCGTGGCCTCCAGAACAGCCATTCCGAAATAATGGGGTTGCTGAAAAAGCAAGGCCTGACGGATCTCGCGGATCACGATGCGTTTTTTGATGTTTTCTATAACGAGAATCTGCGCTTCGATTACATGCAGGCGTTCAAGGATTTTACCAAATGCATGAACCTGGTTTTTCCGGCCAGGCAGGCGTTGGATTTCATGGGAGATTACAATGCACTTTCTGAAATAAATGTGTTGGCTGGCAAACATTTTCGAGACGAACGTTTGAGCATGAAGGGGATTCCGCCCAAGCTGCGCGCCATTACCGACCAGTATCTGGCGTCTAAAAGCATTGATCAGAAAGTTGAGCCCATTTCAATTCTTGACGAAGATTTCCAAACCAATGTTGACAAGCGTAAGCGCACCAAGACAAAGGCGGCTGAAGTGGAGCACGCCATCCGTCACCATCTCAATATTGAGCTGGATGATGATCCCGATTTGCAAGCATCCTTTGCCGAGGTTTTGGCGCAAATATTTCAGAAATTTCGCGATAACTGGTTAAAAATATATGAAGAATTGGAGAAACTGCGGGAGCGTATCAAGAGCGCCGGCCAGGAACCGACATATGGTCTCCACCGTAAGAAGCAGATGCCGTTTTTCCGATGTCTCAAACGTGAAATTTTCGACGCTGTTCTTGATAACATGCTACAACCCGATATCGTTGCCGAGCCAACGGCTCCTTATGGAATCAGCGAAGAAGATAAAATATCTGTTCTTGTCGAACTTACCCAGCGGATTTTTCTCATTGTTGAAAGAGAACTGAAATTGGCCGGCTTCTGGGAAAGTATTCCCGCCCGCAATAAGCTTAGGGCTGATATTCAAACTGCACTGATACAGCCTGCCTGCCTGAAATTGCCGAACCTGTTAAAGAAACGGGCTCAGATAATCAGCCGCGTGATGGAGCTTGCGGAAAAGAATAATGATGTGATTCTTTACACGGAATAACCATGGAACTGGACTACACAATCAAGCGCTCAGCCAGGCGCAAGCAAATTACAATTACCGTCGAGCGGAACCGCAGTGTGGTCGTGCATGTTCCCGAATCCACTTCCGAGGAGAAGATTCGAGCTGTTGTTGAATCAAAACGGCAGTGGATTTACGAAAAAACCCGGCATGCACAAAAATATGGAGTGCCTCATCCACCCGGTAAAGAAATGGTAAACGGCGAATCAGCACTTTATCTGGGCCGGCAGTATCAAATCGAAGTGGTACAAAACAGCTCGGAGGAGATACGGTTCGAGCAGCGTTTTCTGATCCCGGCGCGCCTTTCCAGTGAACGCAGGAAGGTTCTGCGCAACTGGTATATGGACAGGGCAACGGAAAAAATCCTGCCCCGTGCCAAAAAGTTCGCCCATGATCTCGGTGTGGAATTTGCTGATGCCAGGATCGTTGATAACCGCTATCGCTGGGGTTCGTGTACAACCAGGAACAACCTCCATTTCAATTGGCGACTGATAAAGGCGCCGATGTATGTCGTGGATTACGTGATCATCCACGAACTGGCTCACCTGTTGGAGGCAAACCACACCCCCCAATTTTGGAATATCGTCCGGGTACAGTCCTCTAAAATGGACCAGGCAAAAAAATGGCTGATCGAGAATGGTCAGATCCTTGAGGAGGATATCTAATTACCTGGGAAAAAGTTGGGGTGGACAGGATTGCCTGCGCCTGGCTCATTCGAAAACACGTGGATCCGGATGCGACGTTCGTTTTCATCAAGCGCGGCTCCGACTACAAGGAAATGGACGGCATCGCATTTGACATTGGCGGCGCCAACCTGAGCCATAAACGCGGGAAATGCAGTTTTTGCACGATATTAAAAGAATACACGAATAATTGACAGTGACTCCGGAGAAAAGGCCATAACCGTAAATGATTTATCCACGTATAATTTAAGGCGCAATCCGTCTGATCTCTTTTTTCAGGATTTCGTGATCGCCTGGGCTGCCGCCGTTTGCGTTTCCAGTGCCACAGGTTTCCAATATTTCGAGATCTCTTGATATTTTATTGGCGAGTAGGAAAAAGCCTTCTTCACTGGCATACAATTGAAAGTCCATTTCATTTCTCCCTTATTTCGATAAGTATCTTTTATTATGTATGAATATCCGTATGGGCCATCATGAATGCAACATGGAATAACACAGCCAACAGTAGTATTGGCTGGAAGTCCATGGCGGGGAGCCGATTGAATATATATCACTGGGAGATTACGGGAATCTTTCAAAAGCGTTACATTTTTGAAAGATAATGAAATTGCTTTAAAGCCGGGATATTGATTATCCGGCGAATAGAGAGATTTCAGTCTGATGCGGGAATACGAATCGTGAAGGCAGATCCCTTGCCGATCTCGGTGACGGCCTCGATACTGCCTTTGTGCGCCTCTATGATGGCTTTGACCTGGCTCAACCCAAGGCCGAGCCCCCTTTGGGTCCGGCTCTGCCTGCCCCGATAGAGGCGATCCCAGATTCGGGAGATATCTTCCGGGTCGATGCCAACCCCATTGTCCTGAAAACGGATAACAATTTGGTTTTCTTCACGATAAAAACGGATACCGACTCCACCGCCGGCAGGCGTGTATTTTATGGCGTTGTCCAGTAAATTGGCCAAGGCCTGACTCATCCGATCGGGGTCCATCATGACAGTCAGCGCGTTGTCTCCGTCTATCCTGACCTGAATCGGCTTTTCATCGGCGATCAGGCTATAGGCATCCACCACGTTTTCAACCAATCCGTGAATTTTGATATCCTTGTAGTTAAGCTGCATCATACCGGATTCAGCCTCCGAGATGTCCAGCAGGATATT
This sequence comes from uncultured Desulfobacteraceae bacterium, assembly GCA_903953895.1. GTDB lineage: Bacteria > Desulfobacterota > Desulfobacteria > Desulfobacterales > Desulfatirhabdiaceae > RAAP-1. The sequence goes on along the minus strand of CAJBLH010000311.1, from coordinate 14,334 downwards.
GAGCATCACATTGATACGTTCGGACTCTTCGGCGCAGGAAGCAAGCGCCGCATGCTGGCTGGATACATCTCCGGGTGTCTGCAAGGCATTTTCAGCCAGATTGCGCAGCCGTGTCACGGGGGTGCGCAGGTCATGGGCGACATTGTCCAGGCAGTCTTTCATGGCATTCAGTACCGACGCAATTTTTTGTAGCATCCTGTTGAAATGAATGGCCAGTTCATCTAGTTCGTCATCTGTGCCGCGCACCGGCACATGGGCATCCATCCTGCCGGTTTGCACGGATTTTACCGCGGAGAGCAGATTCCGTACGGGACGCAAAACGGAATAGGCGAGTATCCACCCACAGATAAAGCTAAACAGCACCATCGGGCCGATGATAATCCAAAACGTTGATTGAAGACGAATCAGGATATTATCCCGCTCCTCACTGCTCATCCCTATTTGCAACCAGTAGCCGCCTTTTACACGAATGGACGCCACATCGAGATAGTGATCGCCGCCGATCGCAGACAGACGGATCCATTGCGGCGGGGGTTTCGGAGCATGCTTTTCCAGAGCATCGACATTGAATTCCGTCCAGGGTACGGGCATGTATATTCCCGCGGTATTGTTCCCGGCATCGGCGATACGCACCAGAAACAGATGCTGTCGATGAAATTTGCGCTTTATTTCGAATAATTCCTGGATGGACCGAAATCCGCCATCCGCGTATTCAATCGCCAGTTCCCGGAGTTCGGTCAAAAGTTTTTCATGGTCATGCTGTGTCAAAGCCGAAGCAATATATGCATAAATGACCCCGAACAGCAGCAGTGAACTGAGAATAAACAGCCCGGAATACAACAGAGATAATTTGAATTTGATGCTCTTTGCGGGTTTAAGAAGACGTTTTAAGAACATAACCAATGCCCCGGATGGTATGAATCAGTTTTTCTGGAAAATCCCGGTCTATTTTGCTTCGCAGTCGGGAAACCAGGACATCCACGACATTGGTCTGGGGATCGAAACGGTAATCCCAAATATGTTCCAGAATCACGGTTTTGGAGATCACCCGCCCGGCATTGCGCAGCAAATACTCCAGCAGGGCAAACTCGCGGGGCTGCAATTCAATGGTTTCGCCGGACCGAACAACTTCGCGCTTCAGCAGATCCATGGACAGATCGGCATACGACAGACCGGTGGGTTCGGAAATACCGCCTGCCCGGCGGATCAGGGCATGGAGACGAGCCAGAAGTTCTCCAAAAACAAAAGGCTTGGTCAGATAGTCGTCCCCCCCTTTTTCCAGTCCTCGGATACGATCGTCCACGCTTCGCTTGGCGCTTAAAATCAAAACAGGCGTATTGATTTTTTCCCGCCTTAAGGATTCGATCAGGCTCAAGCCGTCCAATAGGGGCAGCATCAAATCGATGATAGCAGCGTCATAGAGCTTTTGCCTGGCAAGATACAGCCCTGTTTCTCCATCTTCGGCCTGATCAACAGCAAAATTGGCCTGAATCAGGCCGTTGGTGATGAAATCGGATATCTGACGGTCATCTTCAACCAATAACACTCTCATCGGTTACCTGTCCTTTCGATTCGCTCGCCTTGATTTTGAACAGGCGGAACTGTGGGTATAACACATCTCTTTTTTGTCGTAGCAGTTTTGTATGATAAGACCTGATGGGTAGCATCTCAACAGGAAAATTGAATTTCTATCAAAAATGTAACTGTATTGTCAGACTTCGGCAATGTTTGGATGGTAAAAAGCAAGAACCTTATCGACGAACTCTGTCCTCCGGAGCCGTGGATATTTAAATGATGGGCACCCGTGCACTTTAAGCCTTCCTGGACAGGATGCACGGGTTGCCTAATGTCATACTGTCGTATCTAACCCTTGAACGGTCCGGCAGTTGATGCCATCCAATATGAGACACAATGAAACAGAATATCCGCTTCAGAATATCCGTAGTCACAGCAATCATGATAACGGCTGCCCTGATCTCCGGTTGCGGAAAATCCCCGCAGCCACCGGATGCAAATACAGTCGCTGTTTTTGAAGGCGGCCGGATTACCCGTCAAGAGGTGAAAGCGGATATTGACAAATTAATTACCGCTTTTGGAAAAGACAATGAGATTACCAGGCAATTGCGCAACCGGAACGGCTATCGAAAATTTATAGAAGGGATGATTCTTGACCGGATAGTGATGCATAAAATCACCGACCTGAAACTGGACAAAGGAAAGAACATCATGCCCGCCATGAAACATGTGTCTGAAGACATGATCATTTCGGGACTGCATTCCAGAGCCCATGAACAGCAGATTAAGGTTTCCGACGAAGAAATTCGAAACCGCTATGAGCAGGACCGCCAGGACTTCGGCCAGGCCACGCTTGTCCAGGCAACGGAGCAGATCCGGGCCCAGCTTCTGGCGGAAAAGGGAAAAGTCTATTCTCAGGACTACATTAACAATTTACGCATGAATACCGCAATTTCGCATAACGATGAACTGCTTCAGGTTCCTGAACCCAGCGAAGCGGATTTGCAGATGGATTATGAGAAAAACAGAGCCGCTTATTCAGACAAACCCTTCGAAGAAGTCAGGGATTCCGTTTATGAAAGGGTTCAAGCCAAAAACACAGAACGCTGGCTTCAGGAAACCCGGAACGAACACGGCCATATTCGTGTGGAAATTCTCAGGCAGGTGCTGCATCAGGGGGAAGTGAATGATCAGATACAGGTTTCCGATGAAGAAATTCAAGATTTTTTTCAGAAAAATTCCACCATGTTTGTCAGTCCGCCCCGTGTGCAGATCAACTATATCCGCATTGACGCCGGCCAAACGGATGCGGAAAGAAATATGGCTGAAAAAAAAGTCAAGGCGGTTTACGGAAGGCTAAAACCCAGCCTGTTCAGAAAAGGTGAGCCCTTTGACAAGATCGCCGAGGAATACTCGGAAGATCCGGAAACAGCCAAAAATGGCGGTTCCCTGAGCGGATGGATATCTGAAAGTACCGAGATATTCATGGAAATTGCAAATTATGGTTTTCATGAAAACGTGCTTGGGCTTGGGAAAAAAGATATCAGCCGGCCGTTTTTGTTTCACGGCAGCTATTACCTCGTTCAGGTTCGGGAGCGCCAGGAGCCCAATCCCATGGCTTTTGAGGAAGCGCGTGAAATGATCGAGAGTGAAATCAAGGCTCGAAAGTATGATGAGTTGGCTGAACAGATGGAGAATACCCTGCTGAAGCAGGCCAATCCGGTCATTTTTGAAAAAGTCATCGACTTGATGCTAAAAGAAGACACATTGGGATGTTTTGAACAGATGCCGGCGGAGCATGAAATGGATCGCCAGAAAGGCAAACCCGTTGTTACGCCGGCCCTACGTATCTGGAAAGCATGGAGAAGGTACTGGTAAAAGTGAAAAAAATGTTGTGGATCCAAAGAAGGACGGGACGCTGAATCTGCGCCTTTTGCAGAAGGAGTAGTCTCCCCAAGACTCAATCAAACACTTCAAAAAAGGAATGCCATTATGCAATGTCCGCTATGTACTATCGAACTGAACATGATTAGCCTAAAGGGAATCGAGGCAGATGACTGTCCCAAGTGCCGAGGGATCTGGCTGGATCGCGGAGAACTGGACAGGTTGATTGACCGGTCACCGGTAATTTCCGCCGATCAATCAACGGTCGGATGGATCACTGAGCCGCCGACATTCAGCAGGGGGTTTCACGGCTATCCCCGTGCAAGGCGGTACGGTCATAACCGAAATAAATCACTGACACATGAGTATGTCGATCTCTGGTAATAACAAAATCACGGAAAGCGATGATACAGTGTCGTACGGATGTCATTGCTGAAGGATAATCATGAACCGACCCCGAACCGAACGTTTTCGAAAAGTCGCTGAAATATTTTATAAATGTTTAACATCTATAAATGTTAGGCATAAGAACGTCTATTTAAGGAGCAATGCATGATTCATGTGGAAAATCTCACCCGGTATTATGATGATTTCTGTGCGGTGGACGGAATTCATCTGGACATTCAAAAAGGCGAAATCCTGGGATTGCTGGGGCCGAATGGGGCCGGCAAAACCACGACCCTGAGGATGCTCACGGGGTATCTTCAGCCGACTGCCGGCCAGATTCAGGTGGCGGATTTCACCATCGGCCCGGATACGCTTGAAATCAAAAAACGGATCGGATACCTTCCGGAATCCGCCCCCCTCTATCATGACATGATTGTTTATGATTATCTGAATTATGTCGCGGATATCCGGGAACTTAAAAGTGAACAAAAACTGTCCCGGATTCACGAACTGGCGCAATTATGCGCCCTGAACACGGTCATGCACAAGACCATCGGTGAGCTGTCCAAGGGGTTCAAGCAGCGGGTCGGCCTGGCCCATGCCCTGATGAATGACCCGGAGATACTGGTTCTGGATGAACCCACATCGGGCCTGGATCCCAACCAGATCGTGGAAATCCGGGAAATCATCCGAAAGATCGGTCGGGAAAAAACCATTATCCTGTCCACCCATATCCTCAGCGAGGCCGAGGCCACCTGCGATCGGATCGCCATTATCCATCAGGGGAAAATTGTCGCGGACGGCAGCACCCAATCCATCAAGCAATCAGCCGGGAGGGAGCGGACAATTTATATCACGCTGGAAAATGCCGATTTTCCCGAGGTTCGCCAGCGTCTGGAGACTGTCGATGGGGTAGTTCAGATTGAGAAGCGCGTTCATCCGGACTCGAATTTTCTCGATATCAAGATTACCGTTTCATCCGATGCGGACATCCGAAAGGATATTTATCAGATCATCCGACAGAGCAACTGGCTGCTTCTGGAATTCCGTCAGGAAACCCAGACCCTGGAACACATTTTCCGCGAACTTACCCTGGAGAACTAACATGAGCCCCGTTATCCATATCTTTAAGAGAGAATTCAGCGCCTACATGGTATCGCCGGTTGCCTACATCGTCATTTCGGTGTTTCTGATCATCACCGGCTGGTTTTTCTTTACGCCGTTTTTTCTGCAGAATCAGGCAACCCTTCGAAACTTTTTCTCCCTTCTGCCCCTTGTTTTTGCCTTTGTCGTGCCGGCAATCACCATGCGCCTGCTGTCCGAGGAATTCAGCGTGGGCTCGTATGAAACCCTGCTGACCCTTCCGGTAACATTCAGCGATGTCATTCTGGGCAAATTTCTGGCAGCAACCGGTTTTACGGCAGTCATGCTGGCCCCGACCCTTATGTATCCGGTCACGGTGTCGGTTCTGGGGACCCTGGACTGGGGACCCGTATTGGGCGGGTATATCGGTGCATTGCTGCTGGGCGCCGCATTTTCAGCCATCGGTCTTCTGGCCTCATCCCTGACCCGGAACCAGATCGTAGCCTTCATCGTTGGAACGGCCATTTGCTTTGGCCTGTGCCTGATCGACAAGATGCTTTTTTTTCTGCCCCAGTCCCTGCTGGGTTTCTTCGAATACCTGGGAGCGGATTTTCATTTTCAAAACATCGCCAAGGGCATTCTGGATACGCGGGACATCCTGTATTTCATCAGTGTCGGATTCATCGGACTCTACGGCGCCAATCTGGCCATGCGGGAAAAATGTTAAGGAGTGGGATAATGGAAAAACAGACGAACCGGACACAGCGATCCGGGAAATACATCAAATTCATGGGCTATGCAGCGGCATTGATTCTTTTGAACATGGCCGGCATGACGCTTTTTGCGCGCATTGATCTAACCGGAAACCAGATATATTCTCTTTCAAAGGCCAGCCGGGAAGCGGTCAAAACCCTTTCCGAGCCATTGACCCTTCATGTCTTTTTTACGCGGAATCTTCCGGCGCCGCACAACAGCACCGAGCGGTATCTCCATGACCTTCTGGCCGAATACGCGGTATCCGCCGGCAAGAATTTCAATTACCGCTTCTACGATGTCAGTCCGGATGACGGCTTGCCGCAGTCGGCCAAAATCGAGAATCAGAAGCTGGCTGAATCCTACGGCGTGCAGCCGGTTCAGATTCAGGCGGTTGAAAATGACGAGGTCAAATTTCAGAAAGCCTATATGGGACTGGTTCTGATTCATGGGGATCTCGTGGAACGCATTCCGGCCATTACCGGCACCGACGGGCTCGAATATCAGATCACCACCGCGGTTCAGAAACTCACCAACAAGGTCAGCGTACTGCTGGCGCTGAAAGAAAACATACAGGTGAAGCTCTACAAGTCCTCCTCGCTGGATGCGATTGCGCCCTACATGGGACTTAAAACCCTGCCCCAGTTAAACGCGGACATCGAATCCCTGGTCAAAAAAGTGAACAACCAGCTCTACGGCAAACTGTCTTATCGTTTTCTGGATCCTGCCGTGGATCCGAAACTGGAATCGGAAATTACGGCGCAACAGATCATGACCCTCAAATGGCCGGAGCTGTCTAACGGCAAGATTCCCGCCGGCCAGGGCAGTATCGGCATGACGATGCAATACGGTACAAAAACCGTCAGCATTCCGCTGCTGAACGTCGTACAGATTCCCATCATCGGCACCCAGTATCAACTGGCGGACGCCAATGCCATTGAAGAGGCCGTGAACCAACAGGTTGAAACCCTTATCGGCATCAATGAAACTATCGGGTATCTGGCGGATCACGGTACGCCCAATCTCTATGGCTCCCCGATGGGCCGCGGCCAGCAGGGCGCTCCCGAAGACGTGGAAACTTTCCGCAGCCTGGTCTCCAAAACCTATTCGTTCAAGGACATTCAGCTCAAGGACCAGACGAATCTGGATGGCTTCAACTGCCTGGTGATCGCCGGTCCCACCCAGCCATTCAATGATTATGACCTCTTCCAGATAGACCAGTACCTGATGAAAGGGAAAAACCTGGCTGTTTTTCTGGATGCCTTTAAAGAAGGCGGCGGCCAGCAGAACATGTTCAACCCACAGGGACCGCAGCATGTTCCTTTGAATACCGGCCTGGAAAAACTTCTGGAGCATTACGGCATCACCATCAAACCGGTGATGGTGATGGATGAGAACAGTTTCAAGCAGCAGTTTCCGCAGCAGTATGGCGGCGGAGAGCGCAATATCTATTTTGCGCCCCTGATCAAAAACGAGCAGATCAACAAGGATTATCCCTTCATGAAACCGATCAAGGGACTGGTCGCCTATAAAATGTCCCCCCTTCTGGCAAACAGCGAAAAGCTCACGCAAAACGGAATCAAGGCCAATCTGCTGTTTTCATCCTCCGCGAGGTCATGGGAAATGAAAGCGCCGCTGAACCTCAATCCGCTTTTCATCCAACCGCCTCCGGCAACCGAGAACCTGTCCGCCAAACCCCTGGCCTATATTCTGGAAGGGGAATTCCCCAGTTATTTTGCGGGAAAACCCATCCCGGAAAAACCGCAGCCGGATAAATCTCAAACAGACAAATCTCAATCAGATCCGGATGAATCCGAAGACATGGAAAACCTGGAGAATAAACCGGCCCCGGAAACGCCTGCCGCTCCTGCTGACGCTTCAAAAACCGCCGATCTTTCAAAAATCGAAGGAAGCGGAAAAGTGATTGCCAAGGGAAGTCCGGGGAAGATATTCCTGATGGCTTCTTCTGAAATGCTTAAAGACAACATCATAGATGAAGCCGGCCGAAGCCCCAATGCCGTCTTTATCCTGAATGTCCTGGATTATCTCAACAACCATCAGGACATTGCGACAATGCGCAGCAAGGAACAGCGCTTTAATCCGCTGGCAGATCTTTCGCCGATGGCAAAAACCGGCATCAAGTCACTGAACATTGCCGGGCTTCCAGTCCTGGTTGTCCTGGCGGGTCTGGCCGTATGGCTCCGCCGCAAATCCCGCAGACGGCAAATTCAACTGTTGTTTCAAAAACAGGAAGGTTGATGATGAAACTTAAGAAAGAATATATTTTTATCGCCCTTGCCATTGTATTGTTGGTCGGCTACTTGTCGGTCCGGGAAACCGACCGGACCGAATACAAGCTCCCGGCCATTGCCAAGATTGCCGCATCCGATATCACCCGGATCGAGATTGCGCGCCAGGAAGGACCGGTTGTTCTGGAGAAAAAGGAGTCAACGTGGCGGATTCAGCCCCAGGACTATCCGGCCGATTCCGGCAAGGTAACCGCCATACTGGACAATCTGGAAAAGCTGTTCCTGACCGCGCTGGTATCCGAATCCAAATCGTATTCCCGGTACGATCTGGAGCCCGACAAAGCCATTCGCGTCAAAGCCTGGGCCGGAGAGGATCTCAAGCGCGACATTCAGATCGGAAAAACCGCACCCACGTTTCAGCATACGTTTGTCCGGGTTGGGGATGCACCGGAGGTGTATCACGCGCAGCAGAATCTGAAAACCGCCTTTGACCAGACCGCGGACAAGCTGCGCGACAAAACCGTGCTCGCATTTAACATGGAAGAGGTCACGGAAATCACCATTACGAAGGAAGGTAAACAGACAGTGATCCGAAAAAGCGAGGTCGCCCCGTTGTCAACGGCGCCTGCCCCGACTCCCGCCGATGGAGCACCGCCTGCCGATGCGGCGGCAGTCAATCCGGCCGAAGTCCAGTGGCTGACGGACCAGGGAAAGCCGGTGGATCTGTCCAAAATGAACCGACTGCTTTCAACGTTTTCCCGTCTGTCCTGTGAATCATACCTGGAGGGGAAAAGCATCTCCGATCTTTCAAACCCAATTGCCGGCATCGTCATCAAGGGAAAGAAAGACTACACCCTGACCCTTTATACCAAAGATGGAAAGGATGCTACGAGTTATCCGGCTTCCTCTTCGGAAACCGGTTCCGTGTTTACACTGTCGGATCGACAGGTCGAACCGCTGATTGCAGACCCGGAGTCCCCGATCAACAATAACGATACGGATAGCCCCAAAAAAGGAGAAAATTTACTGTGAAAATACCGTGGTAGCTCAGTCATTTTTCTGCCCACTGCAACTGGAAGTTTGAGCGCCCGGGGGTATTCTCAAATTTGGGGGCGGCCAGAATGTCATGGCCATGAACGTTTATCAATAATCTGTTTTACGTAGGGAGGAACCATATTTTGGGCTTTGATGTTTTATTCAAACACATAAGACCTGATCATGATAACGATCACAACTATTACGGCGGACAACGAGATGCCCATCATGACCATCACGGGGGCCTTGAACAATACCTTAATTTCTTCAAAAAACTGAAAAACAACAAAAAGCTGATGATGTCACTATCTGTAGCAGCCATTGTTCTTGTCATTTTTGCGATTGCTGTCATTGCAGTGATAATTATGTTCATCCCTCCAATTGTCAAATGGCTTGAAAGCATTCAAATTGGCGGGATAAGTGGGCTCGTTAAAACGGCAAGACCCTGGCTGGAACTTCTATGGAGCGGGACAGGAAAATAAATGAATCGAAAGCCTGATATTCATGGGCTCATCGGACTGACCACCCGGGAAGCAGAAAGAATACTTGGAGAAGAAGGTCCCAACGAACTTCCGTCATCCAAACAGCGGGGGAGCCTGCGCATAGCGCTCGATGTCATGCGCGAACCGATGTTCCTGCTGCTGGTGGCCTGTGGCGCTATCTATTTGATGGTTGGAGACATGCAGGAAGCGCTGATGCTTCTGGCCTTTGTCTTTTTCGTTATGGGGATAACCCTTTACCAGGAGCAAAAAACCGAACGGGCGCTGGAGGCCCTCCGGGACCTCTCCAGCCCCAGAGCCATGGTAATCCGAGACGGCACCCAGCAGCGGATTGCCGGTCGCGATGTGGTTCGGGGCGACATCATTCTCCTCGCCGAAGGGGACCGGGTTTCCGCCGATGCTTTGGTCCTGGACTGCTCCAGTCTCTCAACCGATGAATCGCTTCTGACCGGCGAATCCGTGGCAGTGCGCAAAGTGTGTGGCGATGCCTCATCCCCTGCCGTGCAGCCGGGAGGGGATGATCTCCCCTTTGTTTTTTCCGGAACATTGGTGGTGCGTGGTCAGGGAATCGCCCGTGCGATTGCCACCGGACAACAGAGCGCCATCGGCAAAATCGGCAAAGCCCTGCAAACAGTGACGGGTGAGGTGACGCTGCTTCAACGTGAAACCGGTCGCCTGGTGCGGGTTCTTGCCATAGCAGTTCTTGGACTCTGCACGCTTCTTATCTTAATTTACGGGATCACTCGCGGCGCATGGCTCGATGGCGTGCTGGCGGGACTTACCCTGGCCATGGCGATCATGCCCAACGAGCTTCCGGTGGTTCTGACAATCTTCCTGGCGCTGGGAGCATGGCGACTTTCCCGAGCCAATGTTCTTGCCCGCAGCGCGCCTGTTGTGGAGACACTCGGTTCAGCCACCGTCCTCTGCGTGGACAAGACCGGCACCCTGACGTTGAACCGGATGACAGTCACCGCGCTCCACTCGGACGGGATTCTGTGCAACATCGGTGAATTCCGCAAGGATCCGCCGCCGGATACATTTCACGATCTGGTTGAATTCAGCATCCTTGCCAGTCAGCGCGACCCCTTTGATCCCATGGAGCGGGCAATCAAGGAATTCGGCGAAGCGTATCTGGCTCACACCGAGCATCTTCACGGCGATTGGCGCCTTGAGAAAGAATATCCCTAATCTCCGGAACTTCTTGCCATGTCCCATGTCTGGAGAGCGCCGGAGGGGATGGACTACGTCATTGCTGCCAAAGGCGCCCCCGAGGCGGTCGCCGACCTCTGCCATTTCAGTGATAGTCAACAAGATGAGATGATGTCGGTGGTAACACGGATGGCCGATGATGGACTGCGGGTGCTGGGAGTCGCGCGCTCGTACTTCCGTGAGGCGGGTCTGCCGAGTCAACAGCACGATTTCACCTTCGAGTTTCTCGGGTTGGTGGGATTGGCCGATCCGGTCAGGCCAACAGTGGCGGCGGCGCTCCAGGATTGCTACCGGGCCGGCATCAGAATGGTGATGATTACCGGCGACTATCCCGGTACGGCACGGAGCATTGCAAGGCAGATCGGCCTTGTTCAGCGGGATGAGGTCATCACAGGCCCGGAATTGGACATCATGAGCGACGAGGAACTGCAACAAAGGATTAGAACGGTTAACATCTTCGCCAGAGTTGTTCCTGAACAAAAGCTTCGACTTGTAAAGGCACTCAAGGCAATCGGCGAGATCGTTGCCATGACCGGAGACGGCGTGAACGATGCCCCGGCCCTTAAATCGGCCCATATCGGCATCGCCATGGGGGGACGGGGAACGGACGTGGCGCGAGAGGCATCCGATCTCGTGCTCCTGGACGACGACTTTGCCTCCATCGTACGTGCGGTAAAAATGGGGCGGCGGATCTTTGACAACCTGAAAAAGGCAATGGCCTATCTCCTTGCCATCCATGTCCCGATTGCCGGGATGTCTCTTATACCGGTGCTTTTTAACTGGCCGCTTTTATTCATGCCCATCCATATCGCTTTTCTCCACCTGATAATAGACCCAGCCTGTTCCATAGTTTATGAGGTCGAGCCGGCTGAGGCGGATGCGATGAACCGGCCGCCCCGCGATCCAAAGGAACCGCTGTTCAGCAAGCGCGTCCTGCTGCTGAGCACACTTCAGGGACTGAGTGTGCTGGCAATGCTTCTAACTATATTTGGCGTCTGCCTTGCCCGCGGGCAGGGGGAACTTGATGCCCGCACCCTGGCATTCACGACCCTGATAATCGCCAACCTATGTCTTATGATGACCAACCGTTCCTGGGCCAGCACAATCGGCAAGATCCATCGGGCTCCCAATGCTGCTCTCTGGTGGGTAACCGGCGGCACGATTGTCTTTCTCGGCCTCGTTCTGGCAATTCCTTTTCTTCGAGAGATATTCCGATTCTCGGTGATACATCCGGTCGATGTTGTCATCTGTGTATCCGCCGGTATATTGAGCGTTGTCTGGTTCGAGCTGTTCAAGTTGTTCACCAGAAAGAGTGTCTGAAATATGGCTTTTATTGTCGTTGCCCTGTGATGCATTAGGGAAAATACAATTCTAAAGATCGCCAGGTCCTGAAGTTTGGGCCGGCATTCCGGCATGATCTTAAATTCACCGGACCGGATTCAAGTACTTCAAATGATTCAGAACAATGAAAGGAGGAATCCACATGAAAGTCTCCATGTTCAAAATTTATGAGAAAGCACTATCTACGTTCGTGGTGCAGAAAAGCATGGCAATTTTTAAGCGGCCATTTAAGGTGCCCGATATGCCAAAATTTATGAATATGGCGGCCGGCAAAGAGCATACCATCATGGAGCCACCATTGGTTCATGATGAATGCCCCATTCCCGAAGAACATGAGATGGAAAAGCCATCGAGCCATATATTTCGAAAAATTCTTAGTTGGCCGGATATGTCTCCGGCACCAAATCCCTCCAACGGCGGTGAGTCAGCATCTGTAAAAGGAAGAACCCACAAAAAAGCCTCTATTTACAAAATGGGCGAGTATAAAATAACCGAAAAAGATTCTGACGATTTGCTGTGGGAAATGCATTTCGGGATGGGCGCGCTTAAAGAAGGAAAATGTTTCAGGAAGGGACAGATTCTATTTCTCGGTCCTGCGCGGGATGAGCGACCCGGCTTTTTAACGGGAGAATTTTTGGACCATATAAAACCATTCCCCTGCTGGATGAAAACCCGGTATTACTTCTCCGGTTTCCATATCCGTCGCTGCGATACCGGAGAAAAAGTGTCCGAGCATGAAATGCGCCAGTGGGTAAATGATCCGGTACGGCACCTTGCCTGCAATGAAGATCCTCAAAAGCATGATCCGATCTTGAAAGCCGGCGGCCCGGATGGAAACAACATCGATGTTTCGTATGCGCTAAAAAATTATGAAATCGTGATAAAGGGAAACGGCATGGTGCTGTGGAAAAAAAGTGGAACCCACAACAGGGTGAACAGCGGCAGGTGTTTAATCATGGAAGACATTCTGTTTATCGGGCCATCGGAAAATGAGCAGCCGGATACACTAAAAAGGCAATTTTATGAACGGCTGAAGTTGTTACCCAAGTGGGATTACACTGAATATTACTCATGTTACGCTGCCATTCTTGATTGTAATCCGGGAAGATAACGGAAAAGGAAAAAAGATGACAACGCATATTCGTATTTCAATGAAATTATTCATGACCATCTGTTTGATATCAGGCGCCTTGTTTTTCTTGTGCTGCGCGCCCGCTGCAGTTGCCGACGATGACCGGGATCACCATGACAAAAAACGAAACAAAGATATCGACACGGCTTTTAATCATGTTAAAAATGAAGATAAAAAAGCACCTATCAAATCCATACAAATCCAATACCGATTTCGTTGCTTTTAGCCATCTTCTCATCGGTCATGCTGTTGTGGATTGATCGCCGTAACAGATTTCCGGATTCCGTGGACTGACTGAAGCATGACCTTGATAACAAGAAAAGGAAATATCCATGAAACGATCAATACTGTATTTTGTCCTGGCCGCCTTCTTTTTGTATGGCTGCGGAGATGGTTTAAAGGGCATGGAATCCGACTATACCATCAAAATATCCGGCGCCGACCAGTTGCCATTCAGCGGTCATTATACAATCGCAGGTATGGGAGCCCTGCCCAAGCCCATCCAGATAACGGGGAAGGGGTCCGTGGAATACACAGGCAAGGGCCTGGCTGCGGCCTGCGTCATTCGAAAAACAACTTCCGAAGGCACGCTGAAGGTGGAAATCCTGCGAGGGGAAGATGTTGTTTCCACTTCGGAAACCGCAGCTCCTTTTGGGATCATCACCCTCGGCAAAATCCCGGATACCACTTCCATCATCAATCAGCTCATCGGGAAGATATTGGGTTAGGCGGAAACCATCTCACCATCAATGTGAATACAATGCAAAAGGAAGATTCGTGTTCGGTATTATTATCTTATCTGCTGTCACAGTGATGCAGGTTTATGTTTTTTGGCGTGCCGGCACAGTGCCGTTCGTAAAAAATCGTATCCCTGGAAAATTCCTATATTTAGCAGGCTTACTTCTTTGGGTATGTTTTTTCCTTACCCGCATTTTTGATAATAACAGAACCGGTCATTTTAGCTCTATTCTCGAATATATCAGTATGACATGGATGGCTATTCTCTTTTTAACTTTCATATCTGTCCTTGTAATAGATCTGATTACGGGATTCGGTTGTTTTTTTTCCCGTTATGCGCGCTCGGCGCGCGGATTAGCTTTAATTGCTGGTAAACTTGATTCCATAATCCTACCTCCCTTATGCTTTGATGATTGCATTTTCTGTTTCATAGATTCGAATTCCCGGAATTTCCCTGATCCCGCTTTTGATGGCCTGATTCACAGATACCTTATCAACCACAAGATAT
>CAJBLH010000310.1 GCA_903953895.1 uncultured Desulfobacteraceae bacterium | reverse complement strand
TTTTCTGCTGTTCCTTACTCTAATAAACTGGGAGCCCACAGGTGGTCTCTTACACGTAAATGGCCCGCGGAGGTGAATTCTCGCCTTTCGACAGGATTGATGGCAAGACCCCATGAAAGTGGTAAGGCATCTATCGAAATCACCTTAACCGTAAAATCGAAATCGGTCACTTATGTCAGCAATTTCGATCGAAAATCTCAGGCCTGGACAGGCAAACCGGGGCGCCCGTTAAATCCAGGGCTGGTTTTGTATGCGCAGGTCAATGGCGTTTTTTCGGTTTGGGACCCCGCCCGGAATTACTGGCGGAAAAATGGAAACGTCGATGTTCAGGACCGCCCTCCTGCCTATGTTTTCAGCTTCCGTGATGTTTGGGATGGGTTACGAGACGAAGAAAGGGGCCTGCTCTGTAATGGACTGATTTCAGATTGGGCAGGATGGCAAAAGGAAAATGGACAGGTTTTCAAAAGTCTTTGCGCGTTGCTGGAAACACTGTCTCCATCTCATGAAGAGAAGATCATCCCAGGAGAGTTGACGCGTATCGGCCTGGATGACCCGAGAGATGTTCCCACGATTAAAATGGCTTATGGCCATTCGGTTCCCGTGTTGCATGCATCGGCTGGCATCCGGCGGATCATCGCCCTGGCCTACTTACTGCTCTGGTGCTGGGAAGAACACTTCAAGGCAAGTAAACTTCTCGATCAGGAACCAACATCGCAAGTTGTGTTCCTGATCGATGAGATCGAAGCACATCTCCATCCGAAATGGCAACGACGAATTATTGGCGCCCTATTGGGAGCAATGAACGTCCTGATGCCGGAGGCGGAAGTCCAGATCGCCACTGCAACGCATTCTCCTCTGGTGATGGCTTCGGTGGAGCCTTGCTTCGATACCGGCAAGGATGCCTGGTTCGATCTGGATTTTATGGTTGATGAAATAAACAACCCGCGTGTCGAGCTCGTTAAACGGCCGTTTGTTCGCCGAGGCGATGTGTCGAACTGGCTGACAAGCGAGGCTTTCGATTTGACGAGTGCGCGTTCGATAGAGGCTGAGGAAGTATTGAAAGAAGCGGCTATTGTGAATGTTCAGCCTCAACCAAGCGGAACGGACTATGGTTGATAAGGCTGTGGCATTTCATTATAAATGCGTATATTTGACTTGATAACTGGTGATTAGACGTTGGAAAGCAATAAGTTATGGATAGCGGGGAGAAGTATGAATCACACTTCGCTATCCTCTTTATCTGTAACAGTGGCGGTGAGAAATGCATGCAATTGAATTCAAGACGAAAATAAGAAATGGCATCATCGAAATTCCAGAAAAATTCAGAAATCAGTTAAAAGAAAATGTGAGGGTTATTCTGTTGACAGAACCTGCGATGGGCGCAAATGATATCATTGAAGAACTTTTGAAATCACCTTTGAAAATAAATGATTTCAAACCGTACAAAAGAGATGAAATATATGACCGTGTTTAAAAATGGCGATAAGAGATGCTTTATTGATTCGAACATCTGGTTGTATGCATTTATTGAAACGCCAGAAAAATCACTCGTTGCCAAATCGCTTGTCGAAGGTGCAGATATTACAATCAGCACGCAGGTGATCAACGAGGTCTCCGTAAATCTCATTAAAAAAGCTCAGTTTCCTGAAGAGAAGATAAGACTCCTGATAGAATCATTTTTCAACAAATACAACGTTCTTGAAATA
Organism: uncultured Desulfobacteraceae bacterium; assembly: GCA_903953895.1. GTDB lineage: Bacteria > Desulfobacterota > Desulfobacteria > Desulfobacterales > Desulfatirhabdiaceae > RAAP-1. The sequence goes on along the minus strand of CAJBLH010000310.1, from coordinate 452 downwards.
GGCATAGAAATTCTCTTCAAAGCATCCGACATACGAAAACATCATAAGTTTTCATTCTGGGATAGCCTTATTTTATCAAGTGCTTTGCATGGGTACTGCGATGTTTTGTATTCTGAAGATATGCAGACAGGTTATTTGATGGATAGCGTAACAATCATTAATCCATTCAAATAATGAATTAGGCTCATGTTGGGTTTCAGGGTCTTACCGGACGAGCAACTCGACCAGGGAATGAAGCAGTGCTTTGCCTCGTTTTCTAACATTGTGAGTGAATTCAAATAAGCCAAGGTAGAAGGGGAGTTTTTCCTGTGAGATACCACGATGCGGACGGAGCAGCTTCTCAGAAGAGACCAAAAGCCTTCCATCGTATTTACATGGACTTCACAGTACCCGTCTCCATCCTCATCTCTTGCATATTCCCCCTTCCCGTGATTCACACTCTTATGCCCATA
>CAJBLH010000309.1 GCA_903953895.1 uncultured Desulfobacteraceae bacterium | reverse complement strand
GCTCAGCCATAAAATTTAAAAATGATACCTCAAGGTTTACGAGCGGACCGGCAGAAACAAGTCCGAGACAGCCAAATTGCTTGGAATAGGCTTCAGCACCCTGCGCAGGAAAATTGAGGAGTATGGCAAAGCGTAGAGCCTCTTGCAATAGTCCGTTTACAAGATCAAGAAACCGAAATGAACGGGTCAAAATGGCAAATAACGATCTATAACAACTTTAAATAAAACGACATAATACTTTTATACCCTACCAAATTGAACTATATGCCGATTAATCCACGCTCGCTACGGTTACACCAGCCATCCCCCCCCTAACGCGATAACCAGCTAAAATTCAAAGCAATTTTTCATGAATCTTAAGCATCTATGCCATGGCATGAAAGATGCTGTATAGACTTTCAGAAAATTCATTTCGCAAGGCAGCAGGGAGGGAATAGGCCTTTTTCGGCCATTCCCGACCGATAACGCAGCGAAATTGTTTTCCGGTTCGTGTCTGTCCGGATTGGGCGCATTACCATGCAGAGGGGTTTATTATGAACTTATTGGTTGTGGATGATGAAGTTCGGATGCTCGGAACCATCCGGAGGGGAGTGGCGAGCAAGGGATACCGTGTATTTGAGGCTCTTGGCGCCCAACAGGCCCTGGATCAGCTCAATCATGGAGGACACGGTATCGATCTGGTTATAACTGATTATCTGATGCCCACGATGAACGGCATCGATCTGCTCAATGCTATTCGCAGTACCCATCCAACATTGCCGGTAATCATCATGACCGCCTATGCCGATACGGGCCTGGTCATCGAAGCGATGAAAAACCACTGTGACGGTTTTATCGAAAAGCCTTTCAACCTGGATCATCTGGTTGCCGAAATCGAAAGAATCAAACAGCATCAAATTCAGAACACAAAATCAAGCGATCTGCATCAACTCCTTCCCAAAATTGTTCACCAGATAAACAATCCGCTCATGTCCATCAGCGGTTTTGCGGAGCTGATCCAGAGTAACTTGGGCAATAGCGACAGGCTGCAGGAGTACACGGAGAAGATCATCTCCGCGGTCGAGCAGATCAGTTTCATCAACAAGGGAATCATGAATGCCGGCCGGCCGGAAGAGGGTAAATTCGGGCCTGTTGAGCTTAGTACGCTTCTGGATGGTTGCCTGGGGATGTTTCAAAGCGTTTTTGTCCTTAAAGGCATTCAGGTGGAAAGGAAATTTCCCGTGTACGGACTGCAAGTGCCGGGCGATCCATTCGGCCTCGAACAGGTTTTCAAGAATCTGATTTCAAATGCAATCGATGCCATGGACGGACGGACTGACAAAACCCTGACGGTTACTGTAACGCCGACGCAGGGTACGTCTTTCGTCGAGGTCAACATGGAAGACACGGGTTGCGGGATTCCGGAGGAGCACCTGAACAAGATATTCGAACCCTACTTCACCGACAAAAGCCAGGGAAACGGACTCGGGCTCGTGGTTATCAAGGAGATTGTAGAAAAGCACGGAGGCAAGGTATTCGTCACAAGCCGTGTGGGGGTCGGTTCCAAGTTTATCGTCAGTCTTCCTGTTGTGCAGATGAACAGGTTGGCGGATGATTTCAATTCGAGTGACAACGAGGAGGCTTTTATTCAATGGAAACACATATCGAAGGAACAGCAACAAATCGTTATGGCGCAACGGTAGCAGCAGGCAGGGAAAGTATTTTAGCTTCTCAGTTAGCGGGGAGGACTATGGGTTCCTGATGGGCGATGTCCGGCAGGGGAGAATGTTCACGGTGCGTAATAACAATGGAGGAGATGCATCATGGTACTGTCAAACGCAAAATTGGGAACAAAATTGTACAGTGGGTTTGGGGTTGTTCTATGCCTGATGGTCATTATCGTTGCCATCGGCATAACCAGACTGCATGCCATAAACGAAGAAGTCGTGAAGATTGTAAAGGATGCCAACGTCAAGTTGTTGCTCGCCAATGACATGATAGACGAAATGAATATCATTGCTATAGCGGTTCGAAACATCGTGTTGACAAGGGTTGACAATGTGAAAAGCGAGGAGAAACAGCGGGTCGGGGATGCCCGGGTTAAGTTCCAGGAAACTAGTGAAAAACTATCGAAAATGGTCAAGAGTGACCGGGGAAAAGAATTGCTTACAAACGTACGGATGAAACAGGATGCGGTGAAACCCATCACTGAAAAGGCCCTGGTTCTGGCTATGGACAACAATGCCGAGGAGGCGACCCTGGTACTGATGAATGAACTGAGGATTCCACAGCAAAAGCTTCTGGAGGGTATTGCCGCGCTAATTGGCCACCAGGAAGAATCGACCCGAAAGACAGCCGAAGAGGCTGCAGCCAACTATGCAACCGCCAGAACTTTGCTCATCGGCATCAGTGCGCTGGCGATTCTGGCAGGTCTTGGCCTCTCCTTCTTTCTGACCCGGGGGGTAACGCTGACACTGAATAAAGTGATTGAGGGTCTCAGTGAGGGCGCCGAGCAGGTCATCGCCGCATCGGGCCAGATTTCCAGCGCCACCCAGTCTCTGGCAGAGGGGAGTACAGAGCAGGCTGCATCCATCGAGGAAACATCTTCTTCCCTCGAAGAAATATCCAGCATGACCAAGCAGAATGCGCAGAATGCCGGCCAGGCGGTCGTCCTTATGAAGGAAGCCGGCCAAGTCATCGGCCAGGCCAATGAATCCATGAAGGAGCTGACCCAGTCCATGGATGAGATCACCCGTGCGAGCGAAGACGCATCCAAGATCGTCAAGAGCATTGATGAGATCGCCTTTCAGACCAATCTTCTGGCTTTAAACGCCGCAGTGGAGGCAGCTCGGGCCGGCGAGGCGGGCACCGGATTCGCCGTGGTGGCAGATGAAGTCAGAAAGCTGGCCATGCGGGCTGCGGATGCCGCCAAGAATACGGCCAATCTGATCGAAATGACCGTGAAGAAGGTGAAGGATGGGTCCGGGCAGGTTTTAAAAACCAATGAAGCATTTGTGAGAATGGCAAGCACCTCTTCCAATGTCGCCCAACTTGTCGCGGAAATCGCGGCAGCCTCCAGAGAGCAATCTCAGGGGATCGAGCAGGTGAACAATGCCGTAACTGAAATAGAAAAGGTGGTTCAGCAGAATGCGGCCAATGCCGAGGAAAATGCGGCCGCATCCGAGGAGATGAATGCCCAGGCAATTCAGATGCAGGTTTTTGTTGGTGATCTGTTTGCCATCGTTGGAAGCAACGGTAATGGCAAGAAAGGATACGAAGACCGGCAAGCCTGGATAAAGGCCCCTTCCGTCGTCGTCAGGTCCTTTGCTCCTTCCCCTTACCGAGTTAGCAATTTCAATGTGGTCAGTAAAAGAAATGGAAATGGAAAGCAGCTTCTGAGCCCAAAATTGGTGGAAATAGAGATATGATCGCCTCCCCTTGCAGGAGCCGGAGCTTGCGTAATCATCCATCCTTGGTGGACCGTCCTGCGGATGAAGTGACCATCGATTCCAACGTAATCGTTCAGATTCCTCCCCCCAGCGGGGGGAGGTCGGGAGAGGGGAGTGAACGGTTACATTCCAACAATATGCCAGGGATCTTCCTCGACCATGCCGGGATAGCGAATCCATTCCACTTCTGATGATACGGCAGATCATTTAAACCCCATCCTTGATAAGGAAGGTTTCGGTTTGAACCATTACGCAAAGGGGATGCCGCGGTGAACTTCAATAACATCAGTTTGCAAGAGCAACTTCTTGAATTCAATCAGCTTCTTGAAGAAACCGTGCAGGAAAGAACACGGGATTTGAAAGAAGCCATGTCCCTGGCCAAAATGGCCGGCGACGCCAAATCCCGCTTTCTGGCCGGCATGAGCCATGAGCTGCGAACTCCGATGAACGCCATTATCGGGTTTTCGGGTGTCCTGGCCGAGGAATATTTCGGACCGCTCAACGACAAACAGCGGGAATACGTCGCTGATATTCAGGACAGCGCAAATCGCCTGCTGCAATTGATCGACGATATTCTGGATGTGTCCCGGATCGCATCCGGGAAAGTGACCCTGGAGCCGGATGTGGTAAAGCTCAGCGATCTTCTGGAAGACAGCATGATCGGGATCGGAGAAAATGCAGGCAACCGCGCCATCGCCACCCGAATTGAAATGGGAGCTGAAACAACAGACCTTGAAATTCTTGCGGACCCGAAAAAGCTCAAGCAGGTCTTGTTTAACCTGATTTCAAACGCCGTCAAATTTACACCGGATGGCGGCAGCATCGTCATAAAAACCGGTTTTGCAGGTCCGGATGCCAAAACTATCCGGGTGATTGTCGAAGACACCGGCATTGGCATTGCCCTGGAATATCTGGAGAAAATCTTTGAGCAGTTTATTCAGGTTCAGGACGGTATTCAGGATAAAACCCAGGGAACGGGATTAGGTCTTTCCCTGGTTAAATTGCTTGTCGAGATGCACGGCGGACGGGTGTGGGCGGAAAGTGGCGGTATTGGGAAAGGAAGCCTGTTCGTTGTGGAGTTGCCGGTGTATGGTCGTTGACCCGGAGATACAGCATTATATGAAACCAGAATCTTTCAGCAGACATTTTTCTTTCCGAACCCAACTGATGATAGCCCTGGTGCTGATGGGTGTTATCTCTGCCGGCATTGTGGCTGTTTATGGTTTTTTTCATGAACGCCGCCAGATTTATGAATTTTCCGTGGCTATGATTCTGGTTATCGGATTCGCCCTTGTTTCGGCGGCGTTGCTCTCTCGTCTGATGACTGCTCCGCTGAATTCTCTGCGCATTGTATCCAGGCAAATCGCTTCCGGAAAGCTGAATCAACGGATTCAGGTCAAGGGCGCCCCAGAATTCATTGAACTTGCCCTGGATTTTAACGAAATGGCCGCTATGCTGGAAGCATCCTATGAAAGCCTTCATGCCGAATATCAGCATCTGTTTGATAACGCCAATGATGCCATTTTTATTCAAGAGTTAAGCGGCCAGATACTCAATGTAAATGAGACCAGTGTCCGGCGTCTCGGGTACAGCCGGGAAGAACTCCTGACCAAAAAAGTTCAGCAACTCGATACCCCGGAAGCGGCCCGCCTGTATCCCATAAATCTGTCGTCCATCAGTGAAAAAGGGACGGCCATATTTGAAAGCATGCATCAGTGTAAGGATGGCACAGTCATTCCGGTCGAGATCAGCGCAACCGTGCTGAGTTATCGCGGAAAGCCGGCCATACAGAGTTTTGTCCGGGATATCAGCGAGCGCAAACTGGCGGAAGCCGGACTGCTTGCCGCGTTAAATGAGAATGCCCGGCTTTATGAAAAAGTGCTTCAGGAAAAACAGTATGCCGAAGCCGTGATTCAAAGCATTTCAGACGGCGTATATACCGTGGATCGAAACCGGGTGATTCTTTCCTGGAACAATGGGGCGGAGCAAATCACCGGATATGGGGTGCAAGATGTACTCGGAAAAACCTGCTCTGAAGTTCTTGCCCACCAGGATGAAGCCGGCCGGCCGTTTTGTGAAACCGGGCATTGTTCTCTGTCAAGAGTCTGGGGTGCAAGCGCTCCTGCGGAGATCGAGAAAGTGTTTTCCCGAACCAAATCCGGCAAACTGGTTCCGGTTTCCCTGTCTGCGTCGGCAATTGTGGATAGCCAAGGCAGGAATCTTGGGGGGGTTGAGGTTTTTCGGGATGTTTCAAAGGAAGCTGAACTGATCCGCGGCATTCAACTGGCCAGCCAAGCCAAAAGCAATTTTCTGGCCAGCATCAGTCATGAACTTCGTACCCCCATGAATGCCGTTATAGGCTTCTCTGAAGTGCTGTTGGAAGAATATTACGGTACGCTCAATGACAAACAACGCGAATACGTTTCGGATGTCCTATTCAGTGGCAACCATTTGCTCTCGCTCATTAACGATATATTGGACATATCACAGCTTGAGGTCGGACAGGAGCTGAAGTTGGAACGGTTTTATGTGGTGGATATTCTGGAAAAAAGCATGCTCATGGTTCGTGAAAAGGCCATCAAACAAAGCATTCGTCTGAACCTGGATATCCCGCAGGATATGAAAACCATTCAGATCGATGTGGACGGCAGAAAACTCGAACAGGTTCTGTTCAATCTTCTTTCCAATGCCGTCAAGTTTACTCCAGATGGCGGCAGCATCACCATGAAAACCCGATTTTCAGATCCATCATCGAAAATACTTCAGATCATTGTCGAAGACACGGGCATCGGTATCGATCCGGATCATCTGGTCAGAATATTTGAAGAATTTTATCAGATTCAGAATGGCGCAGTTAATAAAACACCGGGAACCGGACTGGGGCTGGCTATATCCCGGCAGCTTGCACGGTTGCACGGCGGCGATATTCTGGCCGAAAGCGAGGGTACGGGAAATGGAAGCCGTTTTGTGATCGAACTCCCCTTTTCGGCAGATGTTTAAACAGCAGTGGCGAGAGCCGATGGGTTCGTTTTTTTCTCGCCCCTCACCCCTATTTAGAGATATAAGGATAATCATGAGCAAAACCGTGCTAATAGTAGATGATGTGGCATTAAACATCAAACTGATCCGGGAAATTCTGGTCTATCAGGGGGATACCGTTTTCGAGGCCGTCAATGGCAGGGAAGGCGTTGATCTGGCTATTGAAAAAAAACCAGACATCATTTTCATGGATATTCAAATGCCGGTAATGGACGGCATGGAAGCCACTCGGCAGATCAAGGCGAATCCGGCAACCCGGCATATTCCCATTGTGGCCCTGACCGGATACGCAATGGCTGGAGACAAAAAAAGAATGCTTGAAGCAGGATGCGATGCATATCTTTCAAAGCCATTTAAAATCAAAGAACTGTTTCAGACGATTGAGGAGTTTTTTTGATATGGAAAAAAAACCGATCATATTGATTGCAGACGATGAAGACCGCAACCGGCGGCTGATGGAAGCCCTGCTGCTACCAATGGGCTATGAAATCATGACGGCCGTCAACGGCAAAGAAGCCATTGATAAAGTGAAGGAAACGTCGCCGGATGTGATCTTGATGGATATCATGATGCCGGTGATGGACGGGCTTGCGGCGGTAAAGATCCTGAAACAGGATAAAGACACCCGGTTCATACCGGTGGTCATGGTTACAGCGCTTCGGGAAGTGAATGACCGGGTAAAAGCACTGGAAGCCGGCGCAGATGACTTTTTATCCAAGCCGGTTGATAAAACCGAACTCAGAGCCCGGGTTCAAACCCTGGTCAAGGTGAAAGCCCACAGCGATTTGCTTCAAAATTATCAGAAGCAACTGGAATCCGAGGTTACCCGAAAAACCATTCAACTGCAAAAAAACCTGGAAATCCTTCAGCTTGCATCTCTGGATTTTATAAACCGGCTTTCCCGTGCGGCTGAATACAAGGATGAAGATACCGGCGCACACATTGAGCGAATGAGTCGTTATTCGGAGATCATCGCCCGGAAGAAGGGTCTTGATGCCAAAACCGTTGAGCGCATTTTGTATGCAGCACCCATGCACGACGCGGGGAAAATCGGCATTCCGGATAAAATCCTGCTGAAACCCGGTAAACTTGACCCGGATGAATGGGAAATCATGAAGCAACATACCACCATCGGCGCCAGAATCCTGAGTGGGTCCCGGGCAGGTATTGTCAGGCTGGCGGAAGTCATTGCCCTTACCCATCATGAACGCTGGGATGGTTCCGGCTATCCCTGTGGTCTGAAGGGCGCCCGGATTCCACTGGTGGGTCGCATCACCGCCATCGCCGATGTCTTTGATGCGCTGACCACCCGAAGGCCTTACAAGGAGCCATTTTCTGTGGACAAATCTTTTGCCATCATTCAGGAAAACAAAGGAACCCATTTTGATCCGCAGGTCGTGGATATATTTTTTGCGGTTCAAGATGAGATACTGGCGATAAAAGAACAATATCAGGGATAGGGGCTGGAGCGCCGGTCGTTTCGGTGATGCCGACACGCTTTCCTGTGCCAAGGAAACCGGATGGTAAACACCGGTGATTCTGGAAATGGCGCATCGAAACCGGTTTTCAGCCGTGCAGCCGGGGTTCATCGTCGCCTTTTGTTAAAATCACCCAGGTATCCTTGGCTTCCGCTGTGATCAGAGACCCGATTTTCAACCCCGCCGGTACAATGCAAATCCCTTTGTTATTAAGAATAGATGCCGATTCCGGGAAAGGATCCGAAACTTTCTTGACAGCGCATGTGATTTGCTGGTAGTGATAAACACGATATATATTATAATCGTGTTTATTAAAGCCTGGCAACTTTTCACAAAGGAGATCCTGTCATGTTTTTTCAAACTGCCGGAATTGAAGTTTCCATCTGGATACCCCCCCTGGTCGCTTTTACAATTTCCTTTTTTACATCCATGGGCGGCGTGTCCGGAGCCTTTCTGCTGCTTCCGTTTCAGATGTCATTTCTGGGGTATGTCAACCCATCTGTCAGTGCTACCAATCAACTTTTCAACATTGTGGCGATCCCAAGCGGTGTGTATCGTTACTTTAAGGAAGGCCGCATGGTCTGGCCCCTGACCTGGGTCGTTGTGATCGGTACGCTGCCGGGTGTTCTCATCGGCGCGATCGTGCGGGTCGCCTACCTTCCGGATGCCAGAAATTTCAAGGTGTTCGCTGCAGGCGTCCTCCTGTATATCGGAATCCGGATGATTCTGGACCTGACGAAGAAAAATGCAGGCGCTACAGACAAGGCAGCCAGCGAAAAGCGATTTCAGGAGCTGGTGCGCAATTATCGCAGTCAAAATGATCCGTCGAATCCGGGGAACCCGGAAACCTTTTCACCCATCACTGGCATCCATTTCAACATGAGGCGCCTGGGTTACACCTTTTATGGCGAATCGTTCGATGTGTCTTTCTGGGGCATCTTCGCCCTCAGCTTCATCGTGGGGATAGTGGGAGGCATCTACGGCATTGGCGGCGGCGCCATTATCGCCCCGTTTTTTGTCACGTTTTTTGGGCTGCCGATCTATACCATTGCCGGTGCTTCGCTGATGGGAACGTTTATCACCTCTGTGGCTGGAGTCACTTTCTACCAGGCCATCGCCCCATTTTATCCCAACCTCTCCATAGCGCCGGATTGGCTGCTCGGCATTCTGTTCGGCCTGGGCGGCATGGCCGGCATGTATCTGGGGGCGCGCTGCCAGAAATTTGTACCCGCTCGCGCCATCAAATGGATGCTTGCCGGTATCATTGTTTTTACCGGAATAAAATACGGTCTCGCATTCTTTGGCATGTAATGCCTGCGGTTCCATCAATATAGACTTTCAGAAAATTCATTTCGCATTGAACTGAAACAGTGCCTCCCGCCACCGAGCGATTTGATCAGGGCGGCAACCGATACCCGTTGCAGGCCCCGGAGCCGGACGCCGGTGCGTTCGATACCCAGGGCCGCATTCTGTGCGGCGGCTACCTCCAGATAGGTTGCAAGGCCGGCGCTGTATCGGTTGTCGGCAATTTCCAATTGCCGGCGCACAGACTGCAAGGCATCCAGTACCTTCTGATATTCATTGGCCAGAAGCTGCTCGGCAGATAGATTGTTTTCCACTTCTGCAAAAGCCGTGAGGACGGTTTGGCGATATCTGGCCGGCGTTCAAGCAGCTCGGACGGTAATCCGGCCGGAACAACCACAGGTGTCATCAGCAGGGGCCGCTCCGGAAGCTGAAACAGGGATGCGGTGCTGCCGGTCAATACCGCCAGCGCGTTCTGGTATTTGATTCGCTGCATGGCAATGTCGGGCGTCTGCGCCAGGGCATTTTTCAGAACCGTCTCGGCCTGCGCCACATTCAGGTCGGAAACCATGCCGGCGGCCCGACGGTTTCGAGCGAGTTCGACCGATCGCTTGACCCGTCCCCAGATATCGATTTCATAGCTGAAATCAAACGGCACGGTAAGGGTATCATAGGTCTGATCGGGCTTGCCGCCGACCGGCCGGTGCTTGGAATCCCGCTGATCCACCTGAACCGCTGAAAACCCCAGACGGGGAAAAAGCGCGGATTCGGCAACATTGGCAACAGCTCTGGCCTGAGCGAAACGGGCGACGGCCATCTTCAAATCCTGATTGGCCGCCATGGTTTCGGCTTCCAACTGGTTGAGTTCCGCATCCTCGAATATTTCCCACCAGTCGCCCTTGGGGATATGCGCACAGGGGGCGGCGATTTTCCGGTCCTTTCCGGGACCGACATAGGCTTCCGGAATCCGGCCTGCCTCGGGACGCTGATAATCGGGTCCGACCGCACAGCCTGAAAAGATACCGGAAAATGGTGCGGTCACCTTCGTAAATTCCTGGATTTTTTCCAGCCGCCGCACTTCGGCTGTGGCCGAAGCAACCAGGGCGGTTTTCAGCTTGAAGTCCGCCTGTTTTTCGGCGGCATCCTGTTCGCTGACACTGGCGGTTGTCAACAATTCCGCCCAGCGGACGGCCGTGATTCTGGAGATTCCCAGAGCGGCTTCGGCCTGATCGCGCTGGCCTCGGGCCCGTTCCAGCTCCTGAAGCTGCTCCGGGGTATCGATTGTGGCAAGCAGCCGGCCGGCTTCCACGGCATCGCCGATGTCCACATATCGCTGCTTCAGATAACCGCTGATGCGGGCATAGATCGGCGCTTCCACCCAGGGCTTGATTTCCGCCGGCAGGGCCGAGTGCATCATGCTCTGGCCGGGTTTGGGCGAAACCACCATCACGGTGGGCACATTTCGATCCGACCAGACTGTATTGCAGAATCGGAACACTGGAGGCATTGTATCGGATAATGAAAGGCGGGGTGATGCCCGGTGGCAGAATTCGCAGTACGGCCTGTCCGGTGGCCGTGATCTGCGCCACCCCCTCGGTTACGGAAGCACCGG
>CAJBLH010000308.1 GCA_903953895.1 uncultured Desulfobacteraceae bacterium | reverse complement strand
TGCAAAGGTCAGCCATTCCTCGTTTGAATTGGGTTTTCCGGCTGCTAATGCTTTGGAATCATTTTCCCTGAAAAATTCGGCCAGCTCCTTATCAAAAAAGTCATAATCGGTCTTCCCAATAATATCCTTTTTTTCAGTGCCAAAAAAACGCTCGAACATTATATTGCAGTCCAGATACACTCCATCCAAATCTTTAAGCCAGATCAGGTCAGGAATGGTTTGCACCAGAGTTCGCAAGCGGGTTTCACTCTCCAACAGGTTTTTTTCAATCATTTTTCGAAAAAAAACCTCTGATTTAAGCCGCTTGTTCCAAATTAAAACAAACCCAATAAAAAGTGATGCAACTCCGGCAATACTTAAAATCCATTTTATTAAATCTTTTTTACTTATGCCAAATTCATATCGGATAGAAAGCCACCTGTTGCGAATTGCAGAATGTTCATCCTGTGTCATGGCAGAAAGGGTCTTATTGATGATACTTGCCAATTCCGGCCAGTCGTTTCGTATGGCCATGGCTTGATTATGGTTATCGAATGGCGTTGGAGCCGCCACCTTTATGTTCGTATAACCCCTTGACTGTATAATATAAGTGGTCGACAAGAGATCTCCAATGTATGCATCGACTAAGCCTGTTGATAGATCTTTAACGGGGATCTCAGTAAAATTTTCCAATTTTGATGAAGCTATTTTAAGCGTGATCCCTGGGTAGTCTTGCTTCAGCTTTTCATGAATTACGAAGCCTTCCTCAACCGAAACGGTTTTTCCCTTTAAATCTGCTATTGAACTTATAAAATCTGCGTCAGACCGGGTAAATATAACCCAGGGTGCAAAAATATACTCATTGGTGAAGATCATGATTTTCTTACGTTCTTCAGTAACTTTTGCGGTTGGAACCATATCCACAACGTCGTGTTGCTCAATATATTTAAGGGCTTGGGGCCAAGTGACTTCTGATTTGCTAATATACTGATATTTAATACCATTACGGTTGAATATGTAAGTTAAATAATCTATGGCGATGCCTTGTATTTTACCATCTGATATCATAAACGGAGGAATATTTCCGATGCGGACTCTAACTGTAAGATTTTTGTTAATCCAGCCTTGTTCTTCAGAACTCAACGGTAATGCCGAATCATCTCCGAAACACGGTGCAGCAATAATAAATGCTACCCAAACAAGATGAAGTATATTTCTGAATATCATATTGAATTCTTCGATTCATTTACGGTTTATTGTGACTTGAATGATAGGCTTGCATAGTAAAGTTGCTTGTATAATTATTGTCATTAATATACAAGCGGACATGTACTCCCAACCGACACAAGCATTCCTTTGCATATTGAAAACAGCCTAAGAAAACTTTTGCATAGAGTCAAAGGAAATGTCTCCCCCCTTGATTCATGTGAAATTTGCATAAATAATGGCAGCACATTTACTCGTCTCAGATTCCGTATCCACGCAAGCTATAGGAGGTAATCACGATGATTCCAGAAAAAATGCTTGAAGTTCTGAAAAAGGATGGGGTGGTTGCTATTGCTACCCTGGGCAAAGATGGTCCACACATGGTGAACACATGGAACAGTTACATACGAATTACAGAGGATGGGCGTTTGTTGATTCCTGCCGGCTACATGCACCTTACGGAGGCTAACATCGCAGAAAACAATAACGTATTGATAACAATGGGGAGCAGCAAGGTTGCCGGCAAAAATGGCCCTGGCACGGGCTTTCTGATCAAGGGCACGGCAGCCTTTATAACCTCCGGTCCGGATTTTGATGCCACCAATGCCAGATTTTCATGGGCGCGGGCGGCATTGGCGATAACGATATCTTCTGTCACGCAGACCTTGTAACCTTATAAGGCCCTGCTGGCTTCATTTCAAGCAGGGCCTATATTATAGGTTTGGTTCCGGCACCGATTGGAACGATTACAATGCCTTCAAGAAGGCAACCAGATCCTGCTTTTCCGGAGCAGTCAATTGGAGTTGCTGCACAAGGTTGAAATATTCCACCGTATCTTCAAGCGTGAAGCACCTTCCGTCGTGCAGATAGGGAGGAGAGTCCTTGATGCCTCTCAAGGGAAATGTCTTGATAGGCCCATCATGCGCCATCATCATGCCATTTACTAATTCCTGCCTATAAAAACGCTCAGCCATAAGATTGTGCATACTGTTATCGGTGTAGTAGGGGGCAGGATGGCATGCGGCGCACCGAGCTTTCCCGTTAAAAAGCGTCTCACCGCGTAGGTCATTCGGGATAGCCTTGCTCCGTTCGAGTTCGCCGTAGATATTGAGCTTGGGCGCCGGAGGAAAATCAAGGATCGCCAGAAATTCCGCCATGAAATGCACCTGGGAACCCCTTTCAAGAATGTTGACGCCCTTCTTGGCGGCCATGCACTGGTCGCCGTCGAAGTAGGCGGCGCGCTGCTCGAACTCCGTGAAATCCTCCACTGTCTTCAAAGCACGCTGTGAACCGAATAACCGCTGAATGTTTACTCCCCGCAAGGTGGGCGTTTCGATACGGTGTCTGAATTCCTGTGGGCGGATGTCGCCGACAAGGTGGTTGGCTCCGTTGGTATGGCCGTTGGCATGACAGTCGAAACAGGTTACGCCCAAGCTGGGCCTGTTGGTCCGGCGATCTTCAGTCGCATTAAATTGCTGTTGTGGAAACTGGGTCACGAGAAGGCGCAGGCCCTCAAGCTGCTTGGGATTCAGGATGCCGTTGAAAATTTCGTAGTAATTGTCGATGGTAATCAGCCGCCCTTTTGCTACGTCACCGAGGTCGGGCCGGGTAGTCAGGAAAATCCCAGGGGCCGGATCTGGAAGGATATGTTCGGGCAGGTCGAAATCCAAATCAAAGCGCACCAACCGCGGCAGCGGTTTCGTGATCATTTCCGGGAAGAGCATTCCCCCCTCGGCGTGGTCTGCAAACGGGAGGGGCTTGTATGGGAAAACCCCCTTTTCTTTGATCTGTTCAGGAGTCATTTTACCAAGCTGCTCCCATGTTACGTTCTGGAGTTTGGCTGTCGGCCCAACGGGAATGGGTTTTCCGCCTGACATAGTGGATTCGGCGGCGCCCTTTTTTGATAGCTCATAGCGGGAACTCATCAATTCCAAGTGCTCTTTAGCCCGCACATCTTTCACGGCCATACGATCGGCTTTGATTTGGTCGAAGGTGACGTCCTGGTTCGTCGGTCCATAGCTGGAGACAACCTTCCCCTGCTGCGCAGAAAAAACGGCGGTGGTGACACCTGCAACCAACAGAATGCAGATTGAGACTAACGCAATACTGTACTTTTTTTGTCGGTTCATTTCACGATTTTCCTTTTTATTGTCAAACGTTTTTCGTTGGCTTCCATACTTTCAAAAGTTTTCCATCACATCACTTCTCTTCCAGACCCAGCCGCTGCCGAACTGGGCCATTGCCGCAGTTGCCAAGTCTTCTTGCATGCATCCAGGGCGCTGAAGGAAACCTCGAATATTTGTTTCAACGCCATCCTTTGGCATCAAGCTGCGGTAAAAGGTGTGGCTCCATATTTTTTATCATGTATCATTTTTTTCTAAAAGTCACTTGATAAATGATGTACGGTGATTTTATCCTGATAAATATTGATTTAAATAACAAATAGTTATATCATTATCCGCAGGAAACAGCATTTCTGACCAATAAATTTCTGAATTTTTGCCCGAATAATTTTTTCAGCGGCAAGATTTGAACGAGATATTGCTGATAGCCATACAGAGAAAGGGTTTTCATCTGAAACCCGAAACATACCGAAACCGCACATTCAAGCAGGTGCGGGTCATGTCGCTCATATCCTTAAGTTGAAACCCATTTCTTGCTTGCCTATCCTGCATCAATCAAATATTCTTAACGCGAATTCTTTTGTGACATTTCCTGATATTAACAAAAGCTACGCGCTGCGTAGCCAATTGACATGGTCCCATTTTAGATAAACTCTATCAGGATGGATACAGAAGCAATATCGTTGACGCAACCATTGATAAACTGATTGCCATAGAGCGGATTCAAATTCAGCAGAAAACCGAATCTCTGACTGCCAGTTTGGCTGAGTTTGAAAAACAATACGGACTTTCCTCAAAATTGTTCTTTGAGAAATTTCAGTCCGGCCAAATGGGTGATGATGCCGATATGTTCGAATGGAGTGCAATCTATCAGATGTGGCAAGATGCCAATAAGCGATTGAGACATCTGAAAATGGGTGCTCTGTTATGAATCCCGATCACTATATCGATACAATCAAAATGACTCTTTCCATCAGTTCGTTTGTCAGAAGTATCGATATGCTAAAAAGGCGAACTTATGCTAATTCCGGTTTTATCCGAATCAGGTTGAGGTTGATCAATGATGATTTTGTGGAACTTGTGGAATTTTTTAAGGTTATCAATGATCAGATTGAAACAATTGATATCCCCGCCAACGCAACGGGGCTTGACCGCGACGAGAAGGGCCAGATCAAGTTTTCTTTCGTCAACCTCATGGCCTTTCACCGCCCCCTTGTCATCGTGGACGAGGCGCACAAGGCCGGCACCCATCTTTCTTTCGATATGCTGGCCGCTTTGCGTCCGTCCTGCATCGTCGAGTTCACCGCCACACCGAACACCGATCCGCAGAACGGGAGCAACGTCTTGTTTCGGGCATCCGCCGCCGAGGTGAAAGCGGCGCAGATGATAAAACTTCCCATCATTTTGACTGAGCATCCCGACTGGCGTGCTGCCGTGCATGACGCGATCGAGACCCGCGCACGCCTGGCGGAAACGGCCAAAAGCGATCCGCGCAACTATATCCGCCCCTTGACGCTGTTTCAAGCCCAGGACAAGGGGCAGGAAGTGACCGTTGACGTCCTGAAAACATACCTGATCGAAAATGAGAATATCACACCGGAAAAAATCGCCATAGCCACTGGCGCACAGCGCGAATTGGACGCCATCAACTTATTCGATAAGGCTTGCCCTGTTGAATTCATCATCACCGTGGAAGCGCTGAAAGAAGGGTGGGATTGTTCTTTCGCCTATGTGCTGTGCTCTGTTGCGAACATCAGCAGCGCAACCGACATCGAACAGCTTTTAGGGCGCATCCTGCGGATGCCGTACGCCAAGACCCGCACGAACGCCGCCCTGAACTGCGCCTATACTCATGTATCCAGTCCGCGCTTTGGTGAAGGGGCGCGCACCCTCACGGATACGCTGGTGCAGAAAATGGGCTTTGAACCGGATGAAGCCTCCACGTCACTTCAACTGCGGCTGCCGGGCTTCGATGATTTTGGCTCAACAAATGGCGACTTGTTTAACCGTACTCCCGTTCTGCTCGAAACCGTCGATAACGAGCCGGATTTGACCGGCCTTGCCCCTGACGTGGCCGAGCGGGTTCAGGTGGAAAATCGACCGGATGGAGCCTTTATCGTGACCGTGAAGGGAGAGATTTCCGACGAGCTGGAAAAACGCCTTGTTGCCGCCACGACACCCGACCGGAGTAACTCCTTGCGCGCCTCCGTTGACCGGCATCGCGTCATGCATTGCAAAAGCATTGCTCCTGTTGCACGCGGCGAAAAATTTGCAGTCATTAATGTCTGTTGATTGGAACCTGGCCAGGGTTGCCTACGAACGGCAGTATCAGCAGGCGGGGCAGCGTCAGCTTTCGTGGATCTCGGAATTGGGAGAGTCCGATTATCATATCCGTATGTCCCTTGACCGGCTGGTCTTTGTATGTTCCAAAAAGCCTGTCCCACCAGGGAAGACTGAAGCCGTAATTGCTGTTCGTCTCGCGGATGATCACGGAATGATGCACCCGGTGCATGTCGGGAGTCACAACAAAGCGCCGAAGGATTCGGTCAACGGCTATGGGAATATGGATATTGCTGTGGTTGAACATGGATGTTGCATTGAGGGCCACTTCGAAAATGAGTACGGCCAGGGCAGGGGGGCCGAGCGCTGCTACCATCATGAGCTTGATTCCCATGGAAATAACGATTTCCATGGGGTGAAAGCGAAGACCGGTCGTAAGGTCATAATCAAGATCGGCATGGTGCACCATATGCAGGCGCCAAAGAGCTGGAATCGCGTGATGGAGCACATGCTGCAGGTAGATGGAAAGATCGAGCGCGACCACACCCATGGCGACTTCAATCCAGTAGGGCAGATCGACGTTGTTGAGCAGACCCCATTGACGCTCGGTTGCAAGCAGCGCCATGGCAGCGGGAAATACCGGGAAAACCAGGCGTACCGAAAGGGGGTTGAGGCCGATGATCATCAGGTTTGCAAACCAGCGGCTCGCCTTGGAGGTGGTCAAGGCACGACGCGGTGCAAGAATTTCGCAAACGGCAACCAGAACAAAGATTCCGAGGAAAAACCCCAATCGAATCGCTATTTCAGTACTCATCAACTGTAACCCTTTTAAACAGTTTATGTTGCCATGCAATAATGTTCATCATTTATGACTGAACAGCGCGAATACGTTGGTAAGGATTTTCTTGAACATAACCGCGATTCGGGAATCCTCCCTGTGTAAAAATGCCTGATCCGCCTCAGGGGTCAGCTCCGGTCTTTCCGCCAGAATCATCCGGGCCGCATGTTCCGCGGCCCAGCCGCCGCGCTCGCAGCAGGCATTAAAATAATGGGGAGAATCCGAAGAATTGTTTTTGATCAGCACTCTGCAACAGGTAGAGCCGAAGTTGGTCTTGAAATCATGGTGCAATCGGCCGGAAGCGGCCATGGCCTTGCGACGGTTCCCCGCATTGCCATGGGAAAGAAAAAGACCCAGCGATATCACACCTCCAGTCAGGGCGCCGCAGGTACACCCGGAGCCGCCGATGCCTTCCGGAAACCCGGCTGCCACCTTCATGGCGATATCCGGCGGCAAATCGCCGCCCAGCCCCTGATTCAATACGGATAACACAGCTTCCGAACACATCATCCGGCCGGTGGACATCAGATTGTATGCCCTCTGTCGAATCGTCAATAGCAGTTCTTCAGTCTCATTTTCGACGTTCATGGTGTGTTTCATTTCAGATAATGATGCATTCCTGATAGACAGGCAATTTTTGTCTACAATGTCCTTTTATTGAATTTTCTGCATCCGGATTCCCGAATAAACCGCTTTGCACACGCCGCTGACACCGCCTTTGAGTCCTTCCGGATTTTTGAACCCTTCGCTGTTCTGAAGGCTTAACAGATACGTCGCACAGTCCGGAAGGTCCAAATATTCTCTGTCTGCAGCTCCTGCGGGGGTTACCGCAAACAGCCATCCCTTGGCATAGGGATCCTGGTTGATTGCCTCAGGATTTGTTTTGGCTTCGGCATTGAAGCGAATTGTGCCCTGAATCGGAGAATCAATATAAAGGATCTTGCCGGTGATTGCAAAAAGAACAGACTGGCCTTGTTCAACGGTTTCGCCGTCTTCTGCCAGAAAGTTCAGGTCCTGGATTCCGCCGGAAAGAGTCAGTGCCGCCTCGGAAAATCCTAAGGTGATGGTACTGCTGTCGTCCAATCTGGCCCATAGGCCCTGTTTGACAAAATAGCGCAGGTTATCTGGAAGATTCACCCGCTTTCCTAAAAATTTTTCAATGACTGCCATTGTGCCTCCTTGATGATATTTTTAATTATTGACGACAATCTTTTATACAACTCCGATTTGCCGCCATGCTTTCAACCTTTCGATTATTTTCGGAATAAAGAAGGAGAAGACAAAAAGCCCAAGGGAGAAGAACACCTTCCACGAAAGCAATCCGCCCCACTGGCCGCTTGACCAGACATCCTTGATCGTTCCCACAAAGAACGTAAAGATGAACGTACCGACGATGATGCCGAGCGCTGTGCCGGAGAAATAATCCCAAAAGCGTACCCGGGTGAGCCCCATGCCGAAATTCATCGGGGTAAACGGAAAATAGACCAGGCGCAGGTAAAGAACCGTGGCAAAGCCGTTTCGCTCGATGGCCTCATCGTATTTCCCGAGCTTGTTGCCGATGAGGGATGCGGCAAAATCCCTCCCGAGGTAGCGTCCGATGAAAAACGCCAGGACCGCGCCGATCATGGCACCCAACCAGACGTAAATAAAGCCGTAGTAGGGACCAAAAATCGCAGCGCCGACAGTGGCAAGAAGCGTCCCCGGCATGAATAAACAGACGCCCGCTGCGTAGGCGCCGATATATGCCGCAGGCGCCCAAGGCCCCGCGGTCTTCAAAAGCTGCCCCAGCCTTTCAGCATTGAGAAATGCCTTCAAAGGAGTAAAACGTGCAATCACAATAGCCGTAACAAGGAAGATAATTAACATCGCCGCCTTGATTGCAGGCCCTTTGCGGTTCTTATCAGATTCCATAGGTCCACCTTTGATCTTCTGCTGCATCTTTCCCCGTGTCTGTCAACCCCAACCCCTCATCCTCGCGGCCAATACATGATGATGGCCACACCGATCAACGAAACCAGCCCGCCGAAGACATCAAATCTGTCAGGAGACACTCCGTCGACCTTCCATCCCCAAATGATTGAAAGGACAATGAACACACCTCCATAGGCCGCATACACACGGCCAAAGTTGGCAGGCTGAAATGTCGGAATCACCCCATTCGAGCCCCTTATTTAAACAGCCGACCCAGAATCCCCTTCTTTTGCGGTTCCGGTTCAGGCAGCCCGAGATGGAGGCAGATGGCAGCCTCCAGTTTTTCTTCATCTATATCGCAGCCCTGAACGATAAGTTCATCCCCGACCATGATGGCTGGGGCTTTTGGCAGCCCCAGTTTGGCATATTCTTCGGTGCGATACTCCTTGAAGGGTTTGGAAGTGGTTTCGATTTTCAAGTTATATTTTTCCCCCAACCTGGGGATTATTTCAGCGAAATGCTTTCAAGGCTTGCCGCCGGGCTCATTTAAAAAAACGCTCATTTTCAGCATGTTTTTTCTCCCTTAACTGGGTTTGCGCCTCCGGCATTTCGGCCGGAGTGCCATCAGTACGAATTATGGTTCACGGAAAAATGACCATCACTTATTGGACCGAATGAATCGTGGGCACCCAATTTTCCAAAAAGACGACCCGGAATTTCCTTTTTCTTCCGTTTCGTTTGGGATTATCCCAAGCAATCGGCAGATAACCTTTTCCACTTTGTCCTGTGAAGTACCGGCGCCTTCAACCACGATCTCATCTGAGACCATAACGGCCGGTGCAACCGGCAGCTCCAGTTCAAAGTACTCATCGCACTGGTATTGCGCAACGGGTCTGGACATGACTTCGATCTCGATATCCTTGTATTTTTCGCCCAACCTGGGCATCATTTCGAGAAAACCCTTTCACGGCTTTCCATTGGGTTCATTCAGGAAAAATCTTACTTTCAGCATTTTATCTCTCCTTTCTTTAGCTGCCGCTTTTCTTAAGCGCCGCCATATGGCCAAGGAATTGATCGGACGGTATGTAGTCCACCAAGCGCAGATCCCGCCTTTCCTTGCCTTCGGTATCCAGAAACACGATGGTCGGGACCCCTTTGATCCCGTATTGTTGCAGCAACCGCTCATTCAAAGGGTTACCGCCCTGGGTCACATCCACTTTGACCATGAAAAAGCCGCTTTCCGCCATCTTTACGACCAAAGGATCGTGAAGGGTGACTTCCTCGATCTCCCGGCACGGCGTGCACCAAGTGGCATAGAAATCGATGATAACAGGCTTTTTCAGGTTTTGGGCCTCTTTCAGCGTTTCCTCCGAATAGGACTTCCAGGTAACGCCCGGCCCCCGCATGGCCCACGAGGCGATGAGGAAGGTCGATAGAACCAAACACATGATGCCGGCTCCGCCCTTTAGCCAGGGGAAAGCTCGGAAGTTGGCCTGACTGTTGTCGATCCACCCAAGGTGCAGCCCCGCGGCCAGAGCGACAAGGGCAATCAGAACAGTTCCCCAATGCCCGGGTAGAACAGGCCTGATGAAATGCACGGCCATTGCCACCAGCACCCAGCCCATGAGCTTTCTCACCCAGATCATCCAGCCGCCCGAGCGGGGAAGTTTTTTCAGTTGCCCCGAGAACATGGCCAGGAAAAAGAGGGGCAGTCCCAGCCCCAGACTTAATGTAAAAAAGATCAAGAACCCGAGCCAGGGGCTTCCCATACTTGCCACCCAGGTAAGGAGTCCCAGCACGAAAGGACCGATGCAGGGGGCCGCGACCACCCCGAGGGTCAGGCCCATAAACAGGCTTCCGAAGTATCCCGTATAGGATTTTGCGGCTGCCTGTGTCAGCCCGCTTGGAAGACGCATCTCCCACAGCCCAAAGAGACTTGTGGCAAAAACGATGAGAACCGCCGCCACAACGATGAGCACAATGGGATTTTGGAGCATCGCGCCCATGAGGCCGCCTGTCAGGGAGGCAACCACCCCAAGCACGGAGTTGGTGACCGCAAGACCCATCATGTAGCACAAACCGTGCGCCACGAGCTTTCCCTGGCCTTCTCCTTCCTTTGCGGCCTGGCCGCCAAAGTATGAGATGGTAATGGGGATCAGGGGATAGATGCAAGGAGTCAGGTTTAATGCCATGCCGCCGACAAAGATGCCAAGGAGCGTCCAGATCATGGCCCAGCCATATAGCGGCCCGGGTGCTTTGGGCGCTTCACCTGATTGCGCCAGACCTGCCGGGGCGCTGTCAACGGGCAGCCCCCGTCCTTGCCATTCCGGATAACCGTAAGGATCACGATAAACGTTCTTATAGCCAAGCTTTACGGCCACACGGGCCGCCGAGTCACTGCGGACTCAAGTAAGACCCGCTCAGTAGAAGATGATGGTGCAATCCTTGTCTGGCCCCAGGAAGGTTTCGAGAGCCGAAGCCCTTCGCCATTCCGACCATTTGGTGGGCTCCATGGGAAAGTTAACCGCGCCCTTGAGATGCCCTGTACGGTACTCCCACTCCTGACGGGTGTCCACCAGAAGAAGGCTGCCGGCGTCTTTTTGATAAAGTTCGGATAGCGCTTCAGTGGTTATAATTCTGTAACCACCGTTCTTCCCCTCGGCCAGAACATCGTCCCATGTGGCCTGCTTGGGAATCACTGCGCGATTGCTGAACCAGATGGCTCCCACTGTGAGGAGTACCGCCACAAAGGCTATGAATGTCGTTTTCTTGTTCTGCATAAAAAAATCCTTTTCAGTCAAATGAAAGCTGTTCAATGTCTATGCTTTTCCCTCGCGCTTTAGTTTTGAAAGGAGAAACGTTGCACCTCTGAGGGAAAGCCCGGTTTTTTCGGCAAGCGCTTCAGGATTCAGAGGACCATGCGCTTTGATAAGCGAAATGATCTCTTCTTCCAACTCTTCAAACCAGTCTTCGAACAGCACCAGAAGATCCGGGTCAGTCATCGCCATCAGTTGCTTTGACTGAGCAACCTTATCCACCAGTCTCTGACACATCTGCGTCGGGTCGACACCTTCGCCCATGCATTCGGCCAGTCAGAGATGAACCAGGCTTGAGACTTTGTCTCCTCCGGATTCTCCCATGAGATTCAACAGGAATTCAGAACGGGCCTCTTCACCCAAAGCCGAGAAAAGCATTTTCAACACCTTGGATAGCTCGGTGAGCGCTTCTTCAGGGTCCATGCGGCCTACGATTTTAAGTATATTTTCCATACGGATCAAATCGCCTCCCAATTCTCAAAAGGTTTTTCTGGCGGTTAACAGGTCTGTGGCCACAATGCTCAAGGTTTTAACGACATCGAGAATTCTATTGTCAACCAACTCGTAATAGACAAAAGGACCATTGCGCTCGATCTTGACCAGGAGCGAGCGCTTGAGCTCCTTCAGGTGATGAGAAACGAGAGGCTGAGAGAGGCCGAGCTCTTCAACGATGCTGGATACGGATTTCTTGCCGCAACTCACGCAAAGGATGATTCTCAGTCGATTCTCATCAGAGAGGCTTTTAGCCAGAAAGGCGACCGTTTGAAAATACGCATCGTGTAGCTCCATTTTCTTCAGTTCAGCAGGATATTCTTCATTTATTTCTGCTGTATCGGTGCCATTAAAAGGCTTTCCTCGGGATCGCTTTTCCATAGAAAAATATCCATCCTGTATTTTGCTGGGCGGGTAAAAGACTACCTATACGTTAGTTCCATCGCTGGAAATCCGGCTGAGGTCTTTCTGGTCGGTCTCAAACGATACCTCGCTGCTATTCAAATATACCATTAATATATAAATTGTCATTTATATATTAATGGTATGAATGTCAATATTTAAATTGGAAGGGTTTGAATTTGACATTATTTCGGGAAGCAGATAATGGATGGGACTTAATTGTCAATCTACAGGGGTAATTCTGGTGACGGCCGAGTCGGGCTCTCTGACTTCGGGCCGGCAATTTTGAAGAACTTGATCATCAATCAAGAATTGTATCGGTAACCAACGCCCCGGATGAGGAGCGTGCCGGGCAAATCCATATAATCCCACAAACAGATAAACCCATAAATCTTCATTATAAACTGTGAAACCCTATGTTCCTCTGATTGCTGTTTTCTTCGATGCTCAGAGCATCGAAATAAGTAACGGAATCAGCCTTGGTCCAGATGCCAACGTAACCGTTCAGTGACCTTTCCGCGGTATATTCGATCAATAGCTCATTATCAAGGTACCCCTTCAGGGTTTGACCGGATATTTCTACCTTGATCCGGTACCATTTCGCTGTCTCGATTTTTTGGTGTACCGATGCCCGCTGGAATCGTCTGTCATTGATGAACTCGAACAGATTGAAATTATCTTCAAGCGCGTTGATCCGCAGAACAAAATAGTTGCCCACATTCATCAGACCGAACACCAAGCCGCCCGCCCGGTCAATACTTCCGGAAACCGGCCGGACATCGACTTGTAAAATGGCGTCCGTAACGGCGCTCTCTTTGGCAATGGCGATGGGAAAGTAATAATATGCCCGGATGTTATCCAGAAATTCCTGATATTTTACACCCACCATTTTCCCCATCAGATTGGCCATGCCTGAGGACAGGCTGGTTCCCCACCGGGAACCGTCCTGCAGGCAAAGAGTTCTGCCTTCTTCGACAACTGGTTTCCAGTCTCCGGCATGCGTGTAAAAGTTTGGCAGGCTATTGATTCCAGCATTTCCGAGAAAATCATAATCCCCATTGAAGAAAGCTTCTGTCAAAGAGTCGATTCTACCTTGATTGGGAATGGCCATATCCAGAAGCCGGCTAGCAGCCAGAAGCCTTCCCAGTTGATCCAGAGTTTTTTCCATGGATATCCTGTTGTAGCCTGACAGGCTGGCCTCCAGAAGATCTCCCGTAGCAACAACCGAAAAACCAAGGCGCTCGAGTACTTCGGAGAGAAAATGGATTCGCATGGACCTTCCGAAGTAGGCGCCAGCCCCGCCAGAAAACTGAAGGGCAATGTAATTATGACCAGCATCATCCCCGCAGAAAGTATCCACATTGGCATAATGGTAGCCGAATTTGGCGCTTAAATTGAGGTATTCCCGGGAGAGAATGGCATAGCTGTCGCCCCCTGGGATGCCTGCACCAAGCTCGGCCGTTGCGCTGGATGCCATGAGGGTCATGAGGTTTCCGAATCCAAAATTGACGGTGCCGGACCAGGAGATGCCGGGGTGGGCGAATCCGCTCCAGATCGCTTTCATCGGCACGGATTCAATGTCAAAGGGAGTAATTGTATCGCAGGTGGTCAACCCTTGTTTCAGGCCTTGGCCCAAGTCGATGCAATAAAGAGATAGCGGAAAATTTGCCGTCAGTTTGATTGCTGTGACATCTTTTTTATCCTGTCCGGAAAGGCCGAACATTTCTTTCATGGCATTTTCGTGAGCAAACCGGATAATATCGTGAAGGGTCTTGCAACCTTCGGGGGAAAAGGAAGGGTGTTTCGGGTCCGTAAGATTCAGAGGTGAAATGTTATCCAGGACAGCCTTCATGCGGCGGTGAACCGGGCTTTCAAAGATAAACTGCTTCATGGGTTTTACGCTTTCCGCCAGCTCCGGAACAATTCCCTGGTAAACGGTTGTGGTGTCGGCCACCATCGTGATCGCATCACCGTCTTTCAGGATGGTTGTCGCTTGTCCGGCATCAAAAATAGCGGGAACGCCAAATTCGCGCGCAACTGAAGCCAGATGACTGGCCACGCTGCCAACATCGGTGATGATTCCCCTGATTTTTCCCATCAGCGCTGCATAATCGGGGGAGGCGACCCTGGTCACCAAAATAGCATCATCGGGAATACGGCTCAGGTTGCCAACCCCGGCAATAAAAACCCTACCAGTGGCTGTGCCGGTTGATGCGGTTTTGCCATCGGACAACAGAATTGGGTGATCGGGAAAAACGTGTGGTGTTATGTTCACCTTTGTTGTTGCCGTCACGAAGCCAAGCGGCCTGGATTGGAGGAGGAAGAGTTTGCCGCTTTGATCAACAGCCCACTCCACATCCTGCGGTTCCTTAAAATATGTTTCCAGTGCTAATCCGCTGCGAACCAGGGCATCAACGGTGCTGTCATCAATGGACGGCAACGCTTGCTCAGCTTCCGGAACTTCTTTAAGGAGTACGCCGCCGGTATCCAGATTGACAAGTTGCATCTCTTTTCTGCGGATATCCCTTTCAAGTATCTTGCCGGTGGATATGTCCACAAAGAAAACATCGGGTGAAGCCTCGCCGCTGACAAGATATTCTCCAAGCCCCCAGAGGGCGCTGATCTTCAAAACCGAAGATTCCGGCCTGGAGGGGTCAACCGTATAAAGAACGCCGCTGGATTTGGAATCAATCATCATGATTCCGGCCACGCACATGGGCGTTTCTCGGTCGTCCAGCCCGTAGCGGAGTCTGTAAAGAATCGCCCGGGGCGAATACTTGCTGGCCACCACAGATTTGTAGGCATGAAGGATGTTTTTCCGGGTGACGTTCAGTTCCGTAATGTACTGTCCGGCAAAAGAAGCTTCAGTGTCTTCACCGACAGCGCTGCTGCGCATGGCGATGCGCACGTTCTTATGGGTCTTTGCCTCCAGGGCCGCATAGTGTTCAAAAATTTCATTTGATAGTAATTCTGAAACGCTGGCCTGTAAAATGCTGTCTTGAATGACTTGGCACTTTATCTCCATTTCCGGGGTCATGTCGGTGGTGATATCGGCAAGCTTTTCTTGTATGGAGGCAGCCAGCCCGCTTTCTTCGAGCAACCGTTCAAAAGCATGAGCGGTAATAACAAAACCAGGGGGTATGGCAAGCCCCAAAGCGCTGCCTACAGTAGCCAGGTTCGTTGCCTTGGAGCCGGCGATTTTCACCATATCCGGACGGAGCGACTCAAACGCCAGAACCATTTCCCCGGTGGAAGTTGAAACGCCAGCATTGAAAAAGGGGGCGGATTCCTGGTTAATCCGATCGCAGACATCGGACAATGCGGCATATTTCCCTTTTGAAATGCCATTCAGCGCGTCAATGAGATTATGGGTCGATGCCAGCAGGTCATCGTAGCGTTTTTTTGCCGATCCCATGCTGAAGGAACTCCCACCGTAGTAAGTCTGTTCCATTTGGGCAATGGCATTCAACGCGTCTCGGTTATGAGACAGAAAATCCTGGAAATGCCGGTATTTTTCTACGACCTTTCCATCCACATTGACCAGGAGATCACAGGTTTTTTTGCTTGAAAACAGGTCAAATAATGACATGGCCTTCCTCCATAATTATTCTAATTCCGGCAGAGCTTATTGGTTATTGCGTGGACTGTCAACATCCACGCCCAGCATAAATACAGGCACAAAAATCAGCAGGATAGCAGCCATCAGCCAGAAAGCATAAAGATAATCCCATGCTGCAATCAGAGCTCCCGCTAGAATGGGTCCGGATGCATGTCCGATATCAAATATTGTGCCAAAAGTTCCCATGGCGGTCCCGAAATGCCGCTTCTTACAGAGGTCAGCGATCAGGGCAGCCGAAGAAGATGTGACAAATGCTTCTCCGACACCGAAAAAAGCCGCTGTTATCAACAGAAGGTAAAAGGTCTTGAGCAGAGGAACGCACGCAAAAGAAACCGCGCACAGCACCATGCCTGTTGCAATGACCCCTTTTCTTCCAGAGCCGTCGGAAAACTTTCCCATGATGGGCTTGGATACGATCGTCACCAGAACCTGGATTCCCCAAAGGAGCCCTGCCTGGAATTCATTGAGCCCGACGACCTTGACGGCATAAATCGGCAGAAATGCTTCCAGAGCGCCCATGGTCATGTTCTGCAATCCTTCTGCACTCGATGTGATCACCACCCGCCTGTCGCTCATCACTTCATGAATGCCTGATAAAAATTTACTGAATGCGCTTTTCAGCCCGATCCCCTTTTGTATGGTTTCTTCGCCTTTCAAATACCGCCATGCACAAAACAGAGAAATGAGCCCGGCGCATCCGCTCAAAAGATATACTTTTTGGAAATCACCCAGCGAAAGGGCTGCCGTTTTCGACATGCTGTAAAGCACCCAGCCACCGACTGGCGCGCCCAGAAGGTTTCCGATAATGGTGATGGAAGAGAACCATGACAGCATTTCTCCTTTTTTGTTCCCCGCAATCTCGGCAATCACCGCCATGGACACCGGACCGTATATGGCAGTTGCAAATCCGTGCAGAAACCGGATCACCATGAGCAATTGCACATTTTTCACCCAAAGATAGGTGAAGGGCATCACGGCAAATACAATCAGGCCCACAAGCATGGTTTTTTTTCTGCCGATCACATCGGAAATGGCTCCCGCCGGCAGTTTAAAGAAAATTCCCGTCACCGTTGAGATTCCGACCACCCAGCCGATGGCTTCGGGGCCTGCGCCAAAATAGAGGGCGAAAAGCGGTAATACAGGACTTCGTGCAAGCGCATAAGACATCCTTGCAAAAAAGCCGACCGCATAGATTCCCATAAATGGATTGAGTGAATTCATCTGGTCTTCCTTGGATTTCAGGTGCCTTTCGAGCAACCTGTTCGATTGTAAAATATTTTGGCGTATTGTATAGTGGTTTAAAAAAATGTAACTAAAGTTACAAAATATTAAATAGCGCATATTGATGTTGTCAAGCGTTATCGTCTGTTTATATAATTCTATTTTAGAAATAGGTTGTATTTCATTCTTGTTGACAAAAATATTATAGGCAATATAGTGTATAACAAGTTACATTTATTATCATGTGTTAAAATTGAATCTCACTCGAAGGAGGGAGGAACATTGAAGTGGATCATGCTTATTTATAAATTGCCGCTTGCCAAAACTACCGCCAACAAGGTTGCGGTCTGGAGAAAGCTGAAGAAACTGGGGGTTTTCCCCATTCAGAAATCGGTGTGTATCCTGCCTCATTCAGAGCGCACCATAGAGCATTTTGAATGGCTTGCCGCGGAATTTCTGGAAACAGGCGGGCAAGCTTCTGTCTGGGAGGCTGAGTCGCTGACGCCATCGCAGGAAAAAGAGATCCGGGATTTTTTCCTGGATCAGGTGAACGGGGATTACCGCAGGGTGATTCAGGAGGCGGAACTGGCAAAAACGGAAAGGCAGTTCAAGGCGCTCTGGGCAAGATATAACAAGATTAAAGCCCGGGATTACCTGAAGTCCCCGCTGGCTGCCGAGGCCAAAGCCGCCTGTGAAGTGCAGGCTGAGAAATTCCATAAAAAGGAGGAATCAAGTTGAAATGGATTACCTGGGAAAAAGTTGGGGTGGACAGGATTGCCTGCGCCTGGCTCATTCGAAAACACGTGGATCCGGATGCGACGTTCGTTTTCATCAAGCGCGGCTCCGACTACAAGGAAATGGACGGCATCGCATTTGACATTGCCGGCGCCAATCTGAGCCATAAACGCGGGAAATGCAGTTTTTGCACGATATTAAAAGAATACGAAATCACCGACAAAATCCTGGATCAGATCGGCGCCATTGTCAATGCCGCGGATTCCGTCAACGACCTGCTTCCCCCGCCGGAGGCATCCGGGCTGGACCTGATCTGCCGGGGACTGACCAAGGTCCTTCATGATGATTTAAAAGCGCTTGAAGTAGGCGGACTCATCTTTGATGCGATTTATAAACAACTGGCCGATCAGGCCTGAAGGAGTCAGAAAATGAAAGAGACCATTACACCCAAAGAGCTATGTCGTTGAAAGAAAGTGGTATTCGGAGATATACGACAGTATTATCTCCTCTCTGCTGCCTTGCGAAATGAATTTTCTAAAAGTTGACGGCTTCGTAAAATGTCCGTATGTTGCATTGCATTCCCTGAGAACTTTTTACGAAGCCGTCCGAATTTCGACTTTTTATGGGTACATCAGGTTTGTAGCAGAAAAGAAAAAGTTCGCAAGCAAGACGCGAAAATCCTGAGGAATGATGAGTGGTTATAGTACGCCGCAATGACAAAGGATGCAGCGCAACGCAGCATCCGGACCTTTTACGAAGCCGTCAAGCTTTATGGGGGAGAATGCATCAATGATCCACACAGAATTTTTCACTTTAATGACCAGTACTCGACTTTGTACAAATTGAGGGAGCTCAGGCTGCATAGCAGACTACATCCAGTAGCATTTCGAGAAAATCCTCGTGAAAATTGGTTAAGTCAAGCTTACAAGCTGAGTTCATAGAATTTCTGGCATGCCAAATATGC
>CAJBLH010000307.1 GCA_903953895.1 uncultured Desulfobacteraceae bacterium | reverse complement strand
TCCCAGAAGGTTTAATTTCTTCTCCGTCTGTGAGCCTACACCGCAGAGATCTTTGATAGGAATGGTTTCCAGTACCTGAGAAACTTCTTCGGGCCGAATGATTGTCAGCCCATCTGGTTTTTTCATATCACTTGCAAGTTTGGCAAGAAGCTTATTGGGACCAACACCGACAGAGCAGGTCAAACCAAAACTATGCTTTATCCGGGCCTTTAATAAATAGACAATGCGTTCTGGAGAGCCAAATATTCCCATAGAACCTGTGACATCAAGAAATGCTTCATCGATACTGAATACTTCCACCAGGGGTGTATAATCCAGCATCATATTAAATATCCGGGTTGAGGTGTATGTGTATTTGCGGTTGTCTCCAACGACAAGAATGATTTGTGGGCACTGGCGCCTTGCCTCCCAGATGGCCATGCCGGTTTTGACGCCGAATTTTCTGGCTTCATATGATGCAGTGGTGATCACCGTTCTGCCGTTAGAACCAATAACTGCAATCGGTTTTCCCCTTAAAGCCGGATTTGCCTGCTGCTCAACACTGGCAAAAAATGCATTCATATCCAGATGAAGGATAATCCGGTTTACCATGGGAATACTCCAATTGCAGGTTCAAGCTTATTATATATCATTTGGTAGCATATCGGAAGAATCCTGTCAAGGTGATGCCAGGTAGGCTGAATTTTTGGAACGCACTCCAAAATAGGAAAAAGGGTAAACTGGTTGTTTTATGAATGATTTAATTCATTCTTTAGAAGAATATACCGATATCATGATCATACGGAATCAATTATGAATAGTGATAGACTTGGTTGTCCATTTTCAGGCAAAGGAGAAACGTCATGTCAATTTCAGGAGTTTCATCAAATACAGGTATGATTCAAGCTGCGTACAACAGGCCTTCCCAAGTTGATCAAAAAGCAGCCGTTAATCCTCAAAACACTTCAACAAATGTGCAGAGTGTTGACAATGCAGTTGAAAAAACAATCGGAAAATGTATCGATGTCTATGCTTGATGTTAACTGGATACAGGGGAGTCATTGCATGGAACAAAATTGAATAACCCGCTCTCAGCGTTCTGATGGCGGGTTAGAAATTTTATCCAGTAGAATTTTGAAAACGATATGAGTCCGGGAATGACAAAAATACTTATATCTGAGATTCTAACGCAAAGCTTTCCCGTCTGTAATCATGACAAAGAAAATGTTTCTATGAACAGGTTCCGGAAACGATCTCGCCAACGTACATACGATGGTAATCCTTTTCTGGGTAATTTTTCTCTATCTCAGGTTCCAGAAAATTACCTGGAATCAAGTCCTGGAAGTAAATTTTTCTGCATTCAATAACGAGTCTTGCTTCTGAGAAATAAATTGACCCGCTGTTGGTTGCAACTGGTGAAAGGCCAGTTTCTTTAACCTTGTCAACATCTCGTCCGGATTTGGTGCCACAAAGGTTAAGAGCCGGTTTGTATTTCTTATCAAAAAAAGACAGGGTATAGGTATCTGCTTTTTCGATAAATTGATATGTGTATCTGCATGGTCTGATAAAAATGAAACTGACGTTTTTATTCCATAACACGCCAAGTCCTCCCCATGATGCCGTCATCGTATTGAAGGATTCTTTATTTCCTGCGGTTATAAGCATCCATTCCGATCCAATGAGATTAAATACATTGTCTTGAATTTCTTCTGGTTTGATTATTTTGAGATCGGTCATTTTCTCTCCTCTATAGGTTAAGACTATTTCCGCCACAAGATTAATAAGCGTATCGATTTATAAGCAAAGAGACACGTTGAGACACGTTTTCTCTATTGACATAAGTCCTTTTCGCTCAGGTCTAATAATTTGGCGCCTTTGAATTTACCGTTTTTATCAAAATCATAAGCAATGGTTGCAGTACCAGCGTTTTCACAGGCATGACAGCCGT
>CAJBLH010000306.1 GCA_903953895.1 uncultured Desulfobacteraceae bacterium | reverse complement strand
TGGGTAAAAATCACGCAAAACCAGTGTTTTCGCCTCAAAGCAGGTGCCATATTTTTGCGCGATAACGAGGTCTGTATTTAAAATTTCAACATCAGGATACTGCTGAGCAATCTTTCCTATCGGATCAAGGAATATTTCTTTTACCGCATCACAACGATCTCTGAAATCATGCTCGTAACCGGCAATTATCACATCATAGCCCTGGCGACAGCTTTCAAATGCGCTAATTATTTCATCATCAGGGAAGGTCATAATGCGGGTTTTGATATCGAGGAGACGGAAAATGAGATGTTTCATGTCACCAACCTGCTGATGGTTCTGCTTGGCTGGGTGGAAGGGAACCCAGTGCCCTGGAGCATCTGCCCATTGTAACACTTCTCTGGTCATGCGGCCATCAGCCTCAATGTTGTCCCAATTAATATGCCGAGAGAAACGATTACTCAGTTCAAAGGGGAAAAAACTTTCTACAAAATTGGCAGAATGGGTGTCAGCAGTTGGTATTTCCACCACCCCGGGAAAATAGCCGCGTTCTATAATCATTCGGCTGAGAATTTCCAGATAATGGCAATTATGCAGCCAATCCAGTCCCCAAACATTGCCAACGCCACTCTTGTCAGGATGATTATACATCCAATAGATGCCGTCACCATACAAAGTCAGTTGCTGTCCCCATCGTTGTATCAAATGATCATAAATGGTGAACCAGCCGAAATCACGCTTGACAGGATTAATGTCAAAGCCGGACCAGCTTACCGGGAACCACGAGACTACAACACCGCAGCCTTTACTATCTATTAACGAGTGTCTGAAAGTCTCAGAAAAATATTTTGCAGTGGCCTCATCAACAGTCTCCCAAGAATTTAAGAGATCCTGATGTCGCATGTCCGTAACAGGCCCCATGGTATTCAGTATTGGTGTAACAAATAAACGTTTACTCATTCTTTTGTTTCCAAGTTCTTGAGTGCGTTTCGGCAATCTCAATGATCGTTTGTGGGGCATTAAAATTTTTTCTTATAATTACACAATATTCTATAAACTTTGCAGGGCGCGACACTAAATGTGCGCCACGCATGAAATCTCCGCGCCGCAGAAAAAAATGCTGCATTACCATTTCGCAACCGTTTACTTCAATAGCAGCACGAAAAGCATCATAATTTGTGTAGTGATTTGGAATACCTTTCTCTCGAGATTTGGTCTCGGCGATAAGTGCATCGTCATCGTCATCCATAAACAAATCGTTTTTCCCAGTAAGAAGAATCTCGCCGCCAGGCTTTAGAACGCGTATCATTTCGGATAGTGCTCTTCCTTGATCGGTAAGGTCGAACACTGCCCAACAAAGAATATGGTCGAATGAGGAATCCGGAAAAGGTAATGCCTCGGCAGTGACACACTTGATATTCTCAGCCATTTCGGGAAGGCGCTCGTGGGCAAGGCGTACCGCTTCTTCCGAGACATCAACACCGCCAGAAATGACGCAATATCTCTTCCCCAATACATCAAGCAATCTTCCCAAACCACACCCGATCTCAAGGAGGCTTTCACCTGCATTTATCCTTAATAGCTCGGTATAGTTGAAAATAAGTTCAATATCCGGCCGTTTACATGTTTCATCGGGACCAGAAGGCCCCAAATCGATAATATCGAAGTTCTTCTTTAGATAGTCAAGGTAATCCACCGTATTGAAATAATCGTACTTATGATTGTGCATTGCATATTCCTCCATCTGTACCATTTGGGTGCGCTAACACCTTATCAAGATAAACACGCATCGCATTTTTGATATGAAGTTGAGGTGTGCCATGCGGTAACTATTCTTTATCACAGAAAAATATCTGTATGATGGCCTCATATTGCCGTCCATCCACCATCAATCATCACCGTGGCACCGGTAATATAGGATGCGGCTTCTGAAGCCAGGAAAAGTACTGCAGATGCTATTTCATCAGGCATCCCCATCCGCTTGAGCGGCGTTCTTGAACTATAATTATTTACAAATAAAGGATCCTGATGATCAAAAATGCCGCCAGGGCATATGGTGTTGACCCTGACATTATATTTCCCAAAATATGCCGCAAGGTACCGGGTGAGATTGACAATCCCTCCCTTGACTGCAGCGTATGCCATTGGGCCAGTCATGTCTGTACCTTCATAAACGGTGAAATCGTTCCCAACAACACCATAGGTGGAGCCCATGTTGATGATGGAACCGCTGCACTGGATTTTCATGATCATGGCAACACAACGACTCACCCATGCATACCCGTTCAGGTGCATATCCACATTCTTTCGCCATGAGTCGAGGGAAAGTCCTTCAACATCACGGCTCCAGTCGCCGGTTCGGGGATATGCGCTATTCACCCAGATATCCATAGCGCCATATTTTTCTTTAAGCTGCTTTACGTGAGCATCAATATGGAATAGGTCTGTTATGTCAAAATATTCGAAATTGGCCTCATAACCAGCATCAAGGATTTCATTAATTTCAGACTCAGCCCGTTTTTCATCAATATCCAAAATAACGATTCTGCCACCTGCTGATGCCAGTGCTTTACTGACTTCCCGGCCGATCAGTCCCAGCCCGCCCGTAACAAAAGCCACTTTACCCGTAATCAGAAATCGAGTTGGATAATCGATCATCATGTATCCTTCAAGAGTAGTATCGGATGGTTTGGTAAAGCGCATCGGCTTGGGTTTTCATTTCTTCCTCACCCTTTTGATTAGTCGTAAACTGCATCAGGATGGGTTGGACTCTTTCCGCATTCGGGCAAATACCGGTTTTGGTATTCAGTCGGTTCTCAAGGTGCATGGCAGAAAGCATCTCCTTAATCTCAGGTATCGATTCTTCCTGATAGCACAAGGCCCACGCAGCATAGCAGCCATCGCCACCGCATTCCACATGCTTTTTTCGGAAATCCGTCCACACCACATCATTTTTTAGATATTTTGCAGCAAATGTGTAATACGAGTTTCTGTCTCCTGCTTGGGTGCACTGCGGAACAAGCCATTCACACCCTGTGGCTTTGATCACGTCATGATATATGGCGGCCATTTGCTCTCGTTTTTGAACAAACCAGTCCAGCTTTTCGAGCTGCGCCAAGCCCATAGCAGCCGCCACTTCCGGCAACCGATACATGAAACCATAGCTGGTATGACGTTTATATGCCGGGTTCTGGAATAGGTCTTTTGAGGCCCGTATTTTCCCGCTGACTGCAGTGGCGTTTCTAAACCCTTGAGAGTTGAGTTTTCGAATTCGATCGCCCAATGCTTCATCATCACATGCAATGATGCCCCCGTCACCCGTAGTCAAGTGTTTAGAGTTTTCAAAACTCCAGCTCCCTAAATTTCCAATAGTTCCACCGATTTTCCCTTGATGGGTCCCTAAGTAGCATTGCGCACAGTCTTCAATAACTCCAAGACCATGTTCTTTCGCAATGGACATGATTTCAGTCATGTTGCACACTTGACCATACAGATGCACCGGCATAATCACTTTTGTCCTGGAAGTGATTTTTTTGCGAACGTCTTCCGGATCTAGAAGGAAGGTATCGGGATCGATATCCGCAAATACCGGAATGGCATTGCAGTATAGAACGGCGTTCATACAGGAAATGACCGTAAGCGGCGGCAAAATAACCTCATCACCGTACCGGACACCTAGTGCCCACAAAGCCGAGTGAAGCGTGGTGGTTCCGGAATTAAACGTAATCGCAAAATTACGCCCGAATTTTTGCGCAAAAGCCCTCTCCAAACGTGTGTTCATATTACCGGAAGTGCCGCTGGCAAACCCAGAATCCAAGACCTCTTTTACATATTTATATTCGCGGTCATCAAAGCGCCAGGACAGATCACCCATGAATCACCTCCATTTTAAATTTGCCAACTGCTCAATAATAAAGAAATCAACTTCGTCATCGATTTCATAATTTTGCCAGCGTTCAATCAGATACGAAACAGTTCTTTCTGAATAGAACGACCGGTTTTTCAAAAATGCAGGCACAGTGCTGATATATACAAGACCATAGGGGAAGAAGGCCTGGTCTGCCTGCTGTCTTTGGTGTATCTTCTGAGTATCAGGTATATAAGGCGTGATAAATCCGTTTTCCTGGATGCGCTTGACGATCATTGGGTGTTCCATATGAACTTCCCCCAGACTCACCAGACAATCCGCATCGGGTGTATCAAGGATCAACTCAATGGCATTGTCGATATCCTCCGGCTTACGCAGAGGAGAAGTCGGTTCCAGAAGGACAATATAATCAAATTGCTTTCCCTCATTACTGAATTGATGGATCGCATGAACCACCGCATCCGACGTAGGCGAATCATCCTGAGCCAATTCTACCGGCCGCATAAACGGAATAACAGCACCGGACTGCTTGGCAATGTTTGCTATTTTCGCACTGTCAGT
Organism: uncultured Desulfobacteraceae bacterium; assembly: GCA_903953895.1. Classification (GTDB taxonomy): domain Bacteria; phylum Desulfobacterota; class Desulfobacteria; order Desulfobacterales; family Desulfatirhabdiaceae; genus RAAP-1. Next base: position 10,280 of record CAJBLH010000306.1, on the reverse strand, counting down.
GGAAACAAAGACCGTGTCAATATAGCGGCTGGCATTTGCCTGCTCGATTGTCCAGGCAATCAGTGGTTTGCCGCACATCACTCGAATGTTTTTTTCGGGTATTCCCTTTGAGCCACCGCGGGCCGGAATGATGGCCAATATGGTTTTTCCGTCTTTCATGTTTGTGTTTCCTATAATCGCCTTGATAGAGATTTATTGGGTGACCCTTCATACGATTCGCCCCGCGCCTGCCGGAGTTGATGGGGGCTTCCAATATCAAGCCACTCCTTTTCTATGGCAAAGGTTCCGCAGACCAGATTCTTTTTCAGTGCTTCCTCGAACAGCGTCGTAATAGGGAAACAGGTATTCTTTGGAATGGCGGATACAGCCTTTTGCGACAAAACATAGATTCCCGCATTGACTAATTTTTCAAGAACCGGTTTTTCCTCCAGGCCTGCCAATCGGTTATTTTGTATTTCAACACAGCCATAAGGCACCTGGTGGAAATATGAATATACGCCTATTGTTGCGTAAAATTCGTTTTGACTTTGAAATTCAATTATATCGGCAAAATTGATATCCACAACCAGATCCCCATTCATGACAAGCAAGGGATGTTCGGGTATTTCCGGTAAAAGGGAGATGGCACCGCCGGAACCAAGGGGTTCATCCTCGTGAAGATACTCAATCGTAGCGCCATACTTTGAGCCGTCCTCAAAAAAATCCTCGATCACCTGAGACAGATAGTTGACCGAAAGAAAAATTCGGCGAATTCCATAACTGACAAGGTGCAGGATGATCCGCTCCAGTATCGGCCTGCCGGCAACCCGGATCATTGGCTTAGGTATATTTTCAGTCAATGGCCGCAGCCGCATCCCTTTACCTCCTGCCATCACAACTGCCCAGTTGGGCCGTAAAATATTCCCCAAGATATCATAAAGCAGATGAAGTCCGATCAATTTCCTCTGTTCATCGACGATTGGGACCTGCTTGAACCTTCTAGCCTGCATGATATCCAGCACTTCAACCCTATGGACATTCGGCAACACATAAAAGCAGTTGCGATTGATATGGGGGGATACCTGGCTATCCAAAAGGCATCCATTCAGAAGAGCCTTTCGAACATCGCCGTCCGATATTGTTCCGATCAATCTGAATTCACTGTCAACCGCAAGGGCGATACCGGCTCCTGTGATGTCCATACTTCGCATACAGTCCATAAGGCTGGTGTCAGGAGTGATACAATATTGTTTCATGGGTTTATCTCAATCGTGTTCCTAAAAATCATTAACTCGTTGAAAACCATTTTCTGCGATCAGGAAAAGAACATCATGGAAGGGCTTTTTAGTTAGGCCGAAGAGTTCCATATTTTCGAGCACGCCGACAATTGTTGAACATGTGCCCGGTTTATCATAGGGATTTGATATGATCGAGAGACTTTCATGAAAGGCAGGGGATAACATACGATCGATTGTCTGCCGGATTGCCTTGGCTTCGGGCAAACAATTTAATGTGCTGGCAGCCTGTATGCGGCCTTTCTGACGATCCCCGATATTTACAGTTGGTACTTTGAACGACGGTGCTTCCACAATGCCGCTGGAACTGTTGCCGATCACCGCTGTGCAATATTTCATGCCTGAAAGATATCGCTGCATCCCCAGCGAGGCGACGGCCAGACACCGCTTCGGATATTTTTCGGCATGGTCGTCAATCTGCCGGTTAATGATTCGGCCGTCGGTATCGGAATTGGTTTTGGTGAAGATCACGTTGTATTCCGGGAAGGCATCCAGAGCATCCAGCAGAGCCTGGAATTGAACACTGGCAGTGGCTTTCTCCAGGGTCACCGGATGAAAGGTCACCAGAAAATAGGGTTTTTCCAGACTGAATCCGATGGAATCTGCCAGCTCGGTGCGATCCATAAGCTGGGTTCGATGGATATTTTCCACCCCAAGCGCACCGACATTGAAGACCCTATTCGGGGCTTCACCCAGTTGGATGATCCGCTGACGGTATGCCTCGCAACTGGCAAAGTGCAGATGGGACATTTTTGTAATGGCGTGACGGAAGGCCTCGTCAATGGCGCCTTCCGTGGTTTCACCACCGTGAATGTGGGCCAGTGGCACCCGGCAGACCTGGGCCGCGGCAGCCATGCAGAAGGTTTCGAAACGGTCGCCGAGTACCACTACCATGTCCGGGTTCAGCCGCTGCAATGCTTCGCCATAGCCGACCAAGGCAAGGCCCATGGACTTGCAGATGGCGGTTGTGGTATCGCCGGACAGGAGCATTTCAACGGTTTCATCCGGCTCGAATCCGTCGGCCCGAATTTCTTCAATGGTCATGCCGAATTCGGGGGAGAGGTGCATGCCTGTGGCAAGAATCTGCAGAGTCAGATTTGGTGAATCCTGGATACCCTGTATGAGCAGGCGGAGTATGCCGTATTCGGCTCGGGTGCTGGTGAATATACAGATAGTTCGTGGTTGGTAGGTCATAGATGGTCGCTGGTGGTTGGTTAGGTGGTCTTTTTAATGGCGTTAATAAAGGCGTTTAGCCTTTTTGCAATTTCTCTGGTTTCGTTTTTAACGGCAAAAAATTCTTCTTGAACAATCCATCGTCTTTTTGAAAATATTTCCAGAAGTGTCAGGGTTTCGTAAAGCGATCCTCTGGCAATTTACAAAAAATGGAGGAATTCCTTTGTTGAAAAACGCCCCTTACCCTCCGCAATGTTCATTGGAACAGATGTGCATGATGCTTCCACTTGCTCAATCAACCTATAGTGCTTTCTTTCTGTTTAGATATTTTCAGCAAAAGTCAAAACACGATCTGCCCACTCAATCGATCGCTGCCAGACAACCAGTTTTTCATATCCAAACTCAATATCATCACTTTTATCCAAATCAATCCCCCACCCACGACCAGCTACCCACCACGAGCCACCCACTACCCCCCACCAACTACCAGCTACTAATTTTTTTTCTTCTTTATCGTGTGCTTGAACTTCAAAACCGCAAAGTTCAGCTCGATAGAAGTTTCAGCGTCGGTTGTTTGCAAGTCTTCATCAAAGATACTGGCAATCAACTCGCCGCTTCTCTGCATCAGATTTTGTTGTTCGGCTTTATCCTTGATATTGGAAAGGGTCTTGATATTGCGGGACAGTTCCCTGATTTTGGAAAAGGTTTCAATAATCGACAGGGTGGCCTGAACTGCCTGCGGGCTTTTAAGGATGGTAGCCAGTATGTACAAGCCTTTTTCAGGGAAAGCGGTTGGCAGCTTAACTTTTCCACCTTTTATTGAAGTCGAAAATTTCGACTTCAATCCATCCCACTCAGTCTTTTCTAGCTCGATGATGTAATCGCCTGGGAACTTGTCGAGATTATTCTTTACGGCCTCGTTAATTCGTTTTGTTTCAACGCCGTAAATCTCTGCAACATCGACATCCAGCAAGACCTTTTGATCTCTGATTTCAATGATACGATCCCGCAAATTCTCAAATTTCATGATGTCGCTCATATTAGATCATCCTTATCATAATCTTTTTGTGCGATCTGCTCCAAAACCTCATCCCAGCGCATGGGAGAGATGCCGGTGCCTGGTCGTTTGGCTGTTATGTTGCAGGAACTGAACCGTTCACCCGTCTTGATTGGTTGGGTTGCCACCAGCGACTTGCGGGCAATGGACTTGTTTTTTTGTTCACTCGGGCTGGGGCGTTTGAAGCCATTGCCAATCGCTTTTTCGATATTTCGGATCGCCTGCACCATCGCCTTCAACTCAACCGGTTCCAGGCTTGCTTTGTGGTCGGGACCCGGAAGGTTTCGATCCAAGGTAAAGTGTTTTTCGATCACCGTTGCCCCCAAGGCCACTGCAGCGACCGCCACTTCAATGCCGGGTGTATGATCGGAATAGCCAACGGCTACGCCAAAGGCATGGCCAATCGTCTGCATGGCTCTCAGGTTGACATCCTCAAACGGCGTAGGGTATTCGGTATTGCAGTGCAGCAAGGTGATGTTTTCAAGAGGGGTGCCGGAATCGGTCAGCACATCCAGCGCATCCTCGATTTCTCCCAGATCGGCCATGCCGGTGGACAGGATGAGCTGTTTGTTCAGCGCGCCCAGTTTTCGCAGGTAAGGCAGGTTGGTGATCTCACCGGATGGAATCTTGAAGATGTTCAGCCCCAAACGGTTCAACAGATCGATGCTATCCAGATCAAACGGGGTGGACAGAAACCGAATGCCTTTATCCCGGCAATGGTTTAAAAGAATTTTATGGGCTGCCTCGTCCAGTTCCAGCTTTTTAACCATTTCCAGTTGGGATTCATCCGATCCGGTGGTTTCCATCTGGTAACCGGCCTTGGGTGCGTTGATCGCTATTACTTTTTCGGCTTTGAAGGTCTGGAACTTGATAGCATCGGCCCCTGCTGCGGTAGCGACAACCACCATTTCAATGGCGATATCCAAGTTGCCGTTATGGTTTACACCGGCTTCGGCTATTATGAAGGTCTTATTATAGCTCATAGATGGTGGTTTGTAGCTGGTAGTTTGTTGCTTAAAGATTGAGGTAATAGATTGAAGCCCAAAGTGAAGGGTGAACGCATAATTCTCAAAGATTAAAGGTGAAAGCATAAAGCTCAAAGGCGAAAGATTAAAGCTCAAAGATTAAAGGTTGAAGGTTTTTGATGTGATGGGTTGCTTTGGAACCGAGTCCAATCACCAGGTTGTCACCGATTTCTATGTATTCTTTCGTCACCGTATTGCTGCCGATAAATGTTCCGGTCCCAATTCGTACACCACCATTGATGATGGCGCCGGTTGAAATATGGCAGTGATCTTCGATAACGGCATCGTGTTCCACAAGGGCTTTGGTGTTGATGATGCAGTTTTTGCCAACTGTTGCGCCGGCATTGATCAGCGCATGATGCATGATGATGGTTCCATCGGCTATCTGGGCATAAGGGGAGATATAGGCCAAGGGGGATTGGATCACCGGAAACTGCGCGCCCATCTTCTGTAAGTCATTGAAGAGTTTCATGCGCCGGACCGGGGATTTGATCTGGCCCAGAGTAATCAGCACATTTGGACAGGATTTAAGCAGGTTAGGCAAATCCTCATCACAGCCAATTACAGGGTGCCCCAAAACCAACAGCCCACGTTTTTCGGGTAGATCCACGATACCGGCTATCTGGAATTTGCCTTCCTGCCCGATGACATCAATGCAGGATTTGCAGTGACCCCCGCCGCCAACAAGAAGGATTGGACATGAAGACGGTGTTTCTGCTTCAGGGTTGATTGGCATAACGTGACCAATTTTGCAATTGCAAGCCATTTATTCTTTTGAAGTGCTTTGTATTATTGGTAACAAGGGTTGCCCCGGTTGTCAGTGCGCACGCCGCGATAAACAGATCGGCATCATCAATGATCATGCCCAGTTTCTCCAATAAAGCCTTCAGGTTGCCAAAACATGCGCATATTTCATCATTGGATTCGACAATGGCCAATTTGGTGGTCAACAAGTTGATGGCTGCGATATTTTCATTGACATGTTGCGATTTGTAGGCGCCGTAGTAGAGTTCACTCAGTGTCATAAAGGAAACCAAAATATTGACAAGGCCAACGGATATCGCTGTTTGTTCAATGCAATCATCCGCTTTCAGCCAATAAACGCAGATGTCCGTATCCAAAAGATATTTCATAGATATATCTGTCGCTTACCAAATCCCGTTCTGTGGGAACGAATATCTTCAATAATTTCTCCAGAACTTCGGTCATCCTTCCATGTACCACAAAGTCCGCTTGGTTCATTTTTTATAGTGATTGCCTTTTGGGTGATACAAATACCCTTTCTAACTGACTGTAAAATATGGATGACATGGGGGATGGCTTCATCAGGAAAAGCCCGAAGTTCTTTTAGAACAATCTCTTCATATTTTGTCTTGGTTAGCATAATGCGTCCCCTAATTGAAATCTCTTTTTCTAACACTGCTGGGAATATTGACAACGTGATTTTCAAACCATTGGGCATTATCAATGACCGTGGTCTGACAATTGCGGTACATTGGGAGATGATTCATAAGTGTCCAGACAGGACGTACCTGAACACCGTTCTGATTGCTAAACTCAAGAAACTGGTCCCGCTTCTGACGATCTTTTAACACAATGGCGTTCAGCCAGTAATTGGATTTGGCATTTTCAGGCTCTGAAACAAAAATAACATCCAGATTCTTGAAAAAATCGCGATACATTTGTGCGGTCTGGCGCTTGTTTTCCAAAACATGATAAAAGTCTTCCATCTGCGCGCATCCGACCGCTGCATTGATGTTGGGCAACCGGTAGTTATAGCCTACGCAGTCATGATTGAATTCCCAGGGATGGGGCTGCTTTGCGGTTGTGGTCAGGTGTTTTGCCCTTTTGGCGATATCTTCGTTATTGGTGATGACCATTCCGCCGCCGCCGGTTGTGACCGGCTTATTGCCATTAAAACTTAATATGCCGATATCCCCGAATGTTCCGGCATGTTGCCCCTTGTAAAAACTGCCCAGGGCCTCGGCGGCATCCTCAACGACTGGAATCTGAAATCTTTGACAGATTTGAATAATCTGATCGATTCGCACCGGATGGCCCAGTGTATGCGTGGGGACGCACGCTGCGATCTTTCTGCCGGTTGTTTTGTTGTAACACCGGCCATCCGACTTCAGGATGCCGTTATTTATCAGGAAATCATTCAGCTTGTCCGGATCAAGCCCCAGTGTTGATCGTTCTACATCCACAAATATCGGCTGCGCGCTACAATAGGAAATGGCATTGGCTGTGGCGACAAAGGTTAACGGCTGGGTTATCACCTCATCACCGGGTGATACTTCGGCAAGAATAAGAGCTACATGCAGTGCTGCGGTGCCGCTGGAGACAGCGGCCGCATACTTTGCACCGGTGTAGTGCCGAATTTCATCTTCAAAACGAGTGACATACTGTCCCACATAAGATACATAGGTTGTATCAATACAGTCAATGAGGTATTTTTTTTCATTCCCCGAAAATCGCGGTGCATGGAGCGGTACTGGATTCTCCGCCGGATAAAGGGATTTGATAAAGTTTACTATTTTTTCAAACATTATAGACATTCCATTTATAGCGCCGCAGGTTTTCATCGTTCCTGAACCATGCGATGGTTTCCCGGATTCCCTGCTTCAGCGTATATTCCGGCTGCCACCCTGTCAATCTGCGAATCTTTTCATTACTGCCCAGCAGCCGCTCCACTTCGCTTTTTTCAGGCCGTATTCGAATATCATCAGAAATGATCTTGGCAGCTGGGTTAATCTGATCGATGATCTCGCAGGCAAGCTGCCCGATGGAAATCTCCTGTTGAGAGGCAATGTTTATTTCTTCTCCAATCGTGGCCTGTGTTTCTGCAATCGAAATGAGCCCTTCCACAGTATCCTCGATATAATTAAAATCGCGGGTTGGGTGAATGCTGCCTAGTTTTATTTCTGTTGCACCGGCCAGCAACTGGGTAATAATGGTGGGGATGACGGCACGGGCAGATTGACGCGGCCCATATGTATTAAACGGCCTGACGATGGTCACCGGGGTATTGAAACTGCGATGGAAACTTTCCGCAATCCGGTCGGCTCCGATTTTGGTGGCGGAATAGGGTGATTGCCCCTGGAAGGGATGCTGCTCATCAATGGGAACATATTGCGCCGTTCCATAAACTTCCGATGTTGATGTAATCAGCACACGCTTACAACCGGTATCGCGCGCTGCCTGCAGTACATTCAATGTGCCTTTGATGTTGGTGTCCACGTAGCTGTCCGGAGAGTGATAACTGAACGGAATGGCAATAAGTGCGGCCAGATGGAACACCATATCCATTCCTTGCATGGCTTTTCTAACCCCATTGGGATCGCGGATATCCCCTGCAAATACCTCGATCTTGTTCAGTTTTTCTTTTGGAAACGTATCCAGCCATCCCCAACTGTTGAAAGAGTTATAATGCACAAAGGCCTTGATATGACATTTCTTATTGAGAAGCTTTTCTACCAGATGGCTCCCGATAAAACCACCCGCACCAGTCACTAGCATATGTTTATTGTGAAGATTCATTTATCAGGCATTACCCCATTTTTTTATTCTCAAAATCCCAGTCGTGGTCCACATAAACGATGCCGCATCTCTGATCCATGGCATGCCCAGTACCGTACACATCAGCAGGTTCAACATTAAATTCCAGGCAATTTTTGAGTGTATCTACATTTTCATCAAATCGACCTAAATAAGCAGTAATATTATATACGCCTGGCAATAAAATATTCTTTTTAAAATGACATACATATTTGCCCGAAACTAAATCAAGAATAGCGTTATAACTAAAATATGAATTCGCTTCAATAATTTTATCATTGTACACCCCCCCTATAATTATAGCCACATTAGCCCGTTTCAATCCGCCTTTGTAATAAACTTCAACATAAAAGGGATCACCCATCGGAATTGTATTAATTTCAACTCCAATACTGTCCTTCAGAAGCACATTAGTTATTCGAGCCGCCCCCGTGCCAGTACGGTTTTTACTAAATTCCAAGTTGACGCTGTCAACATTTTCTTTTGGCTTAAGGTAGTCGCTAATTACATCTCTGGTATCACCTATATTCATTACACTACCTTCATCGAGATAAACAGACTTGCTACAAAGACTTTCTATGGCCACCATGTTGTGACTCACAAACAACACTGTCCGCCCTTCTTGTGCAACGTTACCCATTTTCCCCAAACACTTCTTCTGAAACGCTATGTCACCAACCGCTAGCACCTCGTCCACTACCAGTATTTCGGGTTCTAGATGGGCAGCAACAGCAAACGCCAAACGGACGTACATCCCTGAGGAATAGCGCTTTACCGGAGTATCAATGAATTTTTCCACTTCGGCGAAGACCACGATTTCATCAAATTTCTGTCTGATTTCCACCTTGCTCATGCCGAGGATGGCACCATTCAGGAAGATGTTTTCCCGGCCTGTGAGTTCGGGATGGAAACCGGTGCCTACCTCCAGGAGGCTCGCAATGCGACCCTTGACCTTCACCACGCCGGTGGTCGGAGCAGTCACTTGCGACAATATTTTCAGCAGAGTACTCTTTCCAGCTCCATTTCTACCTATGATACCCACAGTCTCCCCCTGCTGCACCTGAAAGTTGACATCCTTCAGCGCCCAGATATATTCACCTTCGCGGTTGTTATGATCTGCGTCGCCGATCTTGAGCAGTGGGTCTGGATTACCGCGCATTCTGGCCCACCAGCGGTTGATATCCTGGTAAAGCGTTCGGTTGCCGATGGTGCCGAGGCGGTATTGTTTGCTGAGTTTTTCGATGGTGATGGCGGTGGACATAGATAATATGGTTGAAATAGTTGATATGGTTGATGGGGTTGAATTAATTATTTATTCGGGTTAATTGGGATTTTCTTAGGGCGTTTAGTTTGTATGCCATTTGTGAGATGGGTATTCTTATTTCCTGGTGGATATTATCATCGATGAAACCTAAGTCGCTGGAAAGGGTTAGTTGACAGGATAATTCCATCAGCGAGCTGTATGCAAGTTGAGTAAAATGAGCCTGGTCTTTCAGGCTTGTTCGGCTGCTTCCTTCGGCAAGGTTCGATGCAATGGATACGGATGCACGGTTGACTTGAGAGACAGTACCATATTTTTCTTCAGAAGGAAAGCGTCTGGTTATTTGATAAATTTGTTTAACTATTTGGCGTGAGTCTTGCCAAACGGATAGTTTTTCGTGGGGGAATTGGTAGGGAAGCATTTTTATTGGTTGAAAAGGGTTGATGGGTTGAAAATAGTTGATTATATCAGCCTTGTTTTGTGATGCTGGGCCGAGGGAGTATCGGTGTACCGATACTGCTTATCTTGTTAAGATTATTGAGAATAAATTGGGTGTGGCAAAAAATTTTGATGATCGTAATGGTCTGCTTTCAGCATAAGGGGCACAGCAAAAACGGGTTGATGTGAAATTGTTGGACACTGGGATGAGGCCGTTGGGCTTTCTGGTTTTTAATGAATCTTGAGTTGCGGGACAACAAATTTTTGATGAGTCAGTTGTCATTACTACTGATCTTCCATAGCGGAATGCGATAAACGAGGGTATTGTCAGAGCTGCCAGCATTTCCATCACCTCCTTCAATTTGCCGTCTATAAACAGCATCCACTGCACAATGGCGTCATCGTTAGAAACGGTTATTCCTTCCTCGAAAAGCTTGGGCAGTTCCAGAACTCCGTCGGCAATATCTGAATCTCTATGTTGATCTGACGCCCGT
>CAJBLH010000305.1 GCA_903953895.1 uncultured Desulfobacteraceae bacterium | reverse complement strand
GGGTTCCCAAGCTGGAGCTTGGGAACCAGCGGCAAATAAAATCATTCAACGAATCGACCGAAACGATGGTCGTACCCGGCTTTCACGTCAATCCACGATGAGCCAAATAGGGTTGCTAAGAGCCAGGAGTATGATGAACCCGAATGATATTGATCTTGAATCTCTCTACACCTATTCAATTAATAATAAACTCAAAGTAATCCAGGGTTGGATTTCCAGTTATATCGGAGCCATTTTAATGAATATGGGTGATGGCCACCAGTCTGAAGCACAAACCTGGATTCAAAAGGCCATTAATGAAGACCAAACAAACGGCACACGATTCATTTTGGGAAGAGACTACGCCCTTTATGCGGAATGGTTCAAACGAAACGGTGATCATGTCAATGCCCTGAAAAACCTGGAAAAAGCTGTAGAAATCATGAAAGAATGCGGCGCCGATGGCTGGGTGACAAAATATGAGACGGCGATTGCTGCGTTATAATCATAAAATTTTCGTTTCAGGTCATTGGGAAAACCGTTATCCGGTAAGCAGTTGATGGATATCTTTGATAAGGCAATACAGGTGGTGGGCGTCTGTCGGGCCGGGCCGGAAGTTGAAATGCTCATAAAACAGTTTTGCTTCATCGTCCTTTGCATGAACAAAAATTGCACGAATGCCGGCAAATTCAGCAGCCCGGTACGTCCGTAGCATTGCGTCCTTGAGTAAGGCAGCGCCAAGGCCCATACCCTGTGCAGAAAGGTCCACCGCCATCCGGGCCAGGATCATCAGCGGTACCGGATAACGAGCCAGGCCTTTTGTGATCCTTTCCGGAGCATCCGGATATGCCACGCTTCCAACCGTCAGGCTGTAATAACCAATGACTTTGTTGGCGCGGCATACCACGTAGGTTTGTGCGGAATTGGCTTTCTGGTTGACGATGGCATAACGTTTCAAGAAACGGTTGAGTTCGGGGCGTCCACAGTCAAATGATTCCACATCATTTTATTTGTATTCCCAAACTTTCCTTATATTCTTAAATCCCTTGACTTTTCAGTTTGTTGCCTATATTCTCTTTCATAAAATATCCTTAAAAATCATTCAATTTCACGAATAAACACGGGACAGTTACGGGATAACTTTTGACAACATGAGGAATCATCATCATGAAACGTATTAAGACAAAAGTTCAAGGTGTACGATATCGTGAACATGAAACCCGTAAACATGGTTTACAACCAGATAAATATTTCACAATACGTTATCGGGTTGATGGCAAAGAAAAAGAAGAAGGGCTTGGATGGGCTTCAGAGGGCTGGACGGTTGCGAGGGCTGCCGATACGATAGCTGAGCTTAAGCGTAATGCACGAACAGGTGAGGGCGTAACAACATTGTCCGGTAAGCGAAAAGCGGCTGTAGCTGCTGAACAAGCTGAAATTGACCGGATTAAGATTGAGCATGAATCCTCTGAAATTGAAGCGAAAGAGGCCGTGCATCTTAGCGTTATATTCAATGAATACTATATTATATACACATCTGAGCATAAAAAACAACGTACGATTGAATCCGAAAAACATCTATTCAAAAACTGGATATCCCCTGTTATCGGCAACAAGCCGTTGAAGGACATATCATCTTTCGATTGTGAACGCATTAAAAAAGCTATGCGGATTGAAGGAAAGAGCGATCGCACTATTGAATATGCCCTGGCGGTTCTTCGACAAATATTTACTTATGCCAGAAAATTTAAAAAATATGCTGGTAGCAACCCTTTGGACGATGTTGTTAAACTTAAATATGATAACAGAAAACAGCGGTTTTTAACGGCAAGTGAACGGGATTTGCTTATGGAAACGCTCAAACAGCGTAACATCCAGCTTTACCACATTGCGATGGTTAGCCTTCATTCAGGGCTGAGGGCAGGGGAAATCTTTGCGCTTACCTGGGCGGACATTGATATCGAAAACGGGCTGTTGCTACTGAAGGACACAAAAAATTCTGAAACCAGATATGCGTTTATGACTGATGAACTGAAACGTGAACTTTCATCAATGACACCTGGGAAACCCTCTGAATTGCTTTTCAAAAATAAAGACGGAGATAAGATCAAGAGCATATCCTCAACATGGGACAGAATTATCAACGACCTTGGATTTAACGACCATATCATCGACAGGCGGCAACGGTTCACATTTCATAGCTTGCGGCATTCGTTTGCCTCGAATTGTGTTGAAAGTGGCGTCGATTTGTATAAGGTTCAATTGCTTTTGGGTCATAAAACATCAAGGATGACAATGCGGTACTCACACATGAGGGCCGACAGTTTACGGGCTGCTGTGCTGCAAATGGAACGAGGGCAACAGACCGCTGAAGTTATCCCAATGATCGGGCGGGCCGGGTGATGCCATGACCCAAAAGGAAAAGCTACATGATCGGATTCAAAACAATCCTGAAGATGTAAGATTCGATGATGCAATCACTTGGCTGTTGTCATGGGGATTTACAGAAAGAGCCGGAAAAGGCAGCCATACAATTTTTACACATCCCGACTACAACGGCAAATTGACATTTCAGAGTGTAAGCGGCATGGCCAAAGCATACCAGATAAAACAAGCATTAAAAGCCATAATGGAAATCAGAAAATGAAATCGAAATTTTATCCGGCGATTGTCTTTTACAGCAATGAAGATCAGGGCTTTATCGCAAAAGCCATTGACCTGAAGGGCTGTTCTGCATTCGGAGAAACACCGGAACAAGCTTTGAAAGAACTGGAAACGGCGGTTGAGCTATGGCTTGAGGTTGCCGAAAAAGATCATTCTGAAATCCCGGAACCCTCACAAATGGCAGCGTTTGGATAGCTTAGCAGTTTGAGGGGATAGTTCTATAGTCATGACCTGGGCGGACATAACGACGGTATCGATAAAATTCGATGCCGTTTTTTTATATTCTTTTGTAAATTTTATTCTTGACATTGCGTGTTTTTTCTCTATTATGTTCGTATAATGATGCAAAGTACACCAAATGCGGGAGAAATCAAGATGGCAAAAGATATAGTTTTGCAGGTTGCAGGGTCTAAACACTCTGTAAAATCTGATCATGTACAATTGAGAAGATCGGAAGTCGAGCGAATGATCGACGTTACACCCGGCAGGGTTAGGTTCTATGTGGATCAGGGTGTCATCCCGGCTTTCGAACCAGCTAAAGGACGGGGTTTTGAACGTCCTTATTCTTCACGGGAGGTTTTCATTCTGGCGATTGCTGCTGAAATGTCAAGATTCGGTGTCTCTCTGGAACTTACAAAAAGGTTCATCCGGCATTTAACTGATTATGAAACGTCTGTTATTGATGTTGAGAATTATCGTGATGATGGGTTCAGGCCGTTGGCGTTTATTTCATCAAATACTTTTTCCGTAAAGTTTTTAGTGGATGATTTCAACATGCTGATTTCAAGCGGTGTCACATGCGTTATTAATTTTTCAAGTATTTTCAAAGCGATAGACTGGTAGATATTTTTTTTACAATCAAGTTCGTAGTTAGATGCAACATACCAATAAAAGGAAGAAAAAATGAATCTGAAAAGAATCAAAGACTTACCACCGGATTTTCCAGTTTCAGCACAAACGCTCTACAAGTGGCAGCATCATAAGAAATATCCAAAATTACTTGTGAAGTTCGGCGGTTCATTGTGTGTTGACCTTGACGAAATTGAGGGTGTCGTCCGGGATGCTCAAACTGATAAAGCGAAAAAAGAGGGGGAAACAAATTAATGAAAAAAGAAAACAACACCCCCCAAGCAGACATCGAGGCCACCATTGACGGTATGGCGGCAAAATGGCCATCCTCAGTTCTCGCAAGACGATCAATCCCTCAATTCACCGGCGGTTTATATTCTGTCAAATTTTTAGCAAATGAAGATTGCAAGAAAACAGGTCCAGCCGGCGCTTTCACAGTCGGTGGTCAGAAGTGTTACCCGGTTCAGTCTGTGATCGAATGGTTGAAAAGTCGATCATCAAACTCATGGGCAGCGCGGAAAACAGCATGAATACCGGCGCTGAATCACTTCCTGCGGGCCTATCCTGTTGGGCCAAAACTGCGCTTAAAGAATTTCGTGGTAATTGGGCACGTCCAGCACTGGCTAACCTTCCAGAATGGATTGACCGGATTTCTGAATCCGATTTCAGAACCGGGAAATCAGCCGTATATATTGGTACGTCTTTCAAAGACTCTTCTGGAAATGATTATATCTGGATGGTTATGGACGTGGAAGCTGCTGGCCGACACCATGATATTCATGCGAACATCGAAGCCGGAAAGAGCCTTCTTGCTTTTCTTTGTGATGAGAATCTAACCGAATTATTGGTTATCTTACTGACCGGGTGCTCTACGAGTTTCGAAAGGCCATGGCCAACGAGGAAGCCACTTTTCTTGAAGGCAAATGCCTCTCCTACAGCCGGGGCACCTCCTATCATCCGGTCATTGATATTCTGAGAAGCCAGTTTGACATTCAGGAAACGGACGGGGATATGGAAATCCGGAACAAGGTCAAACAGGGGCTTCAGTTCCTCCAGATCAGTGATTTTCTAATATCCATGGAATTTTATAAAAAGGGACGCCTGCTCCTTAAATATGGTCAACAGTTTCCTTCCTTTAAGGGTTGCTCAAAAGTAGGTCAGTTAAGGGCAATGAGTATGATCAAGCCAACGGATATTGACCTGAAATCTCTCTATATCCTTTCAACCAATAATAAACGCAAAGTACTCCAGGGTTGGATTTCCAGTTACATCGGAGCCATTCTTATGAATATGGGTGATGACCACCAGCCTGAAGCACAAACCTGGATTCAAAATGCCATTAATGAAGACCAAACAAACGGCACACGATTCATTTTGGGAAGAGACTACGCCCTTTACGCAGAATGGTTCAACCGAAATGGTGATCATGTCAATGCCCTGATGAACCTGGAAAGAGCTGTAGAAATCATGAAAGAATGCGGCGCCGATGGCTGGGTGACAAAATATGAGAAGGAGCTGACTGCGCTGCAACAGATAGGTTAACTTCCTGCTTTTAGAGGTGGAATATAAAATGCCCGAAATGCCAGTAAGACCGGATGTTCATGATTCAATGACAGCGTAGATTGGATAATGCGTTGTCTGAATCATCCATCTGTGTTATTTTTTTGAAAAGATTTAATCCGAAATTAATACAATGAAATATCTGAAAGTCTATAAAGATTCAGCATCAGGAGATGTCATAATGGACCAGATTCAATACATCGCTGACGAGAACAATCATGTTACCGGGGTTATCATTCCCATATATCTTTGGCAGGAGATTCAGTCCGAAAAGGAAACGGCTTATCTTCTTAACAGTGAAACCATGAGAAAACGTTTACTGAACGCCAAAAAACGCAAGAAAGGCATCCTCCTTGACGAAGCATGCAAGAAGCTTGGAATTTGATGTAAACGGGTTTGAATATCTGGCCTGGTGGAAAGAAGATCAAATTCGTATTCTCGCCTGTCGTTATCACTACCAACGGACAGCCCGCAATGATCCATGAAAGAGTTCGAAGCCTTCGGGATCGGGTATGATCCATAAAATCCGAACCGGCAGACGTGACCACCCACCATATAAGATGATTTCTGCCAATGAATATACCATCATGAAGCTACCAACCGTTGGCAGTCAACGGTGTTTTTTCATGGTATTCTTTGTTGGAAATAACCAAAGAAAAGACGATGAATTCTTTAGTTCATTTTTACTTGGGTGCGATTTATTTTGAAAAAGGAGGGGAGACTTCATGCGTATCACGAAGATAGTTTTGGTTGTATTGGCGGTTATTGTTATTTCAGCGGTTGGATTTGTGTACCTTGCACCCGAGAATGCAGTGCGCCTGTTGATAAACATGCAACGGGCACAAGCCGGGCTTGACCGAAAAGAGGTACAACTCGCCGGTGGTCTGCATTACGTTTATCTGGAGGGCGGAAAAGGTGAACCGCTCATGCTTTTACACGGCTTCGGGGCCAACAAGGACAACTTTACCCCTGTTGCACGCTATCTGACGACGCGCTACAGAGTCATCATCCCCGACCATATCGGTTTTGGCGAATCAGCGCACCCGGTGGACGCTGACTATTCTCCACCGGAACAGGCCAAGCGACTGCGGGCCTTCGCAAACGCTTTGGGTGTTACCAGCCTCCATATCGGCGGCAACTCCATGGGCGGCCACATTGCCATGACATACGCAGCTCTCTACCCCGAAGATGTGAAGAGCCTGTGGTTGCTCGACCCTGGCGGGGTTTGGAGTGCACCCAAAAGCGTTGCAATGATCACATATGACATGACAGAACAAAACCCGCTTCTTATCAGAAAAGAAGAGGATATCATGACGCTTCTTCAATTGGCCATGAGTAACCCACCCTATATCCCTCGTCCGATACGCAACGTGGAGGCAAGACAACGCATCAAGAACTACACTCTGGAACAGCGAATCTTCAAGGAAATGGTGGCAGACTCTGTCGAACAGCGGATCAACGGCCTGACAACACCTGCTTTGATTGTGTGGGGCAGTGAAGATCGATTACTCAATGTCGAGACGTCAAAAATACTCAACAGGTTGATGCCCCGTTCGCAGGTTATTGTCATGCAACACATCGGTCATTTACCGATGATTGAAAATCCGAAACAGTCCGCTCAGGACTACCTGAATTTTCGGGCGACATTGTTCCCGTAACACTGCGCATCCTTATCTTGAATATTATTGGCAATTATTACTTCCACCAGCCTTGCAATCAGATTATGCAATTCATTATCACAGATGGGAGCCAAGCCGATGCAGTTTGACGAAGTTTTAGAAAGAACAGGACAGACGGAGACAACAATTCTTCATGAACATGCGATACTGACCATCATGACAAAGTTGTCACGTTATGAGGCTGAATGTGCGCTTTACGAAAAGAAATATGATGCATCGCTGGAATCTTTTCTCAGCAAGCTTGAACAGAAATTGAATTCTGAAAATTTTACAGAAGAAGATGATTTGCTGGATTGGGAATATGCGAATTCTGCCAGAAACTGGTGGCGTGTGAAGCTGTTTTCTTTTCCAGGATTCATTCTGAGAAGCAGGGAGGAGTGAATAGTGCATAAAAACAAACCCAGGATCAGGAGAAACCCATGTCAAAACTGCTTACCCCCTTGACCATCGGCAGTCTGGAAATAAAAAACCGGTTTGTACAGTCCGCAACCTACGAGTCCATGGCAAAACCAGACGGTACAGTGACAGATGCGTTAATTAAACGGTATCGGAATTTGGCCATGGGCAAGGCAGGATTGGTGATTCCGGGATTGATGTTTGTTCATCCACTTGGAAAGTCATGCAAATATCAGACCGGCATCCATAAGGACGATATGATACCCGGTCTTTCCTGTCTGACAGAGGCTGTCAAAACCAATGGCGGTAAAATCATTTTCCAGCTTTGCCATTCCGGACAGCAGACAAACAAGAATATCATCGGTCAAAAGCCCATGGGGCCCTCTTCTGCGGTACGGGATCCGATTTTTTTCTTTAAACCCAGAAAAATGGATCCGAAAGAGATCAAGACAGCCATCCAGTCCTTTGGGCAATCCGCTCGCCGGGCTTTTGAAGCCGGTGCAGACGGCATACAGATTCATGCCGCCCACGGTTATTTAATCAATGAATTTTTATCCCCCTTTTTCAACAAGCGGACCGATGAATGGGGCGGATCGGACGAGAATCGTTTCCGCTTTCTCAAAGAAGTGATCCAGGAGGTAAATGACAAGGCTCCTGGAATAAATGCTGTGATCATCAAAATCAGTACAAAAGATTTCATACCGACCCGAGGCATCACGCCGGATCTGGCAGAAGCCTATATTCATATGTTAAAAGAGGTTGGTATTGACGGTGTTGAAATCAGTTGCGGCTCAACCAATTTTTCTTTCATGAATATGTCCAGGGGTCAGGTGCCGGTGAAGGAATTGTCCCAGAGCTTTCCCTGGTGGATGAAACCGTTGGCAAAAATGAAGCTGCAATACATGAGCGGAAAATATGATCTTGAAGAAGGGTATAATCTTGAAGCCGCCAAACAATTGAAACCGGTACTGGCAGATATTCCCCTGATTCTGGTGGGCGGGCTTCGGCGCTTTTCCCATATGGAAACCATCCTGGAAAACAACTGGGCAGATGCGATTTCCATGTGCCGGCCGTTTATCCGTGAACCTTTCCTGGTTTCAAAATATGAGAATAACAAAATTGAACGGGTATCCTGTATTTCCTGTAATCGATGTCTGGCTGCCATTGTCAATGAGTTTCCGGTCCAATGTTATCGGGACGACTTTCC
>CAJBLH010000304.1 GCA_903953895.1 uncultured Desulfobacteraceae bacterium | reverse complement strand
CTGGACTTCAGGCTGTCGATACTTCTCCAGAGGAAGATTGAACCATACGTAATTCTATCAACGGTAGCTCATTGTCACAATCTCTTGGGGCGCATTTACATCAAACTGATTACTCCGTTTCATCGAATGGTTGTTAGATCAGTCCTCAGTAGATCTGCTCATATCGGATGGCCGAACTGTTATTCAGGACATGATGATGACAATATCTAATTTTGTAATAATTTGGCTTTCTGGTTGGTTTCTCTGTTGTGTCGGATATATTGTATCCGCCGTTTATAAAGCAAATGTATTCAAAACAAAATGGAATGATCACTTCTACTGGTCTATCTTTATATTTTTTGCTGTTTTATGGCCGTTCATTGTTGTTTTTTACCTTTGGCTCCATTTCAATTTATTACTGAAACAGGATGACCGACACACCGGATGACATTTCGCAGTTGACCTATGAGCAGAAAGTTGCAAAACTCGATGAGATTTTGACCCGGCTCGATAATTCAGCAACTCCCATTGATAAACTGGCTGAAGATGTGAAACTTGGCGCCAGATTGATCAAGGAACTGGATACCAAACTGAAGCAGGTAGAGACTGAGGTCCGGGACGCATTTAAAGAGCTGGATGAGAAGGAAAACACTTTGCTGGAGAAGTGACACTTTACCACGACCATTCAAGAGATTACATATCATCTGAGTTGGACTTGAATGAAATAGAAATAGCAGATGGATAATAAATTTATTCCTTATTATAGAGTTTCAAATAAAGAAATAGAAAATATTTCTACAACTATTAGTAAAATAAATAAGAACGCATTAAAACAGATGGTCTTGAATGAATTCACTAAATATCTCGGCGATATCGACAAGGACAGGATTCCAAAATTTAGTATTAAAATTGAAAGTATTCTCGATATAAAGAATTCACTAGTTGTCGTTAACTTCAAAGATAAACTGTATTATTCAGATGGGGAGCCGTATTCTATAGCAGGCATGGCTCATTTATTAAAAACAAATGATGGAAAAATTATTCCTACAATATATTTATCTACTGCCAAAAATCCGGCTACATTTAAACATGAAATAATACATATTTACCAGTACTTACAGAAAGAATCTTATCCGCTTACAGAGAGACAAAAATCATATCTTTTAGAAAATAATTTCATAAATGCTCTTAAAAATCTAAATGCATCGGATGGAAAAAATAAAGCATTAGACTTTATTATCAATGTGGTATGTTATTCAACATGGATAGAAATTGAAGCAGAGTATCATACAGTAAAACACGATTATGTTATGACTTTACTTGAAAAATCATATAGTTCTTCTCTTCCATTTGATAAATTAAAATATGCATGTCAATTACTCGGTTGTGATGAGAACAACCAAAAAGAAACTCTCGATAAATATGAACAATTCTGCAATCTGTTACAAAATGAGGTTGGATGGCTTAAAGCTTTAATAACCAAAGATTACCCATCTGGTAATCTCTATGATTTAATTTGCCAGGTGCATGATGTGATGATCAGGTATCAGTAATTAATACGGTAATTGTTTTTCTATTTTACCTCGAATAATAGGAGGTGAAAACCATGACAGGTTTAAGCCTAAACGCAGAAAAAAGAAGCATCGAATCCGATCTAAGGGTAATGCCTTTAAAGCGAATTGTCACTCGGTATATAAGATTTGCGCTGATTGGTTTGTTTATCTTTATCCTGATAAGTGGCTCCTGGTATAAGGTTGATCAAACAGAACGGGCAAATGTAAGGCGTTTTGGTGTGGCGAGATATACAAAACCGGTTCAGCCTGGATTTCACTTCAAGCTGCCTTTTGTCGATTCGGTTGATAAGATACAGGTCTCCTTAACGACCCTTCATATTCCACCATTTGAGGTGACAACAATTGACAATCAAAAAGTCACGATAGATGAGAACTTTAATTATACGATTCCAGAGGACAAGGTTTACCATGTGATGTATGAAATTGGCCGTGCCGGAAACACGGATATAGACAGTCAAATTATCCCCGTTGTCAAAGATCGGACGGGTAGAATTTTTGCGGGCCAGAACATGGCGACCATCAATATCAATCGATCTGCCATTCAAGCCGATATTGAAAAGGCTGTTTCACAATCCGTGGAAGATTTATTCGGGATTCAACCGCATAGTCTTCAAATTGCAGGGATAATCCCATCTCCTGCTTTCATGGCCAGCAATGAAGCTGCTGTTAAAGCTAAAAATGATGCAGTCGCAGCAGAAAATACGAAACGAACCAGACAATTTGAAGCCGACCAAATAGTTATCAAGGCAAAGGGGGATGCAGATTCAGCAATTGAAGCAGCCAGAGGTCGGTCTCAATCGACATTGCTGGAAGCTCAAGCCAATAAGACCAAACAAGTCCTCGAAGGTGAAGGACTTGAAGCCCGTTTGGCCGCAGAAATCAAGCCGTTTGGCTCGCCAGACAAGTATATCGATTATTTGAAAGCTAAAGCCACGTTAAACTGGAATGGTCAACAGCCTCAAATTGTTGCAGGTACAGGCAGTACGGCTAATCTTGTCCTTCCAGTGACTATTCCAGGCACAACTGGCCCTGCTAATACGAAATAAATCGGTAAATTCAGACCAAGAATGTCTCAATGGCTGTCCAATTAGAGGTGGTTTGACCCAGAGAATATAGGACTTAAATATCAGGAGGAGTAATCCATGGCCATGAATGTAGAAATCAAGAACAACAAACTTTACATCGAAATCGATCTGGAAAAACCAACACCATCTTCCTCTGGAAAGACATTGGTTGTTGCCAGTACCCGGGGCAATGCCTTAACCACAGTTGAAGTCGATGGAAAACCGGTTACGATT
>CAJBLH010000303.1 GCA_903953895.1 uncultured Desulfobacteraceae bacterium | reverse complement strand
GCTGGTGGAAACGTCATCTCAGAGTCTATCACCTGATTGCCAGAACAAAATACGGCCTGATGGTCTAAATACTTGCAGGACTGATCACCTATCTTCTCTTGGCGATTTATTGCCATAAACATTTCAACGAAAGAGTTTCCATCGCAAGGGTCAGACAACTGCGCAACCAAATTAAAAATGAACAACGTATCACAGGATTTACGATTCCTGAACAAGCCCATGCCCGAGAGAAACCGGGTGAAGACCTATATGCAAAAACCTAACCGGACAATGCTGGCTTGGTTCTAACTTCACCCTCTTTATAAAAAACATATGGCTCATCGTGGATTGACGTGAAAGCTGGGTATGACCATCGTTTCGATCGATTCGTTGAACGATTTTATTTGCCGCTGGTTCCCAAGCTCCAGCTTGGGAACCCAGTCGGGAAGCTCCCGCTTCGCCTTTCCGCTGTTTCCCCATGCAGCCCAGTTTTTTACGCTTCTGCTGCTGGTTCTGGGGTTGGCGGCAATGTTCTATGCTGGTTGGATCGCCCTGGCCCAGGAAGATTTAAAACGCCTGGCGGCCTATTCGAGTACACAACCATCAACATTTGATGAGATTGGCCAGCTCTCTGGATCAATCTGGTTCCAGTACCCTTTATCATCGCGAATACTTTTGCACGACGCGCAGATCGGCAAAAGCCCCCCGCAACATCTTCATCTCGTCTAGTTGCGCTTTCATCAACGATTCCTGAGCTTCTACCTTCTCGGACACGTCGATACAACTCCCGACAAAAGTACGCCCCGATCAAATATCCAGCGGTAAATCCCGTCATGTCGGCGCAGAGCGATTTCGAGCCGTGGCGTTCGAGATGAAGAAAGCGGCCAAGGCTCAGGATCTCTGAGCGCAGTCGGTGGGGCTTATGAATGAACTGGAAGGGCAGTTTTACCGTTCGAAGGAAGCGATGCGATAGAGACTTTCAGAAAATGCACTTCGCAAAGCAGCAGGGGAGAGGTAATACTGTAGTATATCTCCGACCGATAACGCTGCGAAATTTTCTCGCGTTTTTAAAGATAAAAGCATATGATGCCTCAGTTGCCGGCTATGGAATTATCAGAGATAACACCATGCTTGCGCCCGCTTTCTTCACGACAGGGTACGGGTAAGGAACTCCCCTTTGTGATGCATGACAATCTTTTCGGAGGCAGCGGGAATAAACGGGTCATGCCCATAAATGTCAACAGGAGGTAAGTGATGAAAGAAATCGGCGAACTCAATTTTCCGGAGAATGTCCGCTATACCAAAGACCATGAATGGGCCCGACAGGAAGGGGATGTTGTCGTTGCGGGGGTCAGTGACTATGCGCAGGATCAGCTTGGAGACGTGGTCTATGTCGAGCTGCCCCCGGTCGCAGAATCGTTTGAAACCGGAGCGGTATTTGGTACGGTGGAATCGGTCAAGGCCGTATCTGAGCTCTTCATGCCCATTGCCGGCGAAGTGGTGGCCGTCAATCCTGCGCTTTCCGATATGCCGGATAGGGTCAACAGCGATCCATACGGCGATGGATGGATGATTCACATCAGACCGTCGAATCCTGCCGATCTGGAAACCCTTATGACACGGGAGGCATACCTTGTCATACTGAAAGGATGATATAACTGCAAACGGGCATGAGCACGTTCCTGATGCTCCCTCCCCTTGCGGGGGAGGGGTGGGGGGTCAAAAGTTAAGATTATGGCCGTTGACAGTATAGACATGCGGTATTTACCCCGCACTCCAGATGAGACTCTCAGATGCTTCCAGAAAATTGCTCTGCCAGGGGGTACTGAAGCTGATGGCAGATATGGTGCGGCTTCTGGCAGGCATTACCGGGATGGACGCAAATTCTCGGCCGGGGCGGGCCAATCTGGTTTTTCGCAGACTGCAACTTGTGTCATCCGCAATGATGGCATTCAGCCACGGCATGAAATACCACCCTATACTGCGCCGATGCCACTTGAAGTGCATGTGATCAAGGCTGCTGCAATAATTGATCTGTATTCGAAATTGACAAGGTGGTTCAAGAAATCTGGGTATAATATCAGATAAAATATAGTCTGTAGGTAGCCGGCGCTGATCATCCTGAGAATTCTCATAGCTTCAGCTTCAATTCAATATTGCGTATAGCCTGCCTTCCGATGTAATCAAGAATGCGCATAAGATAACACCGACTTCATCCTCTAATTTTCTCTTGAAAACCTGTTTTAGGAATATATTATGGACATTGGTGATCGAATTATTGCAGTGGTACATGTGACTTATTGGCCAACAGCAACTGGAAATTTTTGCACCCTGAAACCAATAGCAGATATTTCAGGCGATGAAATAGAACCGGATGAATTCTATAACAGGGGCAGAGTTTGGTGGAAAGTCAGAAATGAAGACCTGAGCTACGCCAATCTTGGAAGAATTATTTCTGTTGAGATAGAACATTCAATCAGTTTTGACCAGTCCGATCCCAATAAGGATTTTTTTCAGGTAGCTTTTGGAACTATAACCGGAACAGAAAATTATCTTGCTGAAATTATCGAAATGGATGCTTCATTATCGCCAATCTCTCTTGTTGAGACAGGTCGGATAAAATGCAACCATCCTATTCGAAATGGCGCTGTCTTTTGCAGATCCGGCTCAAATATCATCGGACCCTTCACAGTGGCGGGAACAGAAGCTATCAAAGAGGAAAAGGTCGCCGTTTTTCTGAATCTCTCTCCAGGCTGGGGAAATCAGCAACTCAGACTGATGGAATGGCCGGAATTCTTTAAGATAGCGCAGCCACATAGCGTTCCAATGAAGATATTCACTGAAACGCATGAACGGAACCCGATTGACATTGAATATCATTTTTTCCCAAGAGATAGACTTGACAGGCTGTTATCAAGCGCCATCGGTAAAGAAATTGACTCCAGATCCGACAAAATGGTGGTTAGCGAAGTTGTAAAAGACTTGAAGTGGTCGCGGGCTGATAAACAATCGCTGACACGATTGGTAGATGAAATACACCGTGCAGATCCAGGTCTTGACAGGGTTTATAAGAATAAAGATCGAATTCTAAAAATTGTAAAAAAAGTTGATGAAAACGAAAAAGTCATTCGTGAACTGCTTGACACTTTACTCGAAGAAGATAAATTACAGGCATTACTTCAGAATCGGATCAATGAACGAGTTGATAATTACATCGAAGCGAACAGAAAAGACCTTGAACGCCAGGCAAATGAAAAGATATTTCATAAAAAGAAGGAGCTTTCTGATTTAGAGAAATCCATAAATGTTTTGCAAGAGCAAATTGAAACAGAAAAAAAAGAGAAATTTCAAGAATATGAACGGGTTTTACATAACAAAAAAGCCGAACTCGATCAATTATTCCAGCAAAGGGAAGAAGAGTTTTTAAATAAAGAAAAAGAATTTATTGGAAAACAAGAATATCTATCAAGCCTTGTTAATAAACTAAGCCAAAACCGGGATGAAATCGTAGCTTCATTGATCGGCTTAATGCCGGTTCTCCAGGAAATGGGATTTCAAATAATTTCTGGCAAATCAGATGAAGCAACCCAGAAAGAAGAGAAACAAGAGATAATTCAGCATGTTAATATCAATCCTTATAAATCATTGCACGGGATTCCAAAATCATTATCGGAATCTGAATTTTTGGATCATTGGTTAATGTTGATGAATGAGTCCGGATTTTCGTATAATGAGAAAGACCTAAGAAACTTTCACGTCTGCACCAAATCTGAAAATTTCAATATTCTGACAGGCCCAAGCGGTATCGGTAAGTCATCGCTTCCCCGATTTTATTCTCTGGCTTTGCATGGAAACGCTGAAGGGAAAATGCGTTATCTTTCCGTATCGGTTAAACCCGGCTGGTTGGACAGTCAGGAATTAATTGGATATTTCAATTCTCTTGACGGACGTTTTCAACCATCGAATAGCGGCTTCTACCAATTCCTTGTTGCTTCTCATAAAGAATCAATCGAACCAGAAAGTGGGATTCATATCTGCTGCTTGGATGAGATGAACCTGTCCTATGTCGAACAGTATTTTGCAGATTTTCTGGTTCTGCTTCAAGCACCCCAGCAAGATCGCCAGATAAGATTCTTCGATAATAATCTCTGCCGTGTTGATGATCCATACAGAGACTTCCACCAGATTCATATCCCCTCATCCCTTCGTTTTTGCGGTACCGTAAACGTTGATGAAACCACCAAATTCTTCAGCCCAAAGGTTCTTGATCGGGTTCATATCATTGAAATGGGACCTGTGGCGTTATCAAGCATCAATTCCTGGAACGAGCAATTACCAGACAATACTGGAATAGGAACGCCCATTTCAGCAAGAATTTATTTTTCATGGTCACAGGACCCCGGTCTTGTTCAGGAATACGTTTTAAAGAGCATAGGTGACATTGAAAGCCTTCTTTCTACGATGGGATCGGGTATCTCACCAAGAACATTTAAATCCATTTGCAGATATGTATCAAATGCCAGAGGTGTAATGGAATCTGACGAAGAAGCTATGGATTATGCAATTTTTCAAAAGATTCTGCCAGGACTGAGAGGACACTCGACACAATTCAGAGAGATGCTTTTTAAATTGATCGAAATAACCGAATCGAAGAATTACACCAAATCGTCATCGAGAATCAGGCTCATTGCGGATGCCCCGATTGCAATGGATTTTTTCAATTATTCTATGGCATAGAAAAAATGCGGTTTATCATCCACCAGAGTCATAACAATCTCGTTTCAGAAGAGTTCGATTTATCATCCTGTCGCGTATTCTTTTTAAATGAAGCGCTGGAAGAGACGGATTTTCTTGGCTTTACGATAGAAGATTACCCAGAAGATGCTGATTTTCGTATTCATCTTGGAGATAAACAACTCCCCAGTGCCGCATACCACCGCCGTTTTATAGAATGGGAAAAATCTCAATACCTTTCAAATTGCATAGGTAAGGTGCCAGTTATTCTCGAAGCAAGAAGTAAAGATTCAATCATTTGGAGGCCGGTCTGTTCGGGTGAAGTCATCTGTTATCCTAGTAAAATCAGCAGACGACAGTATAAAAAAATGCTTCAGGATATTTCAATCATATCCAGGGGGCTCATACTCGATATTGTCTCCAAAACAAATTCGTTATTCGGATGGGTAGCCACAAAATCGATTGATGAATTATCCGGTGTTGAAGAATATTTTCTTATCAATCAATTTCTGACAAGATTTGAACCTATCCTTGAACGAATTAATATTGACCCTGGGAATCGGTTGACCGTTACCAATATTCAGTCACTTTGCTATGGTCAAGAAAATTTTACCCCAAAATCACTTGCACAGATAAGTCGAAGCGGTGCAGATCCCAGAAAAAAAGGATCTAACCGACCGTTTCAATGTGAAATTCAGCGAAAGGAGAGAACTTTCGATATCTGGGAAAACCGGCAGATTGCAGCATTGTGCAGTTGGGTTGCCAACCGGTTATCTTTTGTTGCAAATAAAGCACAAATTCAAATCGACACCATAAAAAGAGATAAGCAATGGCGGCAGATAGCACCAAAAGGAAAGATGCCATTGTGGGATATTGAAGATGCTCCCAGAATTGCTCAATTGGAAGCATCGGTTGATTCATGCCGAAAAATTCAAAGGCGGGTATCTTTATATCCAAAAAGGTTTGGGTTTCTTGAAGGAGTTGGCGTTACCAAACTCGATTTGAAACCCACCCCAAAATTCACCAAAGACCTTTTCTATTCACACGCCTACGTTGCAATGGTCGATTTTATAAGCAATAACGGCATCATGTTTGACAGCGGGAAGTTTGAACAGAAACTGAAGGAAACCTCAAAGCTCTATGAATACTGGGTCTATATAATATTTTTCTTCTACTTGAAAGAGCGGTTTCCCCTCTCAGTAGTCTCTGAAGCACCTTTTCTGCATCTTTCAGCCAATAGAGATCAATACGTCATGGATATCAATTCAGGTGATCATATTGTATTTTCAGCTCAGAACGGGCTTAGGATTGTCATTCACTATGAACCGAAATTCATGTCAAGAAATGATGCGGAAGATATCGGAAGCAGATTATTCCGTTCATCACTAAGAGGGAAAAGGCCATTAGTTCCTGATCTACTGATTGAAATACTGTCTGGGCCGGCTGAATCTCCAAAGCTTGAATACGGCATAGTAATAGATTGTAAATACACAACAAGAATTCATGAAGTGCATTGGAACGAGGTTGAAAAATATCAGAGTCAACTTTTCGAGCGCATAGGGCTTCAAAACGTCGCCAATCAGTTATGGATTATCCATCCGGGTGAACGACCATACTGGCAGATCAATATTCCCGGTGGTTCGATTGAAGACACAGTCCGAATACCAAACAGTACCGTTCAAGGGGTATTATCTCTTGCACCGACAATGAATGAAAAAATTCAAGGATCACTGGATCACCATTTTGATCAGCTTGATGATTCGATCGGAAGAATTATTCAGATGTTTGTAGAGAGAAAATAATGCGCCGGACATCTTCCACAGTTTCGCATCAAGTGTCGTGTAGGTGTTTCGTTACAACAGCGATCTACCTGAGGTCGAGACGGCTCTTTTGGATTCCTTGAAGGACAATCCATATATTCTTCAAGAACCGGAACCGAGAGTGCGGTATCGGGATTTTGGTGATTGGGCAGTGGAACTGGAAGTTCTGGTCTGGATCAAAGAACCTCGCAACCGGGGATTGGTCCGAGATATGATCATTCGGGGAATTCATCGGGGGCTTATCGCGATGGAAAGATCGATATCCCTTATCCACAGAAGGATATTACAATCAAGAATCGTGAATCTGAGAAGCTCGACCATCCCCATACATCGACGAAGAACGCCTGGTTTTAATTAATTTGAGTAACCTAACGCTGCATAAACGAATCTTATCTTAAAGCCTGATTATAAAAATGGAAATAAAATGCTTACGCTACCGGCCTCTTCCGGCAAGAAAATCCTCAACAAGCGAGTGCTGAAATATTTTTCAGTCATATTTCTGCCTGTGGCATTATTGATATTGGGTTGCACCCTGATTTCAAACTACATTTTTGAACGTTATCGTTTGGATGTTATCCAGATACGTGAAGGGGACCATTTATATCTCCACGCAGAATTAATTCGGAAAGAATTTTTTGAAGTAATTGGCGATCTGTCCGTAATGGCCAACCTCCCCATGCTGAAATCTTTCCAGCCTGAGAGCCCAACGGAACAGCTCGAATTGGTTACAAAAGTTTTCCTGTTAACATCCAGGAAGTATGGACGCTACGATCAGATTCGCTACCTGGACCTCGCTGGAGAAGAAATTGTGCGTGTCGATAATCTTCATGGGGTTCCGGTGATTGTACCCCGCGATCAATATCTAAACAAATCGAACAGGTATTACTTTCAGGAATCTCTCAAGCTTGAACAAGGGCAGATATATGTCAGCCCTATGGATCTGAAAATGGAGAACGAGGGGGTTGAAACATCATATAAGCCTATCATCCGTTTTATTACTCCTGTGTTTAACGAGTCTGGTCTGAAAACTGGCGTTCTTATTTTCAATTACATGGGTGACAAAATACTAAAGACTTTTCGGGAGACCACAGAACAGAACCATCTTCACAGACTCACGTTGCTCAACAGTCAAGGCTACTGGCTGAGCGGACAGAGCCGCGAAGACGAATGGGGTTTCGTGCCGGGCAGGAAAGATATTCGGTTCGGCACATGTTTCCCTGACGAGTGGCGCCGTATCAATACTGGTGAAAGAGGCTATTTCAGGAACGATAACGGCCTTTTCGTCTATACAACAGTTTATCCGCTGCATCCAACGGCAGTGTCTCCAGTAGGTGATGCATTCGCTGATTCGTCGGGCATATCAGAACAGCAGGCGCATGAGTACTACTGGAAAATAGTGCTGCAAATCCCCAATGACTCTCTTAGCGACACATCTTTCTTGCGCCAACCTACAGCGATTGCCTTGATACTGCTGACATACCTGATACTGGCGATTTCTTCATTGTATATCGCCTATGCATTCTACAAGCGCAAAGAAAACAAAAAAGCGGCCGAGAATGCCAATCAGGTTCTTCAGGCTATCATTGACTGTACGTCGGACTGGGTCTGGGAAGTCGATGCCGAAGGGCGCTGTACCTACTGCAGCCGGAAAGTCGAGAAGCATCTGGGTTACCGGCCCGATGAAATGATCGGCAAAACCTTCTATAATTTCATGGACGACGGAGAATCGCAGCTTACGCGGATTGCGTTCAGAAACTTAGCCAAGCAAAAATCACAGATAAAAAATCTTGAAAACTGCTATATTGCTAAAGATGGCCGCAAGGTTCTGTTTATAACCAACGCCGTGCCGATTCTTGATGAGGCCGGCGATCTGATTGGTTATCGCGGTGTCAATACCGATATTACCGAACACAGACAAATGGCGGAAAATCTGCGGATCAGCGAGGAAAGGTACCGCCTGATTGCCGAAAATGCCACCGATGTTATCTGGACCATAGATCTTGACGGCAGAAATACCTATGTGAGTCCATCTGTGACGAGACTGCGGGGCTATACCCAGGCCGAGGTCATGCAGCAATCTTTGGAAGAGGTACTTTGCCCGGATTCTCTTTCCATCGCTACGGAACTTATGGCCAAAAACATTGCTGATATACGTGCCGGGCTCCCACAATCAACATTCCGGATAGAGCTAGAACAACGGTGCAAAGACGGCTCGACGATCTGGACCGAGGTTGTCGTAACCGGTATATATGACAACAACGGCACTTTACTGGAGCTCCTCGGCGTCACCCGCGATTTCACAGTACAAAAGCATTACCAACATGAGATTGAGATGGCCCGTACCGCTGCCGAGGCCGCTAACCGCGCCAAGAGTGAGTTTCTGGCCAATATGAGTCATGAAATCCGAACACCCATGAACGGCATCATCGGCATGACCGGGCTGCTTCTGGATACCAGCCTGGACGAGGTGCAGCGGCACTATGCCGACATCGTGCGCAGCAGCGGGGAATCATTGCTTTGCCTGATCAATGATATTCTCGACTTTTCCAAGATCGAAGCAAAAAAGTTAGACCTTGAGATACTGGACTTTGATTTATTGAATCTATTGGACGATTTCGTTGTCACTTTGGCGGTACGGGCTCATGAGAAGGGGTTGGAGCTTCTCTGCGCGGCGAATCTTGACATACCGACGCTGCTGCAAGGTGATCCGGGCAGGTTGCGCCAAATCCTCACCAATCTGGCGGGAAACGCCATCAAGTTCACCCATCACGGTGAAATAGCCGTCCGAGTTACAATGATTGAAAACAATGAAAATGATGTCCTTCTGCGTTTTGCGGTGCAGGATACCGGCATTGGGATTTCGAAAGAAAATATCGGCTTGATTTTTTCCGATTTCACCCAGGCGGATGCATCGACTGCAAGGCAGTACGGCGGTACCGGTTTGGGCCTGGCCATATCAAAACAACTATCTGAACTGATGGGCGGTGAAGTCGGCGTTGAAAGTGAAGTTGGCAAAGGTTCGGAGTTCTGGTTTACCGCACGGCTCAGAAAACAGCCGGATGCCGGACAAGTGGAAATGCTCCCCCCTTCAGATTTAAGCAATGTAAGGGCTCTGATCGCAGATGACAACGCCACAAACCGTCAAATTCTCATCACACAACTAACATCTTGGGGGATGCGGCCCGCCGAGGCGCCGAACGGTCCTGAAGCACTCGAAGCGCTTCTTATTGCACAGGATGAGGGTGATCCTTTCCGGATCGCCATAATCGATATGAATATGCCGGGAATGAACAGTGGATTTATCGGTTTGGCTGTCAAGGCCGATTCGCGCCTGACCGACACCCATCTGGTGATGCTGGCTTCAATGGGAATAAAGAGCGACTTTCGCCGTCTTAAAGAGATCGGTTTTGATGCTTATCTGAACAAGCCGATACGCCATGATGAATTGAAGAACGTGTTGTCTCTGGCTCTATCGGAACGGGACGAGGATCAGCCGCAATCCGTCGAAACACGTCAAACAGACCAAGACTTAATAGGCTTGTTTGCCGGCAGCAAGGCACGTATCCTGCTGGCCGAAGACAACATCACCAACCAGCAGGTGGCCCTGGGAATCCTCAACAAGCTGGGGCTGCGGGCGGATGTCGTGGCCAACGGAGCCGAAGCGGTCACTGCGGTGAAAACTCTCCCCTACGACTTGGTTCTGATGGATGTGCAGATGCCTGTGATAGATGGACTTGAAGCCACTAAAATAATTAGGAATTACGAATTAGAAAATACGAATAAGGCCAAAACAGGCGATGCTCCCTCACCATTCGTAATTCCAATCATCGCCATGACCGCCCATGCCATGCAGGGCGACCGGGAGAGATTTCTTGCGGCTGGCATGGCCGACTATGTATCCAAGCCGGTATCGCCACAAGAACTGGCGGACCGGCTGAAGAAGTGGCTGCCGAAGATCAAGGATGAAGGCAGCAATGCAAATGGGCAGTAAACAATCATGAATCATGCTGAGGTTCACCCTCAAATATGAAAATGAGATACATCGATAATATATAAGGGTTTACAGCGAGGTCGGGAAAGGAACCGCTTTTCATGTGTACTTGCCCCTTCTGGAAGACGCCAAGAACAGCAAGCCTGCCGCCATCGCCAGAAAGCATCCAACAGGCCATGAAAGAATTCTAAAAAAGCCCGTTGCAACTGGGGATCTGGCCGAAATGGTCAGAAAGGTGCTGGATAATTCGCTTGACATCCAATCCGGCATCGTTTAATACAATGTTTAAATCATTGTATTAAACGATGCCGGAGGCTTTCATGAACGATTCTGATATTGGAACAAAAGTGCGACTGATGGCCGCGGCTAAAAAGGTTTTTGCCGACCGCGGCTTCAAAGAAACCACAGTCCGGGAAATTTGCGCACTGGCCGGCGCCAATCTGGCTGCAGTCAACTATCACTTCGGCAGCAAAAACAAGCTGTACAGCGAAGTGCTGGGAGATTTTCTTTCTTTTGCCTTCTCCCGATTTCCGATCGACGTCGGGGTCTGCCCGGATTCTCCTCCTGCGGATCGTCTCAGGGCCTATATCCGTGGGTTTCTTTATCGCATGCTGGGAGATGGCGACCCCCTCTACGAAAAGCTTGGCAAATTGCTCATGGCCGAAATGCTGGAGCCTTCCGAGCATTTCATCGCCACGCTCGAACGCTACATCGAACCGACGTATGAGGTGCTGCAGCATATCGTCCGCGAACTGCTGCCGAATGCTGTCGAGGATATCGTCCATCGCTGTGCCGGAAGCATCGTAGGTCAGTGTCTGCTCTTTGACCATGCCAAGGGGATCATTCAACGCATGTGCCCGGAACTGGCGCTCGAAGCCGGCAGCCTGGAAAGGGCCGCCGATTTCATCGCCGATTTTTCTCTGGGCGGCATCTCCCGCCTCGAAGCAGGAGAAAACGCATGCCCCTGAGAAAATTATTAAACCGCCGCCTCACCCTGATCGGTATCTCCCTGATCATCATTTTGATCGGAATCATCCTGGCGTCATCATCGTTTTCACGCAGCAACACCACCGACAAAGAACCTTCAGTCGTTCCGGTCCGTGTGGTAGTTGCAGAACCGGTGACAGGTGTTGCGGGTCTGCGGTATTCGGCCAATATCACCCCGCACAGGCAAGTGGATCTGGCATTCAAAGTCAGCGGATACGTCCATGAAATTGCAACACTGCCCGGACCCGACGGCAGGCTGCGCGATGTAAGAGCCGGTGATCCCGTCCGGCAGGCAATGGTGCTTGCCCGTCTCGATACCAAAGACTACGCGGTTCGCACCAGCCAGGCCAAAGCCTCGCTGGAAGAGGCCCGGGCATCCCTGGCCATGGCCCAAAAGGAGTATGAACGCACGCTGACCCTGGTCAAAGGCGGATATGTCGCCAAAAGCGACTTTGACCGGAAGCAGGAAATCCTTGATGTTGCCACCGCACGCGTGGATGTCGCCACCGCTCAGTTGGATCAGGCGAACAACCAACTGGCCGACTCTGTCCTGAAGTCACCGCTCGATGGGGTGGTTGTCAGCCGGTTTATCGAGCGCGGAAGCCTTGTCGCCAGCGGCACAAAAGCATTCGTACTGGTTGATCTGAGTGCGGTCAAGGCGGTTTTCGGCGTGCCGGATGTGCAGCTTTCCCGGATCAAGCCGGGAGATGTTCTTTCCGTGATCGTCGATGCGTTGAATCACCGGGAATTCAAAGGGATCGTTACCGCGGTTTCGCCATCGGCGGACGCCAGAAACCGTGTATTTGACGTGGAGGTCACCATCCAGAATCCGGCCAGGAGTCTGAAAGACGGCATGATCGCTACGGTTCACGTGGCGGACACGAACAAATCAGACCGGCCGACTGCGCCATTGACGGCTGAACCCACGTCCGGCATCGTATCCGTGCCGTTGCAGTCGGTGGTTCGGCCGCCCGACAATCCCAAAGGGTATATGGTGTTCGTGGTGGAAGAAAAAGACGGTCGATACTTCGCCCTGGCCCGGCGCGTGGAACTGGGAGAGGTCATCGGCAGGCGGGTTCTCGTGCTACAGGGCATCAGCGCCGGCGATCGGGTCGTCACCGCAGGCGCCACCATCATTTATAATGGCGCCGTGTTGAACATCGTACCCTGAAGGAAAGCCATTCATGCATTCAAAAGATGAAACACATCTTCTGGAACAACACAACACAGCCCGGTATTTTGTCGAAAATCGCCACATTGCCTGGGTTCTCCTGGTGGGAGTCATGCTGTGGGGAATCTACGGCTATTTAAAAATGCCCCAGCGCAAAGACCCGGACATTCCCATCCGGCTGGCAGCGGTCACCTGTTCCTGGCCCGGTGTTCCGACAGACAAGGTGGAAGACCTGATTACCCGCAAAATTGAGGACAAAATCGCCGAAAACGACAAAGTGGATCGCATCGAATCGACCACTCGCACCGGGCTGGCTGTGGTCATCATCAAACTTCACGACGATATCGAAAATGTACCCGA
This sequence comes from uncultured Desulfobacteraceae bacterium, assembly GCA_903953895.1. Classification (GTDB taxonomy): domain Bacteria; phylum Desulfobacterota; class Desulfobacteria; order Desulfobacterales; family Desulfatirhabdiaceae; genus RAAP-1. Next base: position 62,300 of record CAJBLH010000303.1, on the reverse strand, counting down.
CGTTTTCGATGATATTCATCTCAAGTTATCCGCCATCAGAGGACTTCCAGAAGGTGCTTCACCGATCAACTTCATCAAGGATTTCGGCGATACCACCAGCCTCATGCTCACCGTTGCGTCCCCGCTTGAAGGAGAAGTCGAAATTTCCCTGCGAGCCCGCCAGGCGGAAAGCGCCATTCGATCCCTGCGCGCAGATCGAATGGACGACCACGTCAGCCTGGTCATCGTTTACCCCGATACCATTCCCATACGAACCATCCAGCGGAATATGGATCTTTTTTCAACATTCATCGCAGCGGCCGGATTCGGAACGGATATTTCCAGCCGGGTTACGCCGGGCCTGGCGGTATTCGACATGAAAACCCGGTTGACCGATGACCGGATCATGGAAAGTATCGATCGATTCATCGAAGACAATCTGAGGGAATCCGAATTCAGTCCGGATATCTGGCAACCGGCCTTGATTCGTGATCCTGCAACGTCTATCGCGGTTTTATCACGTGTCGCCGGCAGTAAGTATTCTTTCAAACAACTGGAAGCATACACCGAAGAAATCATGCGTACCCTTCAGGCCCAGTCCGTCGTTTCCCGTGTGACCCGCTGGGGGGTGCAGTCCGAAGCCATTTACCTGGAGTTTTCCCAAGAACGGATGGCTGCATACGGAATTGGGCCCCTTCGTATCAAAGAAACGCTGGCTGCCCGCAATATCCGGTTGAGCGGCGGTATCGTGGAAAGCGGTGACAAGGCCATGCTGGTGGACCCTTCTGGTGAAATCGTCAATGAGACGGAGCTGGGCGCCGTAGCCGTCGGTCGCGCCAGAAACGGTTCCATTGCCTATCTGCGAGATATGGTTGAGATCGAACGCGGATATGAAACCCCGGCCCTCAAGCGCAATTACCTGATGGAACGTGACACTCAGGGCCGTTGGCGCCGCATGCCGGCCATCACCCTGGCCGTGACCATGCGAAGCGGCGGCAATATCGGCCATTTTTCCCATGTATTGGACAAAACCCTAAATGACCTGAAACAACGCCTGCCGGAAGACCTGCTGCTTTCCCGCACCTCTGACCAACCCCGGCAAGTCGCACAGAAAGTCGGCCTGTTCATGTCGAGCCTGTATGAGGCTGTGATTCTCGTCGTACTGGTGGCATTCATCGGCTTTCGCGAGTGGCGATCGGCGCTCCTGATGGCCCTGTCCATTCCCATCACCCTGGCCATGACCTTCGGCATGATGCAGATTCTCGGAATCGACCTCCAGCAGATTTCCCTGGCAGCCCTCATCCTGTCTCTTGGACTTCTGGTGGATGATCCGGTGGTGGCAAACGACGCCATCAAACTGGAACTGCGCACGGGCAAGTCGCCGGAAGTGGCGGCCTGGCTCGGACCCACCAAGTTGGCAACCGCCATTGTCTATGCCACGATCACCAACATCGTGGCATATCTGCCGTATCTGATGCTGAGCGGAGACAAGGGCCGGTTCCTGTATTCGATGCCGGTCGTCATCGCCTGTTCGCTGGTTGCCTCCCGTATCGTGTCGATGACTTTCATTCCGCAGCTCGGCAGGATACTGCTCCGGCCCGGCCGTAATGCGGGAAAGAGCATGGCGGAGCTCCGCAGCCGGGGATTCGCCGGGTTTTACTACCGGCTGGGCACCCTGCTGATCGACCACCGGTGGAAGGTCTTGGCGCTATCCCTGGTGCTGGTGGCCATGGCGTTCGTTCTGAAATCGAAACTCAAGGACCAGTTTTTCCCTTATGATCTGTCGCATCTGTCGTATGTGGACGTATGGCTGCCTGAAGATACTCCGGTTCAGGCCACCGACCATGCCGCACGGCAAGTGGTCGAAATCGTAAAGCAGACCGCCGAAGAATTTGGTGCGGCGCATCCCGGAAAGAACGGCAAACCCCGAGATATTCTGGAACTGATCACGGTTTTTGTGGGTGCGGGCGGCCCTCGCTACTGGTTTTCCGTAACGCCGGAACTCAATCAGCCCAACTACGCCCAGGTGCTGATTGAGGTGCGGGATGTGCATGACACGGAACCGCTGCTGCACCTGCTGCAACAGCGGCTGTACGAAACACTTCCGGGAATTCGCGCCAACGCCCGCCGCCTGGAAAGCGGCCCGCCGGTCGGGATTCCTGTGCAGATCCGTCTGAGCGGCGACGATATTCCGACATTGAGAATCCATGCGGGAAAACTCAAGGAAATTCTTCGCGCACAACCTGGCACCGAGCGCATTCAGGATAACTGGGGAGCGGAAATATTCCGGACCCGGCTGTCCATTGATCCGGACAAAGCCGCCCTGGCCGGCATCACCAATCTGGATGTGGCCCGATCATCAGCCATGGCCATGAACGGCTTTCAGTTGACCAGTTTTCGCGAAGGTCGTCTGGATATTCCCGTTTATGCCCGTATGCGCATGGAAGAACGGGCCGGTATCGAAAACATCAAAAATCTCTATGTCACGTCCGCTGATGGCACCCAGAAAGTGCCGCTGGGACAAATTTCCACCATCACCTGGGGACTCGAGACGGAAAAAATCGTTCGGCGTAACCATTTCCGAACCATAACGGTATCCTGTTTTCCAAATCCCGGTGTGCTGTCATCTGAAATCATCGCCGGAATCCGGCCTGCGCTGAAAGCGTTTGAAGAAAAGCTTCCCCCCGGATACCGCCTGGAGATCGGTGGCGAATACGAAGAGCAGACCAAAGGGTTTAAGGAACTCAGCATGGTTCTGGTGATATCGGTAACCGCCATTTATCTGGCGCTGCTCTTCCAGTTCAAAAACGCCGTCAAACCGCTGATCGTTTTTGCGGCCATCCCCTACGGCATGTCAGGGGCTTTCGGCATGCTCTACATCACTGCCTCCCCTTTCGGATTCATGGCGTTTCTGGGAATCGTCAGCCTGATCGGTGTCATCGTCAGCCACATTATCGTTCTCTTCGATTTCATCGAAGAGCGTCGGGCCGAAGGCGACGATTTGAAAACCGCTCTGCTCGATGCCGGCATCATGCGGCTTCGCCCTGTGATGATCACGGTTGCTGCCACGGTTCTGTCTCTCATTCCGCTGGCCCTTCATGGCGGCCCGCTCTGGGAGCCCCTGTGCTACGCCCAGATCGGGGGGCTGACCGTTGCCACATTCGTGACACTGCTCATGGTGCCCGTGATTTACGCCATTGTCGCCCTGGATCTCAACCTGGTGGATTGAAAACAGATTCAGCCAGACTGATAGAAAAATTTTGATATTTGATTAAAAAAATGCTTAATACATCTTGAGTCTGTATAAGAAAAGTTGCTGTAAATGGAAGTAATTTTATTTTTTTCAACAAATCTAAACACAAAAAATGAGGAGGTACAAATGAAAGTAATCATTACTAAAAACTGTATGGGAGACAGAAACTGCAACAATCTTTGTCCGGAGGTTTTCGAGTATGACGAAGACGAATTGAAATCGATCGTCAAATTTGATGAAATACCGGAAAGATACCAAGCGGTCGTACAAAGAGCTGCAGATGAATGCGGTGCGAAGGCCATCGAGATCATATAAGTTGAAACCAATAGTGCAGCAGATGCTTATCTCCATTAGAGACTGATCTTTTATCGTGGTGTGCAAAAATCGTTTTTGCACGCCACGACCGGATGATGATAATGGGCATAATAAACGGAGACCGACACATGGGAAAATTCAAAGACAGCCGGACAGCAAAAAATTTGCTTATTTCATTTGCGTTTGAATCCCAAGCAAATAACCGGTATCTCTTTTTTGCCAATAAGGCAAAAGAAGACGAATATATCCAGGTAGCAAAAATTTTTAAGGAAACGGCCGATCAGGAATTTGAGCATGCCCTGCGTTTTTTCAAATTTTTTAACGGCGGCGAGCTTGAAATCACAGCGACCTTTCTTACCGGTGTAATAAAAAGTACTTACGATAACCTGCTGGCTTCGGCCTCACTTGAGAACAATGTGCATACCCAACTGTATCCAAAATTTGCAGCGATTGCGCGGGAAGAAAATTATGAGCGCGCCGCGGAAACATGGGATGCCATTATTGTTGCTGAAAGGCACCACGAAAAGTGCTTTCTGGCATTGGCTGAAAACATTCGATCCGATAAAGTATTCAAGCGGGATGAAAAGGCTGTCTGGCGCTGCACCAACTGCGGTTACCTCCATGCAGGCTCAGATGCACCGGATCAATGCCCCGCCTGCCTCCGATCATCCGGTTATTTTGAGCTTTTATATGAAAACTGGTAGGATAAATAGCCAGCCCTCGGTTACAGTCCCGAACTGTCCGCCTTCTTCCTTGACTTTGTTTATGATTTCACCTACACATGACCGCAATGAAGGGCTGTTTCATACGATTGAACGCAATGGGTTCGACAGGAGGGCAGGATGAACGGGGTGGGGCGAAAGACAGCGGCGGGGGTGGGGGTACTTTTATTATTTGGAGTCTTGTTTCTGGTTACCAGCTTCCTGACCATCGACTACATGGTGGACTACTGGTGGTTTGATTCCCTGGGGTACGCATTTTACTTCCTGCAGCGGCTGTTCTACCGTTACCTGGTGTTCGCAAGTGTCACAACACTGTTCTTTTTGATCTTTTTTTTCAATTTCTGGATTGCATCACGATACCTGGGAACCGGCAGTCCGCCTCCGGAAGATTCGAAAGTGCAGTCTAAAGAGGCGTATCGGAAAGTGCTGCGGATGTTCCGCAACGGTTCCATGACCGTGTATATGCCGCTTTCCCTCATTTTGGCCATCGTGATCGCTTCACCGCTCTTCGAACGTTGGGAAGACTTTCTCCTGTTTGTTTTCGGTCCCCAGGCATCTATCCTTGATCCCGCATACGGGAACGATATCAGCTATTATCTTTTTTCATTTCCGATCTATTTATTGCTCCAAAAGCGAATCGTCATCTCATTTGCCATTTTGTTGATCAGCGTTCTTTTTCTCTATTGGTTGGAACACCGTTTACTCAAGGCACAGGAACAGGGGATTGAAAAGGGAGCGAAAATCCACCTCAGTTTCCTGATTTTTTCTGTTTTTACGATAGAAATATGGGATTTCTTCCTGCAGCGTCATGCGCTGCTTTATACTTCAAATTACGAGCCGCTTTTCTCGGGACCGGGTTATGCCGAGATGCGCGTGATCCTTCCTTTCATATATGCCTGCATTCTGCTGCTGACCATTATGGCGTTTTCGGTCGTCACTTTTTTTCTGAACCGGAAGGGCATCAAACCTCTTGTAGTTTCTGCATTGCTGTTTTCCCTGGCGTTGGGTGGGCGATATTCTGAAATCCTTCCCAAATTCGTGAACGATTACTGGGTCAACCCCAATGCAATCTCCAAGCAAACGCCTTACATCCTGAACAACATAGACGCCACATTGTCCGCCTTCAATCTAAAAAATGTTGAAATGCGTGAAGTCACTCCGACGTTAACTGACGAGGGTATTGATGAGAAAAAGGCTCAGGGAATTTTTCGAAACATCCCGGTTTGGGATGGAGATCTGTTAAACGATGTCTACGAGCAGTTGCAGGAACTGCGCACCTATTATGACTTTGCCAAGGTCGATGTCAGCCACTACAACGTCCGGGGCAACAACCAGCAGGTTTTTTTGGCGGTTCGGGAAATGAATACCGCAGAACTACCCAAAGGCGCCCGCAATTGGGTGAACGATCACCTGGTCTATACGCACGGCTATGGAGCAGTCATGACGCCTGCAGGTCAGGGTGGCGACGAACCGATGACCTGGTTTCTGAAAGGCATTCCGCACGAGTCGGACTTTGGATTCAGCATCAAACAGCCGGCGGTTTATTTCGGCTTGTTACAGAACTATCCATATGTCATCGTTCCAAACGATGCCGGGGAGTTCGGCTATCCCAAAGGGGACTCCAATGTGACGGAAAATTATGATGGTTCAGGGGGGGTGTCGATCAATTCCGCTTTCAGAAAGCTGATGTTTTCCTACTTTTTGAAAGATACAGATATATTTTTTACATCGAAGACCAATCATAAAAGCAAAATTCTGTTCCGTCGAAACATACAGGAACGGATTCGAATCATCACTCCTTATTTATCGCTCGACCATGATCCCTATGCGGTGATTACCGAAAACAATATCTACTGGATTCAGGATGCTTACACAACTTCCCGGTATTATCCGAATGCCGCTTCCTTCAGTTTGGGAGACGATCGAATCAATTATATCCGAAATCCTGTAACGATCGTGGTCAATGCTTACACCGGAGATGTCGATTATTATATTTCGGATGCCAAAGACCCGATTATCAATGCCTATCGACGCATGTATCCCGGACTCTTCAAGGATGCCGCTCAGATGCCTTCGGATGTCCGTTCCCAGGTGCGTTATCCGCAGGATCTATTCGATGTTCAGATGTCCATCTATGCAAAGTATCACCAGACGGATCCGGAAGTCTTTTACCAGCAGGAGGATAACTGGGATGTCGGCATTCCGGGAATTGTTTCCGAAAAAAAGCGGGCAACGCAATCCTATTATCTCACGCTGGAAATGATCGAACCCGATCGCTTCGATTTTGTACTGGTATCTCCGATCATGCCCAAGGGCCGGGCCAACCTCAGGGCGTTGGCGCTGGCTGGATCAGATCGTTCAAGTTATGGAAAATTAATCGTTTACAGTTTCCCGAAAGGAGAACTGGTCTACGGACCGGCGCAAATCAACGCACTGATCAACCAGGACACCACGATTTCTCAGCAGTTCACCTTGTGGGATCAGGTTGGGTCTCAAGTGGAGCGGGGCAACATGATCATTTTCCCTATCGGCAAGATGCTCATCTATATTCAACCCGTTTACCTGAAGTCATCAACGAGCCTGAAAATCCCCGAACTCAAGCGCTTGATCATGACCCAGGGGCAGGTGGTTGTCATGGAGAAATCGCTGGAGGATGCGTATGCCAAAATGATCGAGCGGGTGAAGGCGGAAACAGGAAGAATCGACCGGCGATTCGCTCCGCTGAACTCAGAACCCCAGCCTGCTGCAATCCAGCCGGTACTGCCTGCACCTTCGCCGATTTCTAAACCGCCGGCGGTTCAGCCGCCGGAACCGCCGGCAAAAGAACCAGAACCGCTGTCCTCACCGCACAAACCGCTGTTACAGGAATAGCAAAAGTATTTTTTTAACTTCCAGATTCCAGAAGCCGGTTAAAGCCCCAGAAAGGCTTTCTGCACCACTTTGCTTTCAAGAAGCGCTTTGCCAGCACCTTCCTGAACGATTTTTCCGGTCTGGAGAATATACCCATGATCCGCGATGCCAAGGGCTTCGCGGACATTCTGCTCCACCAACAGAATCGTCATACCTTCGTTTTTCAGTTTGACCACCGTATCCAGCAGTTCGTCCACCAGACGCGGCGCCAGGCCAAGAGAAGGTTCATCCAGCATGAGGATTCGGGGATTGCTCATCAGACCCCTTCCCACAGCCACCATCTGCTGCTCACCGCCGGACAGGGTGGATACCGCCTGGTTGCTTCTTTCCTTCAGCCGGGGAAACATGGCGTACACATAATCCAGATTCTTCCGAATGCGCCCGGCGTCTTTCAGGGTGTAAGCCCCCAGCAGCAGATTGTCTGCAACCGACAGGGGTTTGAACAGCATTTTTTCTTCGGGTACATAAACAATCCCTTTTCGAACAATGGCTTCGGTACTCAACTGGTGAATGGGCTGCCCCTGAAATAGAATTTCACCGTCAAAAATTCGCTGACTTCCCATAATGGCCCGAAGCAAGGTGGATTTTCCGGAGCCGTTTGCCCCGACCACACAGACGGTCTGGCCGGCATTTATCGCCAGGCTGACGTCATGAACCACCGGAAGCCCGGAATACCGCACTTTGATGTGATTGATTTCCAGAACAGCAGGCATCAGAGGTGTTCCTTTGCATAGCGTTCGCCAAGATAGGCTTTGATCACGTTCGGATCTTTCACGACAAGTTTTGGATCGCCTTCTGCGATTTTTCGGCCATAGTCCAGCACCACGACCCGCTGGCTGAGATTCATCACCATTTCCATGACATGTTCGATCAGCATGACCGTTATCCCCATCTCGGTGTGAATCCTCTGGATGATGGCAGTGATGCCCTCGATTTCACTGGGATTGAGCCCGGCAGCGACTTCATCCAGAAGCAGGAGTTTGGGCCGGGTGCCAAGAGCCGTTGCCATGGCCACCCGTTTCTGGGCCGCCACCGGCAGCTCGCTGACCAGATATCCACCCAGATCCGAAAGCTCCATATCCTTTAAAATTTGTTCCGCCTCCGCCTTGGCCTTCATCCGGGAGCCCGTATGCAGGAAACAGCCGACCATGATGTTTTCAAGAACATTCAAATCGCCGGACGCCACCATGATCTGAAAAGTCCTGGCCAGTCCGAGCCGGGCGATTTCATGAGAAGCCAGACGGGTAATGTTCTGCTCCTGAAAGTGAACAGTGCCCGCATCGATCGGATGCAGGCCGGCAATGCAGTTGAAGAGGGTGGTTTTTCCGGCGCCGTTTGGCCCGATCAGCCCCAGGAGTTCGCCTTTCGTAACTTCAAAAGATACGGCATCGTTGGCCGTCAGCCCGCCGAACCGTTTGGTCAGATTTGTAACTTCCAGCAGCGCCATCAGTTCCGTTTCCTCCGTCGGGCTTTTTCCACCATGCCCCAGATGCCCCGGGGTTCTGCCGCCGAAATGATCATGATGATCGCCCCGTAAATAATCAGATCGATCCCCACCATGCCGGCCTGCGCCCCCAGCCATTCCTTCAGATAGCTTTTAAGAGGTACGAGTACTGCCGCCCCGATAATGGGCCCCCACAACGACCCAGCGCCGCCCAGCATGGCCATGAGCGCGATCAGAATCGAGATGTCCAGGCTCATGGTGTCTTCCGGCTCGATGTTCTTGACATAACAGGCGTGAAACGACCCCACAGCACTGACAAAAGCGGTGGCGACGGCGTAGGTTTTGATTTTGGCCCAGTGTACGTTGATGCCAAGAGACCGGGCAATGTCTTCGTTGTCCTTGATGGACCGGAGCTGAAAGCCCAGGCGGGATTTCCGGAAAGCATTCATGAACAGAATGCCGATAAAGAAAAAAATGAGGATGACATAATAGTAATAATCGTCCCCTTTAAAAATCAAGTGGACGAAATCCGGGGTTTGATACTTGCCGGCCAGGATTTCAATGCCGCGCGATCCGCCCACCAGCTCCCAGACTTCGAACAAGTCTTTCAGAACCAGAGATGTTGCGATGGTGGCGATAGCAAAATAATGGCCTTTGAGTTTAAACAGGGGATAGCCGATGATAAACGACCAGGTAACGGAAAACAGGATGCCGATGGGCATGGAAATCCAGAAAGGCGTATCCCAGCGCAGCAGCATCACCGACGTGGTATAGGCGCCGATCCCCAAGTACTGGGCCTTGCCGAGATCCACCTGGCCGCCATATCCGCCGATGGTGTTCCATCCCATGCCGTACAGAGAAAAAATCAAAAACTGGATCAATGTGGACATGGCAAAAGAGGAGTGGCTGAAAAACGGAAAAACCAGCAGAAAGACGGCCACACTAGCGGCAAGGGTCAGATCCAGCCTGGGAAAATCGGAGAAATCCAGCGCATTCTTTAATGTTTCCATCCAAACAATCCCCTTGGCCGAATGAGCATGATAAGAAAATACGCCAGATACACCCAGGTGTATTTAAAAGACGTCATGGGAACATCAACCATCCACGCAAATCCGGTCATCTCGGCGATAAAATCCCAGATGCCAGGCAGTTCGGTGATCAGTCCCACAATGAGACCGGCGAAAAACGCTCCGGGGATGCTGCCAAACCCTCCCAGCGCAACGATGGCAAAGGCGATCATGGTAAACAGCAAACCGACATACGGGGTGACCGACCAGAAATTGACCAGAAGCGCTCCGGCCATGGTCACGGTGGCGCCGCCGATTCCCCAGGCAAAGGCATTCATCCGCTCTGTCGGTATGCCCATGTAACGGGCGCCCTGGGCGTTCAATGCCGTAGCCATCAACGCCTTTCCGATGCGGGTCCGGTTGATCAGAAGCCAGACGGCGGTAAAGAGGACGACAGACAAAACAGCCGCCGCCAGTTTGGTGGCCGGAACAATGACCCCCATTCCGAGATCAAAGCTCTGGCCGACCAGAAGTCCTTCATGGATGGTGCGGTCTTCGGATCCAAACAGAAACAGGGCCAGATTCCTGAGTACCAGCATCAGCCCGAAGGTTCCCAGAAGCTGCGCCACCATGGGGCCGCGAATCAGGTATTTCACAAACCCCAGGTAACAGATGACGCCGAGCATAAATCCGACGAGTCCGGCAAAAGGAATGGTCAGCAGCGGATCGAACCCGGTTGCCTGCGCGGTAAGAAGTGCTGTGTACATGCCGAGCATGAGAAACTCGCCGTGTGCGAAGTTGACAATGTCCATAACCCCGAAAATGATGGTCAGCCCCAGCGCCACCAGGGCGAAGACCATGCCGATCAACAGACCCGCACTGATGGATCCGGTCAGAATTTCCATCAGAACCCCTTGAGCGGATAGATCAGTTTGGCAGTGGCCACATCAAAAGGATAAACGATTTCCAGCACGATCTCGCCTTCCTTGTTTTTCTGATACTGGCCGATCATCCCGGAGCCCAGTTCATTCTGCCCCTGATCGCCGCCGGAGGCGGCAAACCGGATGCCTTTCCAGGGAACGATCAATTGTTCTCCGGGAATCGTAATGGTGTTGGCTGCTTTTTGAATGGCGGCAGGGGCCGTCGAACCTGCTTTTTCCAGGACTTCGACCCAGGTCTGTACTCCGGTGAAAGCTCTGGCCGATGCACCGCTCAAATCCCGGCCCATGTTCTTTTTATAAAGAAAATTGACCTGGCCGGATACATCCTTGATCTGGCCGATCTGGGGGGCGAACACCGTTCGCGTCAGAATGCCGACCACATCATCGCCCAAGGTGCTGCGAAATTCCGGGGCTTCAAAACCGGCGTCCTGCCCCCAGATCATTTTGGGATGCGCTTTTTCAGCTTTGAGTGTCTTCATCATCAAAATGGCGTCCGAGGCATAGGAGGCAAAGAGCATGATGTCAGGTTTGGCTGATTTCAGAGATCGGACCTCGCTTGAAAGATCCGGCGATTTGGCCGCATAGAGAAGGGATTTTTTCAGATCGAACCCATTTTCTTTGGACAAGACGGCAATGGTTTCAGACACCTGAGACCCCCACTCGGTTTTTTCGCAGGCAGCCGCCAGCGTCTTGATCTGGGCCTTGGGAACAGCCGGAATCCCCATGGCCTTGCCTTCGGTGATCCCTTTCAGAAAATCGAAAAGATCCCGGGTAAAGGTGATGTCGTGAGGCGTCGTTCGCCAGAACCATTTGAATCCGCGGGTGGTCAGGGCCGGCGATGTGGACGAATCGTTGATCATGGGAACGCCCATTTCTTCACAGACCGCACTGACGGTTTTGGTTACTGCACTGTGATAGCAGCCCATGATACCGATTACCTTGTCGTCTTGAATCAGTTTCTTGGCCAGATCCGCCCCAAGCGTCGGATTGCCTTCATGGTCCTTGAAAATCAACTCGATTTTCGCTCCGCCCAAAGAGGCGACGCCCACCCGTCTGGCCATATCCATCTTGATTTCCGGAATGCTTTTGTTGGCGATTTCCGCAGCCAGCTCGGCGCCGGCCCGCAGTTCCCGGCCCTCGGCCGCTGCCCCTCCGGTCAGCGGATAGATCACCCCGATCTTGACAGCCTCCGCAGCAAAAATCACCTGAGTTCCCATAACGAGAGTCCACACAATCAATAACGGCAATACAACGGCAAAACGTTTTTTCATGGCATCCTCCTAAATAGTAGTCAGCAAGCAGTAGTCAGTGAACGGTGAACGGCGATTCGTAGTTTATAGTCCGTTGGAATAGGGGGCGCTTTTTTACAGTCTCCAATAATGAATATTTTCATTTTGAGCGGCGTCCGGGTCGAAAGCGCCTTTGATATCGATGACGATCGGGCATCCGTCATAGCAGATCCGGGCCATGCAGGAAAGGCCCATAGTTCGGTAGGCATCGTGAATTACGGCTACGATGACCGCATCCACCCGGCCCAGGGCTTCGAGGGGGTGAAGTACGATGCCGTAATAGGCTTTGGCTTCATCGGGGTCTGCGATGGGGTCGTGTACGACAACATTCACGCCGTAGGTGTTCAGTTCCGAAATGATGTCCACGACCTTGGTGTTTCTGAGGTCCGGGACGTTTTCCTTGAAGGTGAGCCCCATAATGGCCACGCGGGAATCACGCACCTGTTTGCCAGCGTTGATGAGGATCTTGACGGTTCGCTCGGCGATGAATTTGGCCATATTGTCGTTGATGCGTCTGCCGGCCAGGATCATTTCCGGGTGGTACCCCAGGGATTCGGCCTTGAATGTCAGATAATACGGGTCCACACCGATGCAATGGCCGCCGACAAGTCCCGGACGGAAAGGCAGAAAATTCCATTTGGTTCCGGCGGCTTTCAGAACTTCGGATGTATCGATGCCCATTTTATCGAATATCATGGAAAGCTCGTTCATGAGGGCGATATTGAGATCCCGCTGGGTGTTTTCGATCACTTTGGCAGCCTCGGCCACCTTGATGGAAGATACCGGATGGATGCCTGCAGAAACCACCTTTCCGTAAACCCTGGTAAGCAGCGTCGTGGTTGGGGGATCCGATCCGGAAACCACTTTAGTGATCCGGTCGATGGTATGCTCTTTGTCTCCGGGATTGATCCGTTCGGGTGAATAGCCGACGGTAAAGCCTATCCCGAGCTTCAGTCCGGATGCTTTTTCCATGATCGGAACACAGACTTCTTCGGTGGCGCCGGGGTAAACCGTGGACTCAAAAACCACGCAGGCGCCCGGCTTCATGAATTGCCCGACCGCGGCGGAGGCACCCCGGAGTGGCGTTAAATCCGGAATGCGGTAAGCGTCGATGGGTGTCGGCACTGCAACAATAATGAATCGGCACCGGCCGAGTTCGGCGGGGTCCGATGTAAAGAAAATGCGGGCATCCGCCAGATCGTTTTCGGCGATTTCAAGCGTTCTGTCTTTGCCGCTTTTCAGTTCCCGTATCCGATCGGGCTTCAAATCATAACCCACCACATCAAAATGCCGAGACAGATGAACAGCCAGCGGAAGCCCCACATAGCCGAGTCCAACGACTGCGATCCTGTCTTTTCCCTCTAAAAGGGACTCAAAGGTTACCATGGTGATTCTCCACGTAGTTGGCGATAAAGGGAGTGATTGTCAATGCGTTTCCATCCGTAGAAATTTCAATTGCTCCGTGGCTTGCCGTATTCAGCAGGGTTGCACCCCTATCCCGATATCGCTTTATAACCGATGGATGGGGAAAATCAAAGCGATTATTCAGGCCGGTTGAAAAAATCACGATCTGCGGCTCGATGGCATCCGCAAAAACGACGGAATTCGATGACTTGCTGCCGTGATGCGGCGCCACCAGAACCCGGCTGTGCAGGCGATTTCCATACAGAGCGACCATTTCTTTTTCAGCTCCGGATTTAATGTCTCCGGCAAAGAGCATGTTGACGGTGCCATAGCAGGCCCGTACAGCCAGGGAATTGTTGTTGATATCCCGCCAGGATTCGGCTTGCCGTTTTTCCAGAAAATCAGGCGGCGGATTGACGATGTCCAGAGACACGCCGTTGATTTCATGATGACGGGAAAATGTGTTGAAGTCTGCAGGCTCGAGGCCCTGCTCCAAAAGAATGTCCATGAGTCGCCGGTATCCGGAGCCGCCGTCCGGTTCGGTGTTGACCCACACCCCCTTCACATGGAAATGTGCAGCGATGTAGGCCATGCCATTGGCATGATCACTGTTGGCATGGGACAGAACAATAATGTCTACGGTCCGTATTTTTTTCCGCCATAGCAAGGGGGCTACCACCATTTTTCCGATGTCGAAAGCGGCAGGATTCGAAAAACCGCCCGCATCGATCAACATGACAGGCCCGCCTGGAAACTCCAGAAGATTGGCGGTTCCCTGGCCCACATCCAGAATGCTGACTCTGAAGTCGGATCGCAGAAATCGCTGATATCCCCAGTACAGCGCATCCATACCCAGAAGAATAGCCGATGCCACGGAGATCGCCCGCCATATATTTTTGACATAGGGCTGCATTGCATCCCGGTTTGGTAGTGTAAGGGCCTTGAGCATTTGTGCCGTAGTTCGCTGTTTTTTTTTCAATGCCATCAACGCCAGCAGCAACATGTACATGCAGATCACTTCCAGCAGGGTAGGCGTGATGGTCTTGATAGCTGAAAATGGAAGATTTGCAAAAAAATCCGTGAGATTCAGAGAAATTTTCAAAATGGCTGCGCACAGTTCAAGGCCCCACCGGGAAGCGGCCGGTGAAAGCAGCGACAGAGCGGCAAAAATAAGCCCCAAGGGGGTCGCCATAAACCCCACCAGCGGAATCAGGATGAAATTGGCAATCGGGCTGATCAGGGATATCTGGTTGAAATAAAGCATTACCAGTGGTTGAACACCTATGGTTGCGCACAGGGTTACCCAAAAAGATGAAAGTGTGTAATTTTTGATGCGCTTACGGATATTCAAATCGTCGGTGTCCGGTTGCCAGAATCTGGGGAGAAAATAGAGAATGGCAAACACCGATGCAAAGGAGAGCTGAAAGGAAGCGGCAAACAGAGAGGGCGGGTGAACGATCAGAATCAGGATTGCCGCAACGGCCAGCGTGTTCAACGACTCGTGTTCCCGGTGAATCAGAAACGTCATCAGAAAAATGAGGATCATGATGACGGATCGTTGGGTCGATGGCGACATGCCGGAAATCAGGCCATATCCCAGAACCGGAATCATGGAAAGGAGTGCAGCCCCTTTCCGTGTCCAGGCCCGCCGCAGAAAAAACGGAATCCAACTGAAACACCACCTGAAAATGAAAAAAGATGTCATGCCCACTATCCCGACATGAAGACCGGAGATGGACAGCAAGTGGCTGACGCCTGCTTTGCTGAAATTCTCGGTGACAGAATCGGAGAGTTCGCTCCGCTCTCCGATGACGAGGGCTTTGAGTACGGCTCTGTCATCTGCTTCGCCGATGGTGTCCAGGGTTCTGGAAATCGTCTTTCGCACCCGGTACACCCCTTGCATCAGACCTCCCTGAAATGGTGGCATGTGTTCGACTTCGCTGCTTTGAACGAAAACGGATCCGTAAATGCCGTTAAACGCCATGTGCTGACGGTAGTCGAAACCGCCGGGATTCTGAAAATTGCGAATCGGCTGAATTCGGGCGTTAAAACAGATATGGTCCCCGATGTTCAGATCCGGTGGGTCCCCGTCAAGGGTCACCCGAAGTTTGCCGGTAACCGGAAACAAGCCACGGTCGTTTTCCAGAGTCTCAACCGATAAATCGAATTTCCAGCGCTGGTTATCGGTCCAGGCCGGAGAATCGAGAATACCGGAAACCTGATGGGAAGCGGTCGTGATAAATCGTGAAATATGGTGATCGGGAAGTCGTGCGGTCACCCAAGGCTGAATGGATACATAACCGGCGGCAACAAAAAAAACAAGCGGCGAAAACCGCAGGGGCGTTCCCCGAATCATACCGTCAAGGACGCCGCACATACCAACCAGAACCACGAGCCATGCCCATATCTCGTGGTCCGGCGCTTCGGAGCCGATCAGAATGCCGGTTGTCAGCGCCCCGAGCAGGGCGGCCAGGGGGCGGGAATAATACAAATCCGGGGAGTTCGGCATGGCCGTCACCGGATCATCATTGCCTGTTCCGGAGCAGATCCTCGAGTACGGCTTCATCCGTAAGGGTGGAAGTATCCCCCAAGTTGTTCATGTCGCCTGCTGCGATTTTGGTCAGGAGTCGTCGCATGATTTTTCCGGATCGGGTCTTCGGAAGGGCTTCGGCAAACTGGATCTTGTCGGGGGTGGCGATGGGGCCGATGAGGGCCCTGACTTGTTGTTTGAGATCGGCAACCAGATTGTCGCGCGCCAGGACATCCGTTTTTATGGTGACAAACGCATAAATACCCTGCCCCTTGCTTTCATGCGGCATTCCCACGACAGCAGCCTCAGCAACGGAAGCATGGGATACGAGAACACTCTCCAGCTCGGCAGTTCCCAGCCGGTGGCCGGATACGTTGATCACATCATCGATTCGGCCCATGATCCAGAAATAGCCGTCTTCATCCACTCTTGCACCGTCTCCCGTGGTGTACACGCCAGGGAACTGGGTGAAATATGTCTTTTTGAACCGCTCGTCATCGCCGTAAACCCTGCGCATCAATCCGGGCCACGGTTTTTTGATCACGAGCCATCCGCCTTCTTCGAGGGTCGTCTGATCCAGGTTGCTCCGGATGATGTCCGGCTGAATACCGAAAAAAGGCAGGGTGGCCGAGCCTGGCTTGCAGGGAGTGGCTGCGGGAAGCGGACTGATCACAATCCCTCCGGTCTCTGTCTGCCACCATGTGTCCACGATGGGGCATCTGCCCTGCCCAATCGTTTCACGGTACCACATCCAGGCTTTCGGATTGATGGGTTCCCCCACCGAGCCCAGCAGTCGGAGTGAACTCAAATCGTGCTGTTCGGGCCACTGGTTTCCCTCTTTCATGAGTGAACGAAGGGCCGTGGGCGCTGTATAGAAAATGCTTACCCGGTGTTTCTCGACAATTTCCCAGAAGCGGTCCGGCCGGGGATGGTTTGGAACGCCCTCGAACATGAGGCTTGTGGCGCCATTGGCAAGCGGTCCGTAAACAATATAGCTATGCCCGGTAATCCAGCCGATATCGGCCGTACACCAGTAGGTATCTTCGTCCCGGATATCAAAAATCCATTTGTAGGTCTGCATCACATAGACCAGATATCCGGCCGTTGTATGCAAAACGCCTTTTGGTTTTCCCGTGCTGCCGCTGGTATATAGAATAAAAAGCGGGTCTTCCGCATCCATCACCTCGGGGCTGCACATGTTGGAAATATCCGCTGCGCCGATTTCTTCGTCCCACCAGTAGTCCCTGCCTTCGCACATGGAGGATTCCATATTGAGCCTGCGCACCACAATGACATCGGTGATATCGGGGTATGACTGAAGCGCCAGATCGGCCTGAACCTTGCTCTGAACGACTTTGCCCCCGCGCGTGTAACCGTTGGCGCAAATAAGCAGGCGGGAATTGCAGTCCCGTATCCGGTCCTTGAGGGCTTCAGCGCTGAATCCCCCGAATACCACGGAATGAATGGCTCCGATGCGTGCACAGGCCAGCATCGCAATCGGCAGCTCCACGATCATCGGCAGATAGATACTGACCCGATCCCCCTTTTGAACGCCGTGTTTCTTCAGTACATTGGCGAAACGGCACACCTGCCTGTGCAGTTGCTGGTAGGTAAGGATTTTCTCTTCGCCGGGGTTGTCTCCTTCCCAGATGAGAGCGGCTTTGTTCTTCCGCCAGGTATGCAGATGACGATCCAGACAGTTCACCGTCAGGTTCAGTTTACCCCCGACAAACCATTCATGGATGCCTTCGCTGAAATCTTCCACCAGAACCTTGTCCCATTTCCGGAACCAGTCCAGCTCATCGGCCTGTTGAGACCAGAAAGCCTCGGGGTCATCGATCGATTGGCGATACATCGCTTTGTATTCATCCAGGCTCTTGATTCGGGCTTTTTCTCGGAACGCCTCCGGCGGCGCGAAAACCCGATCTTCCCGTAACAGCGATGTGATGGTTTTCTTGTTGGGAATATCCGCAATCACCAGGGTCAGCAGGTTCTTGTCGTCTCTGCGTTCATAACTGATGACGTCAACCAGCATTCGGACCAAGCGCAGCCCCAGCTCCATATCTTCAATGTTATCGAGGGAGATTCGTTCAGTCGGTCGGTAGGATACGGACGTAGGATTGAATTCCTTACCGTCATCCGCAACGGAGATGGTCAGCTTTTTGTCGAGCAGGGAAAAACAGACATCGATGGGGTGTTCGCACGCATCGTCGTAAGCATAAGAAACGATGTTGATGAAGAGTTCTTCAAGGGCGAGGGTTGCGGCATAGACAAGGCTTCTGCTGAGTCCATGCAAGCTGCCGAAGACAGCCACTTCCTCGCCAAGCCTGCTGATTTCGTTGATTTGATTGAGCAATTGCATACGATGCTCGTTTGGCATGTTCCACCTCCCTGGATAATCCGCTGAGTTCCGACAAGAATCCGGATGGTACACCGACAGACAAATCGCATTTTTTCGTGATTTGGTTAACATCTCTGATGGATGCTGTCAATGACATTCACAAGCCGATTTCCATAAACCGGAAATAATTATCCAGGGAAACACGATAGGTTTTCAAGCCTGTACCTGCCTAAGCATAACTTTTTAATTGAAACCCATCCCGTCTTCCATCGCAGACACAACAATCCGAGTGATCTTGATGATAATAATCGTCTTCGATAAAAATGTCTTTTTTTGTACAATAATTTTTGACATCTTCATCGTCGACCTGTGTGGATAAACGATAGCAATGTTCGCATTTCATTTGATATCTCCATTAACTATCCGATAATGGGTATGGATCATGTCTATCCATATAAGGGTGAGAGTGAACGGTACGTGTCATCACCTGTAAACTGTTATGATCGTTCCATCAATAACCACAATCGTACAGCCCTTCACCCGATCCAAAACATCAGCCCTTTCTTCGCGATCATTCAAAGCATGTTGATACTCGTTTTTCCCAAAAAAATATTTGACGGCGCCTCCCGGTGCAAAAGACTCTCTCCCGTATTTCCAGATCACATTCAGAGCGGCCATCGAGATACATCTTTGTCTTATCCTATCCACTGCGTGTTTCGACAATTTCATAGGTTAACCCTCCGCTGATGTCTTCTTTTTCAACCCCCCTCATAACAACATTCAATCGATAATCACGCCATAAAATTAATTTTTTAGCAATTTACATGCCAAAAATATTGATTTGTCACAATAATGCTTTCAGGATAATGGGTTGGTGCGGGTGACTCAGATTTTGTTTGCTGCTGAAACAAAAAACGCAAAGAAAAATTAACGAAAAATGGCGCTATCTTCACATTCTTTGCGCTCTTCGTTTTGTCAGCAATTTGGCTGTGTATCCATTTTTCTTGACCACATCGCGCAAATGGGGGTAATCTAAACAGCACTGTGTTATCCGGATGCCCCTTTTCAGAAACACAATGCGTGGCATCGATTATCGTTTCGGTTGGCCCCCCTCGCAACCTCTCCCCGCTGGGAGGCAGGCCCTGTAGGGGCGACCGGCCGGTCGCCCCTACTAAAATATGGAACATGAAACGTAACATTTTATGATAGTTGAAAGGAGACGGCCATGAGTAAAATTTTGATCCTGTATTACAGTCTGTACACGCATACCCATAAAATGGCGGAAGCAATGGCGGAAGGCGTACGCCAGGTGCCGGGCTGCGATGCAATCCTGAAAAGAGTACCGGAAACATTGACCCAGGACATTCTGAGCGCCATGGGCGCACTGGATGCTCAGAAAAGTATGGCCCATATCCCGATCGCCAATGTTGATGATCTTGTTGAAGCGGATGCAATCATTTTCGGCACACCCACACGTTTTGGCAATATGTGTGGTCAGATGCGCCAGTTCCTCGATGCAACCGGTCAACTCTGGATGAAAGGCGCGCTTGTGGGTAAAGTGGGAAGTGTTTTCACCAGTACGGGAACTCAGCACGGCGGCCAGGAGTCAACCATTTTGAGTTTTCATATCACGCTTCTGCATCATGGGATGGTTATTGTCGGACTCCCGTATGCATTTCCCGGCCAGATGGACAATAGCAGCATCACCGGTGGTTCTCCTTACGGTGCTACAACCATCGCCGGTACAAGCGGCGAGCGGATTCCTAGCGTAAACGAACTTGCCGGTGCTCGATTCCAGGGTGCCCATGTCGCTGAAATTTCAAAGAAACTAAGCAGTTGAAGTCAAGAGCGGTCAGATTCCGGATACTGAAAGTCAACACAAAGAAGATGAAATTATGGATAATGTTCTTAGATTTGATCAGCTTGTCGGCCGGTATCTTGCTGAAAAAGAGATGAATGCGACTGTCGCCGATTTATTCCGTTTGATCGTGGCCCATGCCAGGGCAAAGGAATTTGAAAAAGCCGAATCGCTCCGAGAAAAGCTCATGGATACCGATCCCATGGCATTGAATGAAATCATTACCTCGGCGGAAATCATTGAACAGGAGAAAAAAGAAAGCATATCCCAGGATCATCTGACTGTCTGGGCGGACCTATATCAGGCTCTCAGCAAAGAGGAAGGAAATGCCCTGTATTATGCCATGAAGGAGGCTTCATTTTTTAATGATCATCAGCTTTTCACTCAAGGCGATCGCAATTCGAACCTGTATTTTGTCAATCAGGGCCAGCTCAAAATGCTCTGTCGGCAAGATGGAAAAGAATTCCTGGTGAAAAAGCTGAATCCTGGTGATATTGTTGGAATCGAAACTTTTTTTTCCGCCAGCATCTGTACGACCACTGTTTCACCCTTTTCCACGGCAAAGGTCAGTTATCTCGAAAAAAGTGTTTTGCAGTCATGGAAAGAGAAATTCCCATCGCTTGAAACGAAACTTTATCAATACTGTCTCAATTTTGAAAAAACACATGATCTGTTAAAGAAAAAAGGCCTGGATCGGCGAACACAGAAGCGTTTTCTCATCGAAGGCGATGCCAGCCTCCGGATATTGGGAACCAATGGAGCCCGTATCGGAAATCCCTTAAGAGGGATGGTATCAGATATTTCCGCTTCGGGCCTATCCTGTAACGTCAGGTTGGTCAAGAAAGAGATCGGGCACTTATTACTCGGGCGGAGTATGGAAGTTAAACTCTGCCTTGTCGTCAATCATGACAAGCGATTCATTGGTCGAATCGGAACCGTGGTCGCTGTCAGTTCCCCCCCCTTTGAAGATTATTATCTGCATATCAATTTTCACCAGATGCTTGACAGCGTCCTAGTCAAAGAGCTTGCCCATTCATTCAGACAGCCCAAAAAGAAGCCAACGTCATATTCATGAACCAGTTCGTTAACCGATAAATTATACTCAGGCTCAATCAATTCTCAGATTAATCAAGCTGATGCAGGATTCGTTTGCGGAACAGTCACCTTGAACCCGTACATTGTCCGCTCAGCCGGGAGGAACCGTGGTCATCGAAGAATTAAAAGAAAAAATTGAAGAAAAGCACCATTTGATCAACAGCATGCGAAATGAAATCAACAAAGTTCTCGTGGGCCAGCGGGACCTGGTTGACGGGCTGCTGATGGGATTATTCACCAAAGGACACATTCTGATCGAAGGTGTTCCGGGGTTGGCCAAAACCAGTGCGGTCAAGGCGCTGGCCGCTACGGTTCGGGCCGAATTCAAACGCATTCAGTTCACACCCGATCTGCTGCCGGCGGATCTGATCGGAACAGAAATCTACCGGCCCAGCACCGGAGATTTCACCATCAAAAAAGGCCCTCTTTTCCACAACATCATCCTGGCCGATGAAATCAACCGGGCCCCGTCCAAGGTTCAGTCCGCGCTGCTCGAAGCCATGCAGGAACGGCAGGTAACCATCGGAGATCACACGTTTACACTTTCCGATCCGTTTCTGGTGCTGGCAACCCAGAACCCCATTGAGCAGGAAGGCACCTATCCCCTGCCCGAAGCCCAGGTCGATCGCTTCATGTTCAAACTGATCATCGATTATCCCGCCAAAAACGAAGAAAAGGAGATCATGAACAGGATCGGGTTTGAAACACTTCCGGAAGTCCGCCAGGTGATCGATCCTTCCCAGCTTGATGATATCGTGGCGTTGATCCGGTCGGTGTATATGGATGAAAAGCTCAAAGACTATATCGTCAACATCGTGTTCGCCACCCGAAAACCCAAAGAATACAACATGGATATTTCAGATTATATCCAGTTCGGCGCATCCCCGAGAGCCTCTATTTTTCTCAGCCTGGCTGCCAGAGCTTTTGCGTTTCTCCAGGGAAGGGCTTATGTTACTCCGCAGGACATCAAGACCATCGCCCCCAGCATTCTGCGCCACCGTATCATCCTGACCTATGAAGCGGAAGCCGAGGATATCACCACGGACCACATCATCGGTCGGGTTTTCGATTCTGTCGAGGTCCCCTGATGGGGGTGACACATGCTTTCGCCTGAAATCATAAAAAAAATCAAAAAAGTACACATCCGAAGCGCCCGCATGGTCAATACCATGATGGCAGGCCAGTACCGGTCGGTCTTCCGCGGCTCGGGAATCGAATTTGAAGAAGTGCGGGAATATTCTCCGGGCGATGATATTAAAAGCATCGACTGGAAAGTCTCCGCCCGGATGGGAAGGCCATATGTCAAGCTGTACCGTGAAGAACGGGAACTGGTGGTCATGCTTCTGGTGGACATGAGCGGTTCGGAAGGCTTTGGAACCACCGAAAATCTCAAAAAAGACATTGCTGCGGAAATGGCATCGATCCTGGCATTCAACGCCATTCGAAACAATGACAAAGTCGGAGCGATTCTGTTCACGGATCGGGTGGAAAAATATATTCCCCCGAAAAAAGGCTCGGCCCATGTCTGGCGGGTGATCAAGGAAATGTTCGCCTTCGCACCCGAACACAAAGGCACGGATATCCGTGAGGCAGTGGCGTTTCTGGGAAGGGTGTCCCGAAAAAGAACCATCTCGTTTCTGATATCCGATTTTATCTCTCCGGAGCCGGCGGAAACGTATATCCGTCGGATGAAATCCATATCCGGCAAGCATGAACTTATCGCCGTGATGTTGTCTGATCCCGGAGATTTCCATCTGCCGGAAGCCGGAATCCTGACAGTTCGGGATTTTGAAACCGGCCGGCAGCTTGTTCTGGATGCCTCGGATCCAGCCACCCGTCGCAGTTACCATGAGCTGAAAATCCAGGATTATTCCCGGACGCTGCAATCTCTGAAAAACGCCGATATGGATTGTATTGAAATCCATACCGCCGCATCCGTGGTGGATGCGCTGAATCGATATTTCCGCATCCGGGAAAAGAGGAAACGGTAATGCAGGCAACAGACACTCCCGCTCCCATGGCTGACATTCACGATATCAAGCCCCTGGAAATTCCGGCGGCCGACAGCTCATTGCTGCTTTATATATTGGGGGCGGTTCTGGTGCTGGCTGTTATCTGGGCAGCCATCCGTTATTGGAAAAAATTCCGGAAACGCAAGCAGCATCCCGTGGAAGTTTTGGTACCGCCGCATGAAGCCGCGCTCAAGCTTCTGGATACACTGGCGGATGTGGAAAACATCGATGGCAAGGCATTTTATTTCAGTCTTTCCAATATCCTGAGGACTTATATTCAGGCCTGCTACCGCATCAACGCCATGGAAATGACCACCGAGGAACTGCTCCCCAAGATCGATCTTCTGGATATTCAAAGAGAGATGCTCTCTGAGCTGAAATCCTTGATCCGATCAACTGATCCGGTTAAATTTGCGGGTCTGCCGGCAGCCGTCAGCAAAATGCGTCAGGATCTTGGCTTTGTCAGAAATTTTATAAATGAAGGGGGCAGGCATCAGGAAACAGGGTGCAGGGTATCTTCACCTGCCTCATGATACCTGCGCCCCGCACCCTAAGGTTCATATGTTTCAATTTGCGTCCCCTTATTTTTTGCTGCTCCTGGCACTGTTTCCCGGGGTGTTCTATTTCCGGAAACACCGGCAAATGCGGCCGGTGCTGAACCTGTCTTCCCTGAGGAAGGCGCCGGACATTCAGCCGTCTCCCATGCTGCGGATTGCAAAGCTGCTGCCTCTGCTGAAATATACGGCCCTCTGCCTGATGATCCTGGCCATGGCCAGACCTCAGTGGGGGACCCGACAGGTCAACGTATTGACAGAAGGTATCAACATCGTTCTGGCAGTGGACCTATCTGAAAGCATGGCAGCCCTCGATTTCAATTATAAAGGCAGAATCGTCAACCGCCTGGAAGCCATCAAATCCGTGATTCAGGACTTTATCGCCAAACGTAACGGCGACCGGATCGCCATGGTGGTGTTTGGCACCCATGCCTATACGCAACTGCCCCTCACCCGGGATTACAACACCATTGCATCCATTCTGGAACGGCTTCAGATCGGGGCTGCTGGACCGAACACGGCCATCGGGGACGCCGTTGGTATTTCGCTGAAACGGATGGAAGACATCAAAAGCAAATCCAACATCATCATTCTGCTGACCGACGGACAAAGCAATTCCGGCGAGCTCTCTCCACAGATTGCAACGGATATTGCCGTTCAAAAAGGCGTTAAAATCTATACCGTGGGTGTCGGCACGCGCGGGCAGGTGCCGTTTCTGATAAAAGATCCGGTTTTCGGAGAACGCTACGTGCATCAGCAGGTGGACATCGATGAAGCCGCTCTGAAAGATATTGCGACAAAAACCCAAGGATTGTATTTCAAGGCGGAAAATACCGAAGGGCTTCAGCAGATTTACAGCACCATCGATTCATTGGAAAAAACAGAGGTAAAGACTCAGACGTTTGCCGAATACAACGAGCTGTACCGGTATCTTCTGATCCCGGCTTTTATCCTTATAGGAATCTGGATATTGTTGACCCATACCCGATTTGTGCGTGTGCCATGAAATTCAGTCAAATTGAAATGCTGTTTCTGATCTGGGCTATCCCGGTTTTTTTTCTGGTGATCCTCTACGGCATGAAAACCCGGCAAACCATTCTGAACCGTTTTGCATCCTCCAAAAGCCTTGCCGCCATTGTTTCGGAAACAGGCGCGAAACGGCGGTGGATCAAGGCAGTGCTGATTCTGTGTTCACTTCTGTTCATCTGTGTCGCCCTGTCCGGCCCCCAGTATGGTTACAAATGGCAGACCATCGAGCAAAAAGGCGTGGATATCATCGTTGCAATCGATTTATCCCGCAGCATGCTGGCGACAGACATTCAGCCGACCCGGCTGGACCGGGCCAAGCGGGAAATCTATGATCTGCTGACCATGCTTCAAGGAGACCGGATGGGTCTGGTGGCCTTTGCCGGAACCGCATTTCTCCAGTGCCCGTTAACATTGGATTATGAAGCCTTCAATATTTTTTTGAATTCTTTAACGCCCGATTCCATGCCTGTCGGGGGTACGGACATTTCAGGTGCGATTGCCACTTCTTTATCCGCCTTTGATCCGAAAGCAAATTCCCAGAAAGCCGTTATCCTGATCACAGACGGAGAGAACACCGGCAAGGCCGATCCCATAGAATCCGCGGAAAACGCCCGAAAGGCCGATGTCAAGCTGTTTTGCATTGGCGTGGGAAGTGATCAGGGTGTTCCCATTCCTGCAGAAACCGGAGGGATCAAAAAAGATCGATCCGGAAATATCATCCTGGCCAGGCTCGATGAGGAAACACTGAAGAAAATGGCAGTTCTGACCGGTGGCGCTTATGTGCGCTCCGTTGCCGGCAATATGGATCTGGATGTGATCTATACCACCGAAATCCGTGAAAAAATGGAAGCATCCACCCTTTCCACAGACAAGAAACAAATCTGGGAAGACCGGTTTCAGTGGGTGCTGGCCCTGGCCGTTATCGCCCTGGCTGCTGAATTGCTCATACCGGCAGTCCGGCAAAAATCCGCCATCCTGGCAATGGCGTTCCTGTTGATCTGGAGTGTACCGGTTCATGCCGGAAATCCGTTGAGGGAAGGCATCGACGCCTATAATCAGGGCGCTTACGACAAAGCCCTGAAACTTTTTATCGATGCCCAGCTCGACCATCCGGACAGCCCGGACATTTTATACAACATCGGAAATGCCTATTATCATACCGGTGATTTCGAATCAGCCGCCAAGAGCTATAAGGAAGCCCTCAAAGCCGAAAACAAACTGCTTCGGCAAAAAGCCTATTACAATCTCGGCAATGCCGATTTTCGAAAAAAGCGATATGAAGATGCCGTAAAGAATTATGAAGAGGCGTTGAAACTCAATCCTGATGATGTCCAGGCCGGCCAGAATCTGGAATATGTCAAGCAAGTCATGGAGCAGGTAAAAGACCAGCAGAATCAACAGCAGCCAGGCGATAAGGACAAAAACAAAGAAGATTCCGAATCGAAGGACCCGTCCCAGGAAGGTCAGGAACCGGAGAAAAAAGCGGATCAGAGCGAACCATCCACCCAAGACCCGGGAGAACAGGGCCAACCGGATGAAAAGAAATCCGAAGAAGACAAGTCTTCACCGGATTTCGGAAAAGAGATGGCCGATCAGAATGAACAAGGCGCTGAAGATCAGAAAAATACCGCCGAAACAAAACCGGATCAGCAAAAACCCGATAATCAGAACCAGCAGGAGGCATCTCCATCAAAGCCGGCCGATGATTCCGAAAATAATGAAGCGAAAAAAAATGCCGAGCATGTTCTCAACCGCCTGAAAGATCAGCCTGGAAAAGCGATGATTCCGGCATATCGAAAAACCGAAGTGGAAAAAGACTGGTAGTAATTGCCGGGTGAAGGATCCAAGGAATAAATTATGTGCGACCGCACCATTTCCACCGATACCGAGGCAACGGGGCTGACAGAGATTGGAGTTTTCCCCATTCGGTATCGACATCTCTTCTGCTTGATGATTGTGGCTGTTTTTTCTGTTTTTAGCCTCTGTACCGCTGTTCATGCCGCAGAAGCCGTGGCGGTAGTAGATCGTACCCGGATAGGCCCCGGAGAGTCCGTTGAACTGATGGTAACGGTGAAAGGCGCAGACGGAACGGTGGACATTTCCCCCATTCGGGATTTCAAGATGATATCCGGCGGCACAAGCACCAGCGTTCAGATCATCAACGGCCGGATGTCCAGAGAAGTGAATCACACATACACGCTGATTCCGCTGAAAGAAGGTCGCCTGGTGATCCCCCCCCTGAGCGTGACAACCGATGACAGGGCGCTGAAAACTGCGGAAATCGTCGTTATCGTCAGTCCGAAGACCCAGGAGAAAACCGGCAGCGAAGATGTATTTGCGGAAGGAAATGTTTCAACGCCGAATCCTTATGAAGGTGAACCGATTGTTTATACTTTCAAGCTGTTCAATGCAGTTCAGATCGCCAACGCCCGGTTTCAGCGGCCCGAATTCACCGGTTTTACGGCCAAGGAAGTGGAAAAAAGCCAGAAAACCTACCGAACCATCCTGAACGGACGGGAATACAATGTCACAGAACTTACCATCCTGCTGGTTCCTGTCGGCGCCGGCCCCAAAACGATCGATCCGGCAGCTCTCGAATGCGATCTGGCAACACGGCAAACCACGCGTCGAAGCCCGTTCGGCATGATGGATGATCCGTTTTTCGGACAAAACAGGTTGGAGCGCCGGATCATCCGGACGGAACCTGTGACCGTTACGGTCAAGGCTCTGCCGCCGTTCGACGGCAAGGGGCAGTTCTCCGGACTCGTAGGCGCATTTCAGATTCAAAGCCAGGTGGATAAAGTTTCTTTGAATGTGGGTGAATCCGCTACCTTGTCCCTGACCGTCAGCGGCGCCGGCAATATTGTGGATGCGGCAGCTCCGGAAGTTCTTGTTCCCGACGAGTTCAAAAGCTACAAGGATACGCCTCAGGAAAATATCCAGGCCGGCGTGAACGGCTATTCCGGGGAAAAAGTGTTTCGTACGGCCCTGGTTCCGTTAAAAGAAGGCCAATATACCCTGGCGCCCATTGCATTGAATTTTTTCGATGTTCCCAGCGGCCGATATCAAACCCGGTTGACCGACCCCATTTCCATCCGTGTCCTTCCGGCCGAAGACAATGATAATCCGACAGTCTTTTCAACAGCTCCGGTATCTGCGTCTAAACCATTGAAGAAGCATGTGGAATTTACGGGAAGGGATATTCTTCCCCTGAAAGAAGACATGAATGCTCTGGAACCCCAACAAGACATGTCCCCGTTTCGGTTCTGGGCGTTTCTTCTGGTACCTGCGCTGCTCTGTCTATGTGTTAAAGTTTACGTAACGCGCACGGAAAAAAAAGAGGACCCCACCAGCCTGATGCTGCAGCGAGCGGATCATGCGCTGAAAGATGCGTGCAAACCCGATGTTTCGGCGGAAGGTTTTTTAACCTGTCTGTCCCGGTCTCTGACCTCAAGCCTGCTGGCCAAAGCCGGGGTCAGAGGCGAATCGCTGACCTATGCCGAAGCCGAAACGATTTTATTGTCCAAAGGGTTTTCAGAAGAGGATACCCGGTCTGTCACCCACCTGCTCGAAAGAATCGATTCCGCCAGATTCAGCGGCCAGGAAATGGATTCCATCAGCCGCGAAACCCTTCTGTCGGAAACCCGGGAACAGGTAAAGAGGATATCAAAATGAAAGGGTTCAGATATATTCTTTTATTTGTTCTGATGATCCTTTGTTCGGTGCAGACCACCGGAGCCGGCGAAACCGCCCGAGCATTTCTGGATGGTGTCAGGGATTACAAAGAAGATCGGTTTGCCGAAGCCGCCGCCGCCTTTTTACAGATAGCCGATTCAGGAATCAACAACGGCAAGCTTTATTATGATCTCGGCAACGCCTATTTTAAAAAAGGGGATATCGGCAATGCCATGTTGTGGTATGAACGGGCGCTGAAACTTCTGCCGCATGATCCGGATCTCAAATTCAACTACGAAACCGCCCAATCCCTCACCAAGGATGAAAAAGGAGATAAGGATTTTCCCCTTGTCCGGATCATGTTTTTCTGGAAATATCTCTTATCGCAGACGCAAATCCAATGGACTGCGATCCTTTTCAATCTGATTTTCTGGTTTCTGACAGCGCTACGGGTGACCCGAAGAAAAAATTCCTTCCAGACGCTGCGCCATGTCATACTGACCCTCTGTCTCATCTTTACGCTGACTGCCGTCTACAATGACTATGAAGCCGACTTTATCCAGGAAGCCGTTATTTTGCCGGCTAAAGTATCGATCCGATCCGGGCTGACCGATGATGCGACAGAGCTCTTTGTGCTTCACGCCGGCGCCAAAGTGCGAATCGAAAAAGAAAAGGATGATTATATCCGGATCACTTTTTCGGAAGGTAAAATCGGATGGATCAAAAAATCTGAGGCCGGCGTGATTTACTAAAGGGGGGGCGCTTCAAAATAAAGCTTGGCAAACCACAGGCGATGTGCGACTATAGCAAGTTATCATTTATCCGCCCCTGTCATGGGGAGAAAGAATGGTAACAGTATTCTCACCGGGTTTCTTACCCAACGGAGGCCTTCACCGGCTCAGTCCCCCGTTTACCACATATCCTGCCGGATTGTTTGAGCGGCGCCGCATACCCATGCAGGACGTCCTCGGAAAGTGTAGTGTACTTATAATGAGTTTTACCCCTTTCAATCTTCACCCCAGTCTTATGCGAGGTATTTCAGACCTTGGTTTCACCACCCCCACCCCCATTCAGCGAGACGGCATTCCGCCGGCGATGGAGGGCCGCAATGTACTTGCCTGCGCCATGACAGGCAGCGGTAAAACCGCCGCCTTCGCACTGCCGATTCTTCAGCGACTGATGGGCGCAAAACGCGGCGCCACACGGGCGCTGGTTCTGGCCCCCACGCGGGAGCTGGCCGCCCAGATCGTTGAAGTTTTCAATGATCTGGCCAAACATACGCCCATCAAGGCTGCTGCCGTTTACGGTGGAGTCGGTATGGAACCCCAGGAACGCGCCCTTCGCCGGGGTGTGGATATTATCGTGGCCTGTCCGGGCCGCCTGCTCGACCACATGCAGTATCCTTACGCCAATTTTTCAGGACTTGAAGTGCTGGTACTCGATGAGGCAGACCGCATGCTCGATATGGGGTTTCTGCCCGATATCCGCCGGGTTTTAAAACAACTGCCGCCCATTGCTCAGACCCTCTTTTTTTCAGCCACGCTGCCGGCTCCCATTCACGAGCTGTCCCGGCAGATGTTGAAAAATCCAGTCAACCTGAATATCGAAAGACC
Organism: uncultured Desulfobacteraceae bacterium; assembly: GCA_903953895.1. GTDB lineage: Bacteria > Desulfobacterota > Desulfobacteria > Desulfobacterales > Desulfatirhabdiaceae > RAAP-1. Next base: position 32,329 of record CAJBLH010000303.1, on the reverse strand, counting down.
TTCAGCCCCGGCCACGGGTATTGAACAAGCTGTTTTCCCGGTCCGCCAAGATCTGAAATCCGCCCTGCTGCTGGAATTGCTGCAGGGAAACAATATTCAGAACGCACTGGTCTTCACGCGCACCAAACACCGGGCCAACCGCCTGGCCGATTTTCTGGATCGGCACGGCGTTGCCTGCGACCGCGTTCACGGCAACCGCAGCCAGGCCCAGCGTACCCAGGCCATGTCCAATTTCAAGAATGGCCGCTACCGGGTTCTGGTGGCCACCGATGTTGCCGCACGCGGCATCGATATCGAAGCACTGTCTCATGTCGTCAACTTCGATGTTCCTCACATTCCCGATGACTACATTCACCGGGTCGGGCGAACCGCCCGCGCCGGGGCCACCGGCGAGGCGTTTACCTTTGTCTCTCCGGAAGAACAAGGCGAACTGCGGGCCATCGAGCGGGCTGTCGCCAAACGGCTGCCAACACGAACCCTGTCCGGTTTCAATTACCAGGTCAAGTCAACCGAATCTCTGGAAGTTCCGCTCGGCGAACGCATTGCGGCCATCCGCGCCCGCAAGGCCGAAGAACGATCCCGTGCAAAAGCCAAAGCCGAGCGTAAAGCCCAGTCGCCTGCCGAAAGACCCCGTACCGGAGGCGGCGCCCGGCCTTCCGTTTCATCAGGCGCTGCAAAGGGTTATGGATCGCCAGAATACCGCCAAAGACGGCGGCAGTAGTGTTGGGCTACTGAAAAAAAAACCACCATGATTTCTTTAGGCAAATTTTCATTTATGGACAAAGTGGACATGGTGGACTTTATGGACTTTGTGGACAGTTCGATACGCCATAGAGACCATACTGTCCATGAAGTCCACTTTGTCCACTTTGTCCATAAAGTCCACAAAGTCCATACTGTCCATAGAGTGTTACCTTAAATCCGTTGACCGTCAACGGTCAACGCAAGCAATGATGCGAACGATGATTCGAATCTTACTGACTGCCGCAGGAACATACCTGGCCTATGCGGTGCTGGTGTTTTTCCTGCAGCGATCCATGATCTTCCCGCACAGCGTCATCCCCCCATACACTGACCCGATCCGGCCCGAAGGGGCAGAAATTCTTTCGATCCAGACCGGCACAGACAGTGTCGAGACCTGGTTCATTCCGGCGGATGCGGCGTTTTCAGGCCCCTGCCCTGCCGTTATTTTCGCTCATGGCAATGCTGAATTGATCGACTTCTGGCCGCAATATTTAAAGCCCTTATCCACGAACGGCATCCACCTGCTGCTGGTGGAATACCCCGGATACGGACGCACGTCGGGAAAGCCATCGCAAAAAAGCATCACCCGCGCTTTTGCAGCGGCATACGATCAACTGATCGCTCGAAAAACGGTTGACCCCGGCAGAATCATTTTTTTTGGCCGCTCCATCGGTGGGGGAATTGTCTGCAGCCTGGCTGAAGAACGGCCCGCCGCCGGGCTGGTGTTGCTGTCCACATTTACGAGTATCCGCGCGTTTGCCCCCCGGTATGGGCTTTTTCCCTTCATGATCCGTGACCCGATGAACAATATCGGACTGCTGCAGAAATACCCGGGGCCCGTATTGATTCTTCACGGACAGCACGACGAACTCATCCCCTTTACCCATGCCGCTGCGCTGGCATCCGCCGGCCGAAACGCCAAACTCGTCGCCTACCCTTGCGGCCACAACGATTGCCCGCCCGACTGGCATCTTTTCTGGAAGGATGTGTTTGCTTTTCTGCGGGAAAACGGTATGATGAAGTCATCTGAACCGTAGGTGAACCAAGCCATTTATCTGGAAACCCCCATGATCATTTTTGATGGAACTTATCGATGGAAAGCGCCCATGACCGAATCAACCCGCGCTTTTCGTAAAAAATGGGAAATGTCCTGCGACCTGAAAGTCATCGATCTTTCCCTGTCTCAGCCCGATGTCATCCACATGAAACGCTATGTGGTCGTGGCCACGGAAACAACCCCCGGCCCCATGAAAACCAGCGTTGCCGATTCCATGGGCCGGCGGATATTCCGGGATTTCACGCTGACCCGGCACAATGTTCTGTGGATCGAAGGCCGCTGGAACCACTCCGAACCCCTGGAAGTGGCTCAGTTTACACCCGATCCGGAATCCGGCCTGGAAACCTGCTACAAAATCTCCTGGCGCCCCATTCTACCCAACGAAGATCACCTGCTCCGCACGTTTCTGCCCGACAGTTTCTTCGAGGCCCGCAATGCCACCGTCCATCCCATCAAAGGTTAAGAAAGCAGATGAGCGCATCCGCATCCCGTCGCCGGGCCATTTTTTTTCTGGTTCTAACAGCCATTCTCTGGAGCAGCAGCGGGCTGCTGTTCAAAATCATTTCCTGGCAGCCCTTGTCGATTTTGAGCGGTCGAAGCATACTTTCCACCATCGTTTTCTGGGTTTATCTGCGCTGTCCCACCCGGTTTCGATGGACAGGCCTTCAGGCTGTCGGCGCCGCCGGCTATGTCGGAACCCAGCTTTTTTTCATTATGGCCACTAAACTGACAACCGCGGCAAACGCCATCTTCCTGCAATACACGGTTCCGATATATATCGTTCTGTTCGGGTACTGGTTTCTGAACGAACGCCCAGATCGGGCCGACTGGATAACGCTGGCCGTCATCTTCACCGGACTGTTTCTCTTTTTTGTCGATGACATGAATTTCAACGGTTTTTCCGGAAATCTGCTCGCCATCATCAGCGGCATGTCCATGGCGGTGATGATGCTTTGCATGCGAAAGCAAAAAGACGGCACACCGGCCAACACCATTCTGCTCGGAAATTTGATCGGCGCCGTCATCGGTTTCCCTTCCATGCTGCAAGAAAGCTTTTCTTTTCAACACATCGGAATTATTGCTTATTTAGGCATATTTCAGATCGGGCTGTCGTTTGTCCTCTATTCAATTGCGATCAAGCAGATTCAGGCCCTTGAATCCACGCTGATTTTAACCCTCGAACCCATTTTGAATCCGCTGTGGGTGTTTCTGGTCATCGGAGAGACACCCGGAAAACTGGCGCTTATCGGCAGCCTGTTCGTGATTGGCGCTGTCACAGCCCGTGCAATCGTCAGTACTCGTACCGCACTCGCTTGAAGCGCAAAAATGCTGTTGAAAGCGTCCTTTTTGATTCACCGATCGGTACAAGGAGATGCCTGTGGACACACAATCACCTCAATTTCTGCCAGAACTTACCCATCCGAGAAAACAGGTGACCGACCTGGAAATGCAGCATATCACCCAAATTCGACAAGTCGAAAATAAACTGAAGGAGAACGAAGCTGTCCTCAAGGCCATTCTCGATGCCTCGACCGAGACCATTTCACTGACGGATTCAAGCGGCGCCATCCTGATCGCAAACAAGGCGATGACACGGATCCTCCAAAAACCGGTCGAGGAGATTGTCGGCCGCAGTCTGTATGATATTTTCCCGCATGACATCGCTCAGAAAAGGATGAAGTTCGTGCAGCAGGTCATGGAGACCGGCAAACCGCTTTCATTTCTGGATCAGCGGCAGCATTTCAGCTTTGAATCGCACTTATATCCGGTGAGCGATGAGACCGGTCGCGTCAACTGCGTGGCGGTATTCGCCAGAGACATCACCCAGCGTGTCAGTGCTGAAACGGCTCTCACGAAAAGTCAATCTCTCTTGAATGCCACCCAGGAGCTGGCCCATATTGGCGGATGGGAATGGGACATAGCCGGTCAGGCCATGTCCTGGACCGATGAAACCTATCGGATTCACGGATTGACTCCCGATGTGCTGCCTCCCGGTTCGCCTGAGCATATCCTGCAGAGTCTGAATTGTTACAACCCTGAAGATCAGCCGGTTGTTCAGGAAGCTTTCCGGCGATGTGCGGAACAAGGGCAGTCCTATGACCTGCAATTTCCGTTTACCTCTGCCGATGGCCGGCGGTTGTGGATACGAACGATGGGCAAGCCGGTATGGGATCATGAACAAATCGTAAAAGTTATCGGCAACATTGTCGATATCACTTATCAAAAACAGATGGAAAACCTTATCATGGCCCGTCTGCGAATCAGCGAGGCGGCTTCCGCTCTTTCCATGCCCGAACTGTTACGGAAATCTCTGGATGAGGCCGAAGCCTTGACCGGCAGTCGTATCGGTTTTTTCCATATTCTCGAAAAGGACCAGCAGACGATTTCCCTGCAAGCCTGGTCAAGCAATACCCATCGGTCTTTATGCAATAGCGATAAGATGGAACACCACTCCAGCGTGGATACTGGCAGAGTCTGGGTGGATTGCATCCGGCAGAGACGCCCGATCATCTACAACGACAACGCGGAACTTCCTCACCGGAAGAATCTGCCTGCCGGTCATGCCCCGCTGATACGCGAACTGGCGGTACCGATTTTCCGAGACGAACAGATTGTCGCTGTTTTCGGGGTGGGAAACAAGGAAGGGGAATATGACCAGATAGATATCGAACTGGTTTCAACCCTGAGCGACATGGTCTGGGATATCGTACTCCGCAAGCAGGATGAAGCGGCTCTGATTCTGAGCGAAAAACGGTTCCGCACTGTGGCCAGACTCAGCTCCGACTTTGCTTACTCGTGCTACGATGCAGGCGATGGAGACTATGTGGTGGACTGGATCACGGACACCTTTTATACCATGACCGGCATTTCAGAAGCCGAGTTAAGGGATCTTCGCTGCTGGATGGCGCTGACGCACCCGGAGGACGGGGAAATAGCGACCGAACCGCTGCGCCGGTTGCAACCAGGGGGCTGCGACACGAGGGAGTTCCGTATCATCGCCAAAGATGGCAGGGTGTTGACTGTCTCCAACCACATGGAGTGCGAAGCAAACCCGGCAGCACCACCTGGCAGCTTGCGCATCTACGGCTCCGTGCAGGACATTACCGAACGCAAGCGGATGGAAGCGGAAAAGGCGGAGCTTGAAGCCCAGAATTGGCAGCTTCACAAGGCCGAAAGCCTGGAACGCATGGCAGGCGCCATTGCTCATAATTTCAATAACCAGCTTCAGGTTGTGATCGGAAATCTGGAACTGGCAATGGACGATTTGTCTGGAAGTTCGAAGCTTTTGTCCGAGGCGCTGAAAGCGGCCCGCAAGGCATCCGATATAAGCCTCATGATGGCGGCCTACCGGGGGCAACTACCCGGCAAACGCACGGTCATAGACTTATCCGCTACCTGCCAACAAAACCTGGCCCTGCTTGAGGCCGCAGCCCCGATGGGCACAATTCTGAAGGCTGATTTGCCCGCTTCCGGCCCGGTCATCCGTGCCAACACAAACCAGATCATGCAGGTTCTGACCAACCTGCTCACCAATGCCTGGGAGGCTGCCGACAAAAACCAAAGCGACATCTGCCTGACTGTCAAGACGGTTTTTTATACGGATATCCCCGCTTTTAAGCGCTTCCCCGCCGGCTGGAAACCGCAGGAAAGCGTCTATGCCTGCCTGGAAGTCGCGGATGCCGGCAGCGGCATCGCATACATGGATATCGAGAAGCTCTTTGATCCGTTTTTCTCGACAAAATTCATCGGCCGGGGGATGGGCCTGTCCGTCGTACTGGGTGTTGTCAACGCGCATAACGGCGTGATCACTGTGGAGAGCCGGTTGGGCAGTGGAAGTGTCTTCCGGGTCTTTTTGCCGGTATCGACCGAAGAAATCCCCCTTCCGCAGGAGAGACCGGTCCCCGGTCCGCAGATTGAAGATGGCGGTACGGTGCTTCTGATCGAAGATGATGAGCAGGTTCGCAATATGGCCAAAATCATGCTGACTCGGCTGGGTTATACAGTACTTGAAGCAAAAGACGGCGTGGAGGCCGTGGAGATATTCCAGCAACACCCGGATGAGATCCGCTGCGTTCTCTCCGATTTGACGATGCCACGGATGAACGGCTGGGATACACTGGCCGCCCTGCGCAAACTTTCGCCCGACACGCCGGTGGTCCTGTCGAGCGGCTACGATGAGGCCCAGGCAATGGCAGGCGAACATCCCGAACGACCCGATGCCTTTCTGGGAAAGCCTTATCAGCTTAAAGGGCTTGAAGAAACGATCCGCCGCGTATTGGCCGATAAGAAATCGTTATTCTCATGAACCAGCGCGATCATGCGGCGGTGGATCGCGTTTACAATGTCGCGAATGCTATCGACCGGCAAATCGGAGCGCACGTCGCCGCCTTGCAGACAATGGCGGCGTCACCTTTGCTGGATGATCCCCCTCGGCTGAATGAGCTGTACCGAGCAACTCAAGGCTTTCATCTGAACATCGGCGGACATATCATCCTTTGACCCGATGACCGTTCACCGTTTACCGTAATAGATCGACGGTGAACGGTGAACGGTCATCGGTTTTTATCAATCTGCATCAAACCAGGCGGCGGAGTTATACATTGGAATCATTTTCAGACATTTCCGTTCTTTTTGTGGACGATGAGCCGATCATCCTGCGAGCTGTCGAGCGCGTGTTGTACAAAGAGAACTATTCAAAACATTTTGCCGGAAGCGGTGCGGACGCTTTGGCCGTAATGGCTGCAAAGCCGATTCATATCCTTATCACCGACATGAAAATGCCCGGCATGGACGGGCTGACCCTTCTTAAACAGGTCAAGGAACTTTATCCGGATACGGTACGGCTGGCGTTAAGCGCCAGTTTTCAAACAGACCTGTTGCTGCACTGTATCAACACCGGCGAAATTTTTCGGTATATTACCAAGCCAGTCGGTCACGAAGAACTGAAACAAGCGATTCGGGATGCCATCGACTACTTCTTGCTTCGCCAGGACCGCATTGCCCTTGTCTTTGAACTTCAGAATAAAAACGATAAATTTCAAGAGCTTTTAGAGCATGAAAAACTAGTTGAACAACAATTGCTCGAGCATCAACTGGAATTGGAAATTCAGAACGAAAAGCTCCGCGCAATGCAGCAGGAATTGATCCAATCGAATGAAAATTTAAAGACAATTTTTGATATGAGCCCCTTCGGGGTTGTGGTTATCGGCAAGGACCGGGTGATCCGTTGGGCGAACCATTACGTTTACAAGGTGGCCGGTGTGGATAAAGCAACCATTCTTTGCGGCAAGAAGTGCGTTGACTACTTTTGCCCCACATCCCAGCATGAATGCCCGATTCTGGACTTGCACCAGAAGGTTGACAACTCCGAGCGAATCCTCCGGCATCAAGACAGTCATGAAATTCCGATTCTAAAGAGTGTGATCGAAATTGAAATGAACGGAGAAGCGGTTCTGCTTGAAACCTTTGTGGACATCACAGATCGCAAGCGCGCCGAGGAAGAACTCAAAGAAGCCAATGCACGGGCCAACAGCCTGGCGGCGCAGGCCGAAATGGCCAGTGCAGCCAAAAGCGAATTCCTGGCCAATATGAGTCATGAGATCAGAACCCCCATGAACGGCGTTATCGGCATGACCGGGCTGCTGCTGGATACAGACTTGAACGACGAACAGCGGCGATATGTCGAAATGGTGCGCAGCAGCGGCCAATCACTGCTTGGCCTGATCAACGATATTCTCGACTTTTCCAAGATCGAGGCCAAAAAACTCGACCTGGAGATGCTCGACTTCAATTTATCGGCTCTTCTAAACGATTTGACTTCTACATTGACCGTACAGGCTCACCAAAAAGGACTGAAACTTTTCTGCGCTTCCGACATCGATGTGCCGATCTTGCTGCAAGGTGATCCGGGCCGGTTGCGCCAGATACTCACCAATCTGGTGGCCAATGCCATCAAGTTCACCCACCACGGGGAAATCGTCATCCGCATCTCACCGATCGAAAATAAAGATAGCGATGTTCTCCTGCGATTTGCGGTGCATGATACCGGCATCGGGATTCCGGAAAGCAAGCTTGGCCTGATTTTCGCCAATTTTACCCAGGCGGATGCATCAAACAGCAGGCAATACGGAGGCACTGGTCTGGGCTTGGCCATATCGAAACAACTGGCTGAACTGATGGGGGGTGAAGTCGGCGTTGACAGTGAGGTCGGCAAGGGATCGGTGTTCTGGTTTACCGCACGACTTAAGAAACAGCCGCAACATTGCCATCCGAAAACGCCGGAAGCGGCAGACTTTCACGGTATGAACGCGCCGACTGCCAATGATTGGCCCCCTGCATCCCATTCGGATCGAGACATACAGAACTTTTTTGCCGGAAGCCGGGCACGCATACTGCTGGCCGAAGACAACATCACCAACCAGCAGGTGGCCCTTGGCATCCTGAAAAAACTGGGCCTGCGGGCCGATGTCGTGGCCAATGGGGCCGAAGTGATCGCGGCCCTAAAAACCCTCCCCTACGACCTCATCCTGATGGATGTGCAGATGCCGGAGATGGACGGGATCGAAGCAACTAAAATAATCAGGAATTACGAATTAGAAATTACGAATAAGGCGAACACAGGCGATTCTTCTTCACCATTCGTCATTCGTAATTCCACTTTCGTAATTCCAATCATCGCCATGACCGCGCACGCCATCCAGGGCGACCGCGAGAAATGTCTGGCTGCGGGGATGAATGATTATATATCCAAACCGGTATCGCCTCACGAGCTGGTGGATCGGCTGGAGAAATGGCTGCCGAAAAATAAGGATGACGGCAAAAGGATGAAGAATGAACAGGGGGTGGCAGATAAGCTGGAGACCCTGTGCGAGGGTCTCCCTGTCTGGAACAGATCGATATTTCTCGAACGCCTGATGGGTGACGAAGACCTGGCAGAAATGATTCAACATGGGTTTCTGGCGGATATTCCAGAGCAGATTCTGTCGCTGAAAGCGTTTCTGAAAGCCGGCGATGGGCAGGGCGCAGAGCATCAGGCCCACACCATCAAGGGTGCATCCGCCAGTATTGGCGCAGAACGATTGCATGCCGTGGCATTCGAGATGGAAAAAGCCGCTAAGAAACGGGATGTGGCGGCATTGGCTAAGTTCATGAAAGAGCTGGAAGTGCAGTTTGACAGGTTGAAAGCATGTATGGAACGATCATGAAAGGATCGCAGTAATGGCTGAAAAAGAGACCATCACGAATCATGCAAGTTTATTGCGCCTGAAGGCCGAGGAAAAAAAATCACGCCTGGCGGAATTTCCGGAAGCTTTTTCTCCCGAAGAAACCCAGCATATGTTTCACGAGCTGCAAGTCCATCAAATTGAATTGGAAATGCAGAACGAAGAGCTGCGCACCCGGCAGATGGAACTGGATGCCGCTCGTAAACGCTATATCGATCTCTACGACCTGGCCCCGGTAGGGTATTGCACCACTTGCGAAAAAGGGTTGATCATAGAAACCAACCTGACTGCCGTCATGCTTCTTGGAACAACACGGGCAGAGATGGTCAACCGGCCGTTCGGTCGGCTTATCCAGGCTGAATACGCAGACATTTATCTCCATCGCAGCCACGCGCTTTTTAAGACAAGCAAGCCCCAGACATTTGATGTCAAAATGAAAAAAAATGACGGCACCACGTTCTGGGCCCATCTGGTAGCCTCCACCGTGGAGGGTGACGATAACAGGCCCGTGTGCCGCATTGTGATCGTCGATATTTCCGAAGCCGAGGATGTGATGCTGGCAAACTGGGCGAAGCTGGAGGCGGCGTTGGCAGGCATGACCGACGCTGTACTCATTTCTGATGTTCAGGGACGACTCATCGATTTTAACAATGCCTTCGCAACGTTTCACAGATTCAAAAACAAAGAGGCATGTCCGAAAAACATGTCCGAGTATCCCGCGTTTCTGAATATTTACACAAGCGACGGTAACCCGGCGCCTTTCGACCAATGGGCAATTCCCAGGGCACTCCGGGGAGAGTCGGAAAAAAATATCGAGTACACCCTGCACCGAAAAGATACCGGAGATACCTGGGTGGGAAGCTACAGTTTCGCTCCCATTCGAAACAAGGACGGTGTCATTGTCGGATCGGTGGTCAGCGGTCGGGATCTGACCGAGCAGAAACGGATGGAAATGGAATTGCGAGAGGCCCGCCATCACCTTGAAGCGCAGGTACAGGAACGCACGCTTGAATTATCCGCTGCAAATGCCGCTTTGAAATCCGAAATTGCAGAGCGCAGGCAATTGGAAAGACGGCATCGACAGATTGAAAAGGCCGAAAGCCTCAATCGCATGGCAGGGGCCATCGCGCATCATTTCAACAATCAGCTTTACGTTGTGATCGGCAATCTGGAGATGGTGATGGATGATCTGCCACTGGAATCGGACTGCACCGAAAAGCTGATCGATGCCATGAAGGCTTCCCACAAAGCAGCCGATATGAGCCAGTTGATGCTGACGTATCTGGGGCAGACCCCTGGCAGATTGGAGATGCTGGATCTGTCCGAAACCTGCCACAAGAGCCTGTTGATGCTGCAAGCCAATATTCCCGGAAAAGTGCAGGTGGAGCCCGAATTCCCTTTTCCCGGACCGACCATCCGAGCCAACATGAACCAACTGCTCCAGATAGTTTCCTGCCTGGTTATCAATGCCTGTGAATCTGTTTCCGATTCTTCGGGTGTTGTCCGAATAACCGTCAACACGGTTTCCGCGGCAGATATCCCCGCATCGAACCGCTTTCCCGTCAACTGGCAGCCGCAGGAGGATATTTATGCCTGTCTGGAGGTGGCGGATACGGGATGCGGGATCGCTGACCATGACATCGAGAAGATATTCGATCCGTTTTTTTCCACCAAGTTCATCGGCCGGGGTCTGGGACTGAGTGTTGCATTAGGGATTCTAAGCGCGCATGACGGGGGGATCACGGTTGAAAGCAGCGTGGGCAAAGGAAGTGTTTTTCGGGTTTTTTTGCCGACATCGACCGAAGTGATTTCAATTCCTTTAGAGAAAGCATATAAGATTCCAATAAAGGAAGAGGCTGCAACGGTGCTGCTGATCGAAGACGAGCCACAGGTGCGCAACATGGCCAGGTTAATGCTGATACGTCTGGGATATAAGGTACTGGAAGCAACAGATGGGGTCGAGGCAGTCGATATCTTCCAAAAACACCGGGATGAGATCCGCTGCGTACTATCGGATTTGACAATGCCGCGCATGAACGGATGGGATACACTGGCTGCGCTGCGCCAAATATCACCGGAAATCCCGGTAATCCTGTCGAGTGGCTTCGACGAAGCACAGGTGATGGCAGGCGAGCATTGCGAACTTCCGAATGCATTTCTCGGCAAGCCTTATCAGCTTAAAGCGCTTCGAGAAACCATCGATCGCATACTGTAAAGATTTACTGCGAAAGGGCATAAATTGAAAGGATCGATCATGAACATCGCAGAACCAACCCACCTGCCGACGCGAACCCTGAACCAGGTGGTTTGTTCGCTGTCATTGGTTCTCTTCATATATATTTTTTTGTTTTCCATACAGTCCTGGGATCAAGAAAAAGCGGATCAGACCCGGTTCCTGCAGAACATCCTAGAGCCTGTCGAAAAAGCCATAGATGCCTATTTTGTAGAAATGGAATGTGGAATTATCGGGTTAAGCCGGGATATCATCGGAACGGATGATCCGATCGACCTCGATCGCGCCTTTATTCTGGTGAAACAATTCAAGGAAAACCATCCGGAATTGCTTAACATCACTTTCATGCGTGAAAACGGCCAGATACTGTTCACCGCAATTGAACCACCGGGCCAGACACTGCCGACCCTCTCTCTGGAACCATCATTCCTTCAATTCTGCACGGAAACACAGCAAGGTCGGCTTAGTATCTCCAGACCGCTCAAAAGCCTTACGATTCATGAGTGGATCATCCCGCTGCGGTTAATGATCCACGATAAGGAAGGCAAACCGGCATACGCCGTCTGTGCCAACTTATCGATCGAAATGCTGGAGAATTATTGGAAAGACGCATCGTTTACAGAAAAAGCGGTCGTCGGCCTCATGCGTGACGATGCTTTCCTGATCAGTCGTTCCCCCCGGCCCGATAACCTGGACATGGAAAAAATCTATGGCATGCCAAGGACAGGTACCCTCGCTGCCTATTTGAAACAGCAGCATTTTCCGATCAAGGGCCGTGTGGACGGACCCAGCAGCCTCGATGGACTTGATCATTCATATGTATTTCACCGCCTGGAACATTTCCCGATCACCTTGTTTATCGCATTACCCATGTCGGAAATTCGCGCAGAATGGTGGGAGATGGTCAAAATACCGGCTATTTTTACAGCGATTTTAATAATCGGCGGAATATTTGTTTTTCGACTGATTTTTAAGCGGGAGCACACCTGGGAAATCGCGCAGATACATGCATCCAAAACACTGCGTGAAAGCGAGGAACGCTTTAATCAACTGGCCGAGCAGAACCGCAGCATCATCTGGGAAGTGGACGATCAAGGCCTGTTTACCCACATCAGCCATGTATCGATGGCCGTTTTGGGCTACCGTCCGGATGAAATTGTAGGCCGGATGCATTTCTATGATCTACACCCGCAAGACGGTCGCGAGGCGTTAAAGAAAGCCGTCTTTGCTATCATCGATCATAAAGAACCGTTCTTGAATCAGGAAAAATCCTTCTCAACCAAAGAAGGTGAGCTCAAGTGGGTTTCCATCACAGGCCTCCCCATTTTGAACACGGATGGCGACCTCAAGGGCTATCGCGGCACCGGTACCGACATTACAGACCGAAAACAGGCTGAGGAAGAACTCAAAAACGTCAACTGCAACCTGGAGGCGGCAACGGCGCAGGCCGAGATGGCCAATACCGCCAAAAGCGAGTTCCTGGCCAATATGAGCCATGAGATCCGAACTCCCATGAACGGCGTTATCGGCATGACCGGATTGCTGCTGGATACGGCGCTGAATGACGATCAGCGGCAATTTGCCGAAATCGTGCGCAGCAGCGCTGAATCGCTACTGGGTCTGCTCAATGATATCCTCGACTTTTCCAAGATCGAGGCAAAGAAGCTCGATCTCGAGATACTGAATTTTGATTTATCTGCGTTTCTGGATGATTTTACCGCCGCACTGACCCTGCAGGCGTATCAAAAAGGGCTGGCGTTTCTCTGCGCAGCCGATCCCGATGTACCGACACGGCTTCAGGGAGATCCGGGCCGGTTGCGCCAGATTCTGACCAATTTTGCCGGAAATGCAATCAAGTTCACCCAGCACGGCCAGATAACCATCCACGTCAGACTGCTTGAAAATAACGAAAATGATGTTCTCCTGCGCTTCGAGGTGTACGATACCGGCATCGGTATTCCCGAAAACAAACAAGACCTTGTTTTCGCCGATTTTACCCAGGCGGATACTTCGACCACGCGGCAGTATGGCGGTACCGGTCTGGGTCTGACCATATCGAAACAACTGGCCGAATTGATGGGTGGAGAAGTAGGGGTTGAAAGTGAAGTCGGCAAAGGGTCACAGTTCTGGTTTACCGCCCGGCTTAAAAAACAGCGGGATGGCGCCCACATGGAAATGTCTCCACTCCCGGCGCTGGCGGACCAGCGCGATAACTGGCTTCCGAAAGCCAAAGAAACAAAGGAGGCATTGGCCAGGGCGCATATCGAATCGATTACGGACATTGCCGTTCTTTTCGTGGACGACGAGCCGGATATCCTGAGAGCTGTCGAGCGCCTGTTAAGCAGGGAAAACTATGCCCAATATTTTGTTGAAAGCGGTGCCGACGCATTGGCTTTAATGGCAACGATGCCGATTCATATCCTTGTCACCGATTTGAAAATGCCGGGCATGGACGGGCTGACCCTTCTCAGACAGGTCAAGGAACTTTATCCAGATACCATCCGCATGACGTTAAGCGCCAATATGCAGACCGGTCAGTTGCTGCATTGTATCAACACCGGCGAAATTTTTCGCTATATCACCAAGCCGACCGATCCGGAAGAGCTGAAACAGGCGATTCAGGATGCCATACACAATTTTCTGGTTCGTAAAGACCGCATCACCCTGGTTCTGGAACTTCAGAAAAAAAATCAAAAACTTCAGCAGGTTCTGGAACAACGAAAGATAATTGAACGCCAATTGCTGGCAAATCAGGAAGAACTCAGGAAAGCCAATGACCAGGCCAACAGCATGGCAACGCAAGCCAGGATAGCCAGCACCGCCAAAAGCGAATTTCTGGCCAACATGAGCCACGAAATCAGAACCCCCATGAACGGCGTCATCGGCATGACCGGGCTGTTGCTGGATACAAACTTGAGCGACGAACAGCGGCTTTATGCCGAGATGGTGCGCAGCAGCGCTAAATCACTGCTTGGCCTGATCAACGACATTCTCGACTTTTCCAAGATCGAAGCGAAGAAACTGGAATTGGAAACGCTGAACTTCGATTTATCGGCCCTGCTGAACGATTTTACCGCCACACTGGCCGTACAGGCCCACCAGAAAGGGCTGGAACTTCACTGCACCGTCGACATTGACGTACCCACACGGCTGCAGGGAGATCCGGGTCGGTTGCGCCAGATCCTTACCAATCTTGTGAGCAATGCCGTCAAGTTCACCCACCAGGGTGCAATAGCCGTTCGCGTCAAACTGGCTGAAAGTCATGATGATTCCGTTCTCCTGCGTTTTGTGGTATCTGATACCGGCATCGGTATTCCGGAAAACAAGCTTGGCCTTATTTTTGCCCATTTCACGCAGGCGGATGCCTCGACCACAAGACAGTACGGCGGCACCGGCCTGGGATTGGCCATAACAAAACAACTGGCGGAATTGATGGGCGGCGAAGTGGGTGTTGAAAGCGAAGTCGGAAGGGGATCGGAGTTCTGGTTCACCGCCCGGATAGGTAAACAAACCGACGGCGCCCATATGGAAATGCCCCTGCCTGCGGATTTGAACAATCTCAAGACGCCGATCTCCGATGACAAATCCGCATCCCCCCCTTCCCGCCCGGATCGAAATATCCTGAATCTGTTTGCCGGAAGCAAGGCGCGTATTCTGCTGGCCGAAGACAACATCACCAACCAGCAGGTAGCGATGGGAATCCTGAAGAAACTGGGGTTGCGGACGGATGTCGTGGCCAACGGGGCGGAAGCGGTCACGGCAGTGGAAACCCTTCCCTACGACCTGATCCTGATGGATGTGCAGATGCCGGTGATGGACGGACTCGAAGCCACAAAGAGAATCAGAAATTACGAATCAGAAATTACGAATCAAGCGCAAACCGGCGACACTTCTTCATCATTCGTAATTCGTAATTCCTCATTCCAAATTCCGATTATCGCCATGACGGCCCATGCCATAAAGGGCGACCGGGAGAAATGTCTGGCGGCGGGCATGAATGATTATATATCCAAGCCGGTATCGCCGCACGAGCTGGCGGATCGGCTGGAGAAATGGCTGCCGAAAAACACGGATGAAAGCGCAAGAATGAAGGATGAACCGGAACTGAAAAATGCACAGGAGGTGAAGACCGATAATCTGCCTGTCTGGGATCGCCCGAAATTTCTGGAGCGCCTGATGGATGACGAAGAGCTGGCGATAATGATTCAGGATGGTTTCCTGACGGATATCCCGCAGCAGATCGAGGCGCTGAAAGCGTTTCTGGAAACAGGCGATGTTTCGGGCGCCGAGCGTCAGGCCCACACCATCAAGGGTGCATCCGCCAATATCGGCGCAGAACGATTGCGGGCCGTGGCATTCAAGATGGAGAAAACCGCCAAAGCGCAGGATATGGCTGCCGCCGGTGCATTGATAGGGGAACTGGAATCGCAGTTTTACCAGTTGAAAGAAGATATCCAAAATGGCTATAAGGCAACCCAAAAATAAAAATTTGTTTAAAAGAATCACAGGTCAGAGAATGATATCAATCGATCAACCGAAAACCCGATGTCTCTGTTTGAAAAAGCTGTTATTGTCAGCATGGATGCTTCCGGCAATTTTCTGTATCATGGTCTGCGTTCTGGTTATGGATGTCGGAAATGGCATTTTGAACACCCGGTCTGTGCTGGCCGAAGACAGCCCGGACCCCTCTCGGCCGGAACAACCTCCGGCGTCGATCCGAATCGGTGTTCTGGCGCACAAGGGGAGGGATACCTGCAAGAAAATGTGGCAACCCACGATGGACTACCTGAGCGAGAGACTGCCCGGCAATCGGTTTGAACTGGCGCCGCTGCAATTCGAGGAGATCGAGCCGGCAGTCAAAAACCAGTCGATCGATTTTCTGATCTGCAATTCCGCCATCTATGTCGATCTGGAAGTCCGGTACGGCATTACCCGAACCATGACCCTGCACAATCTGGTTGGAACACAGATATTATCGGAATTCGGCGGTGTTATTTTTTGTCGTGCCGATCGCACCGATCTGCAGACATTGCGGAATGCCCGCGATCAGCGACTGGCGGCCACCGGCCAGACATCGTTCGGCGGCTGGTATATGGCGCTGCGCGAATTCAGGTCTGCGGGCATCGATCCCGAACGAGACTGCGCCCGGCTGTTTTTTCTGGATTGTCATCCTGCAGTGGTCCGGGCGGTTCTTTCCGGCCAGGCGGATATCGGCACGGTACGCACCGATACACTCGAGCGCATGGCGGCCGATGGCGAGATCCGCATGGATGAGATTCGGGTGATCCCTGCCGATAGCGTGCGGGAAGACCGGAGTTCCTTCCCGTATGTACACACGACCCGCCTCTATCCGGAGTGGCCGTTTGCAAAGCTTTCCGACACGCCCGATGATATCTCGCGCGATGTAACCGTGGCATTGCTGAGCCTGCATGCCGATTCCCCCGCCGCCCTGGCGGCGCAAATCGGCGGATGGGGCGTCTGCCTCGACTATACCAGCGTTCACGACTGCCTGCGCGAGCTGCGGCTGCCACCTTATGAACACTATGGTCGGATGAGCTGGCGGGACATGTTGCGGCAATACTGGCCATGGCTGGGAGTGATCTCGGTATTGATCGTCGTGTTGTCGGCCGCAATGCTAATGCTTCGCCGCAAAAATCTGACGATGATGCGGGTCAGCGGCCAGAACCGAATGTTGCTGGCATCTGCAGGGGAAGGGATCTGCGGCATAGACAACAATGGAAACACGACATTCGTCAACCCGACGGCCAGTAAAATACTGGGATACACGGCCGAGGAATTGCTGGGTAAGAATCTGCATGCGCTGACACATCACACAAAACCGGATGGGCAACCCTATCCGAATCACGAATGCCCGATTTTCAAGGCTTGCATCGACGGAACGGTGCATCAGGGCAGCGATGAATTTTTTTATCGAAAGGATGGCTGCGCCATTCCGGTATCGTATTCCAGCCGGCCGATTGTGGACATGGGAGAGATTGGCGGCGCGGTCGTCTGCTTTCAGAATATCACCGAAATCAAGCGGGCAGAAAATTCGCTGCTCGAAAACCAGAGGCGGCTGGCGGATATCATCGAATTTCTACCGGATGCCACCATGGCCATTGATCTGGAAGGCCGTATCGTTATATGGAACAAGCAGATTGAGATCATGACGGGCGTTCCCGCCGCAGAAATGATCGGCAAAGGCGATCACGCTTACGCCGTTCCGTTTTACGGCGAAAAAAGGCCGCTATTGATGAACTTATTGATCTCCATGAACGATGAGGAAATAAGGGCCCGATATCCCAACATCATCCGGGAAAACAATTCACTGACTGCAGAAGTGTGCATTAAGAGTTTTTACAAAGATAGAGAATCGTGGTTGTTTATCAAAGCCTCGCCTTTTCACGATCAATCCGGCAACGTTACCGGCGCCATTCAGATTGTCCGCGACATTACAGATCGCAAGCAAAGTGTAGAGAGTTTAAGGATGGCGATGGAAAAAGCCGAGAGCCTGAACCATCATCTGGAACAGCAGACCCTGTTGGCCAAACAGATGGCGGCGGATGCGGAAATGGCCAATGTGGCCAAAAGCGAATTTTTAGCCAACATGAGTCATGAAATCCGTACACCCATGAACGGCGTCATCGGCATGACAGGTCTGCTGCTCGACACGAACCTGACCGAAGAACAGCGCCGCTATACCGAAACCGTTCGTGCCAGCGGCGAATCACTTCTGGTACTCATCAACGACATTCTCGATTTTTCCAAGATCGAAGCCGGAAAACTCGATCTCGAAAACCTGGATTTCGATCTGCAGAATATCCTCGAAGATTTTACGGCAGCCCTGGCCTTGCGCGCCCATGACAAGGGCCTGGAACTGGTATGCAGCACAGATCCGGATGTTCCATCATTTCTGATTGGTGATCCGGGCCGCTTGCGCCAGATTCTGACCAACCTGGCAGGCAATGCCATCAAATTCACCCACACGGGCGAAGTGGCGATTCATGTGTCGGCGGTTGATGAAACAGCCCCCTCCCCCGCCTCCGTATTATTGCGTTTTACGGTGCGCGACACGGGCATCGGCATTCCAGATGATAAGCTCGACCTGATTTTTTCCAATTTCACCCAGGCGGACGCATCGACCACGCGGCAATATGGCGGCACCGGATTGGGACTGGCCATATCCAGACAACTGGCCGAACTGATGGGCGGTGAAATCGGTGTCGAGAGCCAGGTTGGCCAGGGCTCGGTGTTCTGGTTTACCGCGCGGCTGAACACACAGCCAGACAGTACACACCTGGCCATGCTCCCGCCTGAAGATTTATGCAACATCAAGGCATTGATCGTGGATGACAACGCCACAAACCGCCAGCTCCTGACGACACGTTTGACGTCGTGGGGAATGCGGCCCGTCGAGACTCCGGACGGCCCGACTGCGCTCGAAACCCTCCTTCAGGCAAAGGACGAGAACGACCCATTCCGGATCGCCCTTATCGACATGCAGATGCCGGGCATGGACGGCGAATCGCTCGGTCTGGCCATCAAAGCCGACAGGCGACTGGCCAGCACCCGATTGGTGATGTTGACCTCTATGGGAACAAAGGGCGATACCCGCCGCATTGCAGAGATCGGCTTTGCGGGCTACATGAACAAGCCGATACGCCATCAGGAACTGAAAGATATGCTGTCTCTGGCTCTGGCGGAACAAAGGACGGATCGACCGCAGACATCGAGCGTGATGAAGCATTCGGCCCGGGAGATTCTGAACATGTTCGCCGGAAGCAAGGCGCGTGTTCTGCTGGCCGAAGACAACATCACCAACCAGCAGGTGGCTCTGGGCATCTTGAACAAACTGGGTTTGCGGGCGGATGCCGTAGCCAACGGCGCCGAGGTACTCAAGGCATTGGAAGTGCTTCCCTACGACCTTATTCTGATGGATGTACAGATGCCGGTGATGGATGGACTCGAAGCCACGAGAAGAATCAGGAATTACGAATCAGAAATTACGAATCAAGCGCAAACAGGCGATGCTTCTTCACCATTTGCAATTCGTAATTTCTCATTGCCAATTCCGATCATCGCCATGACCGCTCATGCCATACAGGGCGACCGGGAGAAATGTCTGGAGGCCGGCATGAACGACTATCTATCCAAACCCGTTTCTCCGCAGGCGCTGGCGGACCGGCTGAAGAAATGGCTGCCGAAAAAAAAGGATGAAGGGGGAAGTATAAAGGATGAAAGTGAAAGGATGAAGGATGAAAAGAGGGGGGAGAGAGTACCGGAGGTGAAGATCGATGAAACACCGGTCTGGGACAGACCGAAATTTCTAGAGAGATTGCTGAATGACGAAGATCTGGCTAAAATGATTCAGGAGGGGTTCCTGGAGGATATCCCGCAGCAGATTCACGCGCTGAAAGCGTTTATAATAGCCGGAGATATGGCGGGCGCCGAGCGCCAGGCCCACACCATCAAAGGCGCATCCGCCAATGTCGGCGGCGAACGATTGCGGACTGTGGCGTTCAAAATGGAGAAAGCAAGCGAGTCTCTGAATCCGACTGCAGCCGGCGTGTGCATGCCTGAACTGGAAGCACAGTTTGCGCGGCTCAAGGAAGCAATGCAACAGGGCCATACGTAACCGTCCACCTCCCAGCGGGGGGGGTCCCAAACGATGATTACTGCCAATACATTCAGTTGGAAAAAAGAGAAACGATGAAAACAACGAACGTTTATAACGATTTCACCACCCGGAGGACTTGACGATGCGAATCTTGATCGCCGAAGACGACCTTACATCCCGTATTCTGCTGGCCGCCGTATTGAATAAAAACGGGCATGACGTCGTGGAAGCCGTCAACGGCGCTGAAGCGTGGTGCATACTTCAGCAACCCGATACGCCGAAACTGGTCATACTCGACTGGATGATGCCGGTCATGGATGGATTGGAAGTGGTCCGCCGTGTCCGGGCCCTTGAAGTCGATTCCCCTCCCTATATTATCATGCTGACCACCCGGGATGAAAAAGCCGACATCATCGCCGGGCTTGATGCCGGCGCCGACGACTACCTGACCAAGCCGTTTCATCCGGGCGAGCTTCGATCCAGAATCGAGGTCGGGCGCCGCCTGATCGAGATGCAGACCGAACTGCTGAAAGCCAGGAACGCCCTGGCGCATGAGGCGTCACATGATCTGCTGACAGGGATTCTAAACCGCAGGGCCATTCAAACCGCCCTGTCCCGCGAGCTTTCCAGAGAGCATCGACAACACGGCGGCCTGGCTGTAGGAATTTGCGATATCGATCATTTCAAAAAAATCAACGATACTCACGGCCATATGGTGGGAGATGAAGTCCTCTGCGGGTTTGTCCGCCTGATACATTCCTGTTTGCGGGACTATGACCATTTCGGTCGGTTTGGGGGAGAGGAATTTCTGGTGATCGCATCCGGCGTCAATACCGATGTGAAGAATCTATTCGAACGATTGAAAAAGATAGTCGCGGAAAGCCCGATCCCGACCCGGGCGGGAAACCTGTTCATCACCATCAGCATCGGCGTAAGAATTGTGCAGGAAAACGATACCATGGACAAACTGCTCTCCGCTGCGGATACCGCGCTTTATCAGGCAAAGGGAAGCGGACGCAATTGCGTTTGTTTCGACGACAATACGTGTGCATAACATGATTTTTCAGTCTGTGGCGACTCAATTGATAACAGGAGAAATCCCGTCGTGAATGAAAGGTTGCGGTTCAAAGAATCATTGATGCAAAATCGCCGGTGGATCATGATTTTGTCGGCCCTGCTGATCGTCGGTATCCTTGCCGCGTGGTGGACGGCGCATCGGGCCGATCGGAACATGCGAAACGGCTTGCTCCAGCAGACTCGCCTGGTGGCGCAAGCGTTGAACATCGGATGGATTCAGATGCTTTCAGGAACAGAGGCGGATATTCGCAGTCCGTTCTACCAGCAGCTCAAGAAACAACTATCCGCCATACGATCGGCCAACCCGAAATGCCGGCTTATCTGCTTGCTGGGCCTCCGTCCGGGTACGACTGGCGAGACCGGATCACATACCGACGGCAAGGTGTTTTTCTTCATGGACAGCGAGCCGGTCGAATCGCAGGACGACTCTTCGCCCGGGCAGCTCTACAAGGAATTCCCCGCCGGCTATCGCCACGTGTTTGTTGACCGGGCCGAGGTTGTCGAAGGCCCGTACTCGGACCGATGGGGCTTGTGGATATCGGCGATGGTCCCCGTGATCGATCCGGCCACCGGCGATCTCATCGCTGTGCTTGACATGGACATCGATGCAGGAGACTGGAAATGGGAAATTGCCGCCAGGGCTGCGCTGCCGATCGGGCTGATACTGTTGCTGTGTGTCACCATGATCGCCGGTCTGGTCGTAGCCCGGCGCAAACAGATTCAGGAAGACCTGATCGAAACCAACCAACTGCTCGAGGATGCCACTGCCCGCGCCAATGCCATGGCGGCCGAGGCGGAAATGGCCAATGCGGCCAAGAGCGAATTTCTGGCCAACATGAGCCATGAAATCCGTACCCCAATGAATGGCGTCATCGGCATGACCGGGCTGCTGCTCGATACAGAACTGAACGACCAGCAGCGACGCTATGCCGAAATCGTGCGAAACAGCGGCGAAGCACTGCTTGGCCTGATCAACGACATTCTCGACTTTTCCAAAATCGAGGCCAAAAAACTCGACCTGGAAATGCTGGACTTCGATTTAACGAGCCTTCTGGAGGACTTTGCCACCACACTGGCCGTAAAGGCTCACGAAAAGGGACTGGAGATTGTCTGCGCCGCAGAGCTGGATGTGCCCACGCTGCTGCGGGGTGATCCGGGCCGCCTGCGCCAGATACTCACCAATCTTGCCGGTAATGCGATAAAATTCACCCATCGCGGTGAAATAACCATCCGCGTCAAGCTGATTGAAAAAAATGAAACCGATGTCCACCTGCGATTTGCGGTTCGCGATACCGGTATCGGCATTCCGAAAGACATGATCGGTCTGATCTTCGACAAGTTTATCCAGGTGGATGCATCGACCACACGGCGATTCGGCGGCAGCGGCCTGGGATTGGCCATATCGAAACAACTGGCCGATTTGATGGGAGGAGAGGCCGGCGCGATCAGCGAAGAAGGCGAAGGTTCAGAGTTCTGGTTCACGGCGCGCCTCGGCATACCGGCCGGGAATGCCGTTGATGAAACGCTTCAACCGGCTGATCTGAATGGAATTCGCATCCTGGTCGTGGATGACAGCGCCGCCAATCGAGAAATCCTGGCCAGCCGATTGGCTTTCTGGGGCATGCGTCCGGCTGATACAAAAGACGGCGCAGAAGCGATTCAGGCGCTTTACCGGGCCCTGGATGAAAACGACCCGTTCCGCATTGCGCTAATCGACAAGCAGATGCCTGGCATGGACGGAGAAATCCTGGGCCGGATCATCCATACTGAAAAACGACTGGCCGACACCCGGATGGTGATGCTGACTTCTCTGGGAATACGGGAAGACATCCGGCGATTGGAGGAAATCGGATTTACGGCGCATGTGGCCAAACCGATACGTCATCAGGAGCTTAAAGAAGTGCTGTCTCTGACCCTGAGCGATCGGAACACGCCCAAACCACGAACCATCGCCAGGCGACTCATGGCCCCTGAAATCCTGAACCGGTTCGCCGATCGAAAGGCCCGCATCCTGCTGACCGAAGACAACATCACCAATCAGCAGGTGGCGCTTGGCATGCTGAAGAAACTCGGCCTGCGCGCAGATGTGGCGGCAAATGGCCTGGAAGCGCTGAATGCTCTGGAAACGTTGCCTTACGACCTGATACTGATGGATGTACAGATGCCCGAAATAGACGGGATCGAAGCAACCCAGTTTATCCGGGAATCCGGAACCGCCTATAGCCAGATACCCATCATCGCCATGACGGCCCACGCCATGCACGGCGACCAAAAGCGATTTCTGGCGGCAGGCATGAATGACTGCGTCACCAAACCGGTGTCGCCCCAGGCCCTGGCAACCGCACTGGACAAATGGCTGCCGGCGGAAAATGAATCCGACCGCGAACATACCGGAGGTGAAGAAATTTCATTCAACATCGCATATCTTTCTTCCGATATTTTCGACCGCGCCAGCATGATGGTCCGGCTGATGGATGACAGCGATCTGGTCCGCACGGTGGTGGAAGGTTTTCTGGAGGACATGCCGAGACAGATCACTGCCCTGAAGGGGTATCTTGAAATCGGAGACACAACCGGCGCCGAACACCAGGCCCACACCATCAAAGGAGCATCGGCTATCGTAGGCGGAAAACGTATGCAGGAAGTGGCTTTGGATATACAGAAAGCGGCCGGAACCGGAGACTTGCATACAGCCAGGAAACTGGAGACTGAACTATCGGCCCAGTTCGGTCTCCTGCGTCAAGTGATCTCCAAAGAGCTGTAAAATCCGCATTGAATATCGTTTCGGCCGAGCCATCATTTTTTTACCGCAACAGGAAACGGCTTTAGAGGTTCAAGCCGACAAGAAGACGATGATATATTAATCTCAAATCATAAGAGACATGAAATGATTCCCTGTATACTGAAAAAAACAAACGTCATTGTCGTAAATGACGATAAAACCCAGATAAGGGTTCTGTCCGGGTTGCTGCAAAAAGAAGGGATTAATGTTCAGGCATTCTACAGCGCCGCGGACGCCCTGACCGTCATGAATCAGAATCCTCCGCCCGATCTGATCATCACCGATCTGTATATGCCGGACATCGATGGATGGCGGTTTTGCCGTCTGCTGCGGTCGCCGGAATATCAGAAATTTAACCAGACACCCATACTGATCATTTCAGCCACGTTTTCCGGTAACGATATTGCCGATATTTCGGCAGATCTCGGGGCCAACGGATTTTTGCCGGCCCCGGTGGATGGCAAGCAGTTTCTGGGACAGGTACAAACGCTGTTGAACGGACAGATGCCCAGAATGTATCTTCATGTTCTGATTGTCGAAGACAGCCTGACGCTGTCCGGTTTTCTGAGCAAAGCTTTCCAGTCTCATGGATATGTGGTGAAAACCGCGCAATCATGCACTGACGCTTTTAATTTATTCAAGAAAACCGCATTTGATGTGGCGATCATCGATTACCACCTGCCGGACGGTCAGGGAGATGGGCTCTTGCATACATTTCGCAGCCAAAGGTCCGAGTGCGACTGCATCATGATGACCACAGACCCGGACCCCGGTCTTGCCCTGTCCTGGATGAAACAGGGCGCTGCCGCCTATCTTCACAAGCCGTTCAAGCCGGAATATCTCATCGAACTGTGTGTCAAGGCGCGCCGGGAACGCTCGCTATTGCGGGTCGAGGCGCTGTTGGATGTGCGCACCCGGGAGCTGCGCCAGAGCGAAGAACGATTTCACAGCATTGTCCGGAACGCCTTTGACATGATCGCACTGCTGGATACAAACGGCCGATACCTGTACTGCAACAGCGCTTATACCCATATTTTAGGCTACTCCCCGGAAGAATTGGCGGGCCGATCCTGCTTTGAGATTGTTCACCCTGAAGATCGGGAACCGGCACAGCAGTTTTTCCAGAAAAACACTACCGCAAACATCCCCTCTGCAAAAACGCAGCTCAGACTCCTGCATCGGGAAGGCCGCTGTTTACATGTGGATCACCAGGCTCGCTTCATTACCGACAGCAGTAACACACCGCTGATCCTGCTCAATGCGCGCGATGTCACCGGGCAAAAACAGGCGGAAAACCTCCTGAAACAAAAATCCAACGAAAGACGATTGCTTCTGGATACCATCCCGACTCAGATCTGGTATTTGACCGATATCGAAACCTATGGTGCGGTCAATCGGGCTCATGCCGATTTTCTGGAACGCTCACCCAAAGCCATCGCCTATAAAAAATTGGATCAGATATTTTCCGCCGATGTTGCTTCAGTCTGCCGGGGAAGCAATACCCGTGTTTTCAAAACAGGCCTGCCCGCCATCACCGAAGAGTGGTTTACCAATTCATCCGGTGAACGGCATCTGATCCACATCACCAAGACCCCTAAACTCGATGATCAGGGCCGTGTCGAATTCGTGGTATGCGCCGGCAATGACATTACAGAGTTGCGATCTCTGGAAAGACAATTCCGCGGTATTTTTGAAAAAGCGCCGATAGGTATTGAAATCTATGATGCGGATGGAAAACTTCAGGCTGCCAATCCCAAATGCATCGAGCTGTTCGGCATCGTGGATGAAAAAGATATTGCCGGACTCTGCCTGTTCGATGATCCGAATGTAACAGATGATGTCAAGTTCAAACTTCAACATGGTGAAACGGTTTATTATGAGGTTCCGTTTGACTTTGAAAAAGTGCGATCCGCCGGTCTTTACCGGACGACCCGATCGGGAATCATCCATCTGGCCATTCTGATCACCCTACTGAAGCCCAATGACAGTTTGGATTTATCCGGATACCTCGTCATCATTCAGGATATCACGCAGAAAAAACAATATGAAACCGAGTGTCTGTTGTATGAACACAGGCTTCAGCAGCTTCAAAAAGCTGAAAGTCTAAGCCGCATGGCGGGTGCTGTCGCCCATAATTTCAACAACATGCTTCAGGCCGTGATCGGGAATCTGGAAATTGCCATGGAAGAGCTGCCCCAGGGTTCAAAACATCTTACAGAAGCACTGATCGCTGCCCAGAAAGCTGCCGGCGTCAGCAGCATGATGCTGGCCTACCGAGGACAATTGCCGGGAAAGCTGGCTTTGCTCGATCTATCCGATGTCTGCCGCCAGAGCCTGCCCCTGCTTCAGGCATCAGCCCCGACTGGCGTGGTCATAGAGACCGACATCCCGGCTTCCGGTCCCATGATCCGGGCCAGCGCCGGCCAGATACACCAAACCCTGACCAATCTGCTCGCCAATGCCTGTGAAGCTGCCGGTAAAAACCCGAACACCGTTACGATTACCGTCAAGACGGTTTCCAAAGATCAGATTCCCGCCACCCGGCGATTCCCCGTCGACTGGATTCCCATGGATATTGACCATGCTTGCCTGGAAGTGACGGACACCGGCAGCGGGATCGCGGAAAAAGATATGGAGAAAGTCTTCGATCCGTTTTACAGCACGCGGTTCTACGGCCGGGGAATGGGCCTTTCCGTCGTTCTGGGAATTGTCAGTGTCCATTCCGGCGGACTTGTGGTGGAGAGCGAACCAGGCCGGGGTAGTGTCTTTCGGATTTTTCTCCCGGTTTCAACGGAAACAATCCCCTTGCATCCAGTGAAACGGATACATGGTCCTGCGTTTGAAGTCAGCGGCACGGTGCTTCTGATTGAAGATGAAGAGCCGGTGCGTAACCTGGCCGCAATCATGCTGGCGCGCCTGGGCTTTACAGTGCTGGAGGCAACGAATGGCATCGAGGCTCTGGAGTTGTTTCAACAACACCAGAGTAAGATTCGCTGCGTTTTCTCCGATCTCACCATGCCGGATTTGGATGGATGGCAGGTGCTGTCAGCCGTACGCAAGCTGTCGCCGGATATTCCGGTGATTCTATCCAGCGGCTACGACGAGGCGAAAGTCATGTCAGACGAACATTCCGAACTGCCGGATGCTTTCCTGGGAAAACCCTACCGTTTTCAGGAACTCAGAGATGCCGTCTATCAAGCTCTGCTGAACAGGTAAGCAATGCACCTGTCCATTTTGGATTGTTACCTCTTAAAGGATATTTACAGATCCAGCGGATAAGAATATAATCGGCAAGTCGAAATGTCGGCTGTCGTAGTGGAGGAGATTTACATGGCCAAAATTCTGATTATCGATGATTCCATCGTGGCGCGCATGAGCGTCAAGGGGTGTATCCCCAAAGACTGCGGCCATGAACTGGCCGAGGCCGGTGACGGCGCAGCAGCGCTGGAGCTGTTCCGGTCCATGCGCCCCGATATCACATTTCTCGACCTCACCATGCCCGACCGGCATGGGCTGGAGATTCTGGAAGAACTTCACCGGGATTTTCCGGAATCGATCATCATCATCCTTTCCGCCGATACCCAGAAACAGACACGGGTGAAGGCGGAACAACTCGGCGCTTTCTCGATGATCAAAAAACCTCCTGTCAAAGAGCTGATCCAATCCGAAATCGTCAGAGCGCTGGCGATTGTGGAGGGCCGTCATGAGTGAACATGTCAATGCTCTAAGTCCGCTGGAAAAAGACGCCCTTCAAGAGATCATGAACATCTCCTTCGGCCAGGCTGCAGCCGGTCTTTCCGAGGTCATCAACATGCATGTCACCTTGACGGTCCCCCGCATCACAGTCCTCAGAATCGACGAAATATATCCCTATATCCAGGCTGAGATTTCCGGCGTGGACGACATCAGCATGATCAGACAGTTTTTCAGCGGCAAATTCAGCGGCTCCAGCATTCTGATCTTTCCTCATGGCGAAGGGAAAAAACTTCTGAAACTGTTCGATGAAAACATGGAGCTGTCTTCGGTCTCCGCATCTGAAATCGATGTCCTCGAAAAAGAAACCCTGATTGAAATCAGCAACATCATCATGTGCGCCTGTGTCAGTAAAATCGCCGACATGTTGGGAGATGTGGTGCATTACTCCCCTCCCCGCTATTATTCTCAGGATCAAATCGAGACGACTCTGAAAGAAGCTTTTTCAGAGGATGAAATTTTTGCTATCTTTTTCAAGACGGTGTTTCACTTCAAGGTATTCGACGCCAGCGGTTTTCTGTTTCTGATCAGCAACTACAGCACTTTGGAATGGCTGAAAAACGCCATTGAAAACTATTTGAATCAGTATGCCTGACAACATGCAGATATTCGAATCCATCAATATGGGGCTGGTCGTTCTCGACCACGACCTGACGGTCCAGGCGTGGAATTCCTGGATGTCGCACTTCAGCGGTATTACCGAAAAAAAGATAGTCGGCGCGAATCTGTTGGAGTTCTTTCCCAATCTGGCTGAATCCAAGTACAAACGCCTCATCATGAGTGTATTTTCTTTCGGCAACTTTGCGTATTTCTCTCAGAAACTTCACAGATACCTTTTCACCATGAAGAATCCGCATCCGTCGGCCGATATCATTCCCTACATGCAGCAAAGCTGTACGGCCGGACCGATCCGGAATGAACAAGGCAAGATCGTCAGTATTTACATCACCGTTCAGGATGTCACGGAAAATGTCACTTCCGAGATCAAGCTCCGGGAAAAAATCACCCAGCTCGAACAGGCACTGGCCAGGGTCAAACAGCTTGAAGGCGTTATTCCGATCTGCATGTATTGCAAGCAAATCCGGACCGACAAGCAGAGTTGGCAACAAATCGAAGCATACATTTCCTCTCATTCCGAAGCGTTATTCAGTCACGGCATCTGCCCGGACTGTTATGATAAACAGCTATGGTTGAAATCGACATGAATGCGGGGAGTGAGTTTTTATGCTCCTCCCCCCAAGCGGGTGGAGGTCGGGAGGGGGGTCGGCCGATACGACGATCAAGGCCGAAATAATCATGGGTGAATTTCGGCAATGCTAATGACAGGCGCAGCGTGTTAAATTCAGAATCGTTGGAAATTCAGCAGGCTTTTGCCATCGAATTATCCGAAATGCTGGCAGACATGGAGTCTGCCCTGCTCGGCCTCGAAAAGCATCCCGGAGATATGGAAAAGCTCAACCGTCTCTTTCGGGCGGTTCACACCATCAAAGGCTCGGCTGGCATCGTCGCAGTCGAACCCATCGCACATTTCTGCCACTTCATCGAGAACATCCTTGTTCGGATACGTGAACACGAGCTACCGCTTTCCAGTTCCCTCATCGCACTTTTTATCGAATGTCACGACCACATCGGCAACCTGATGAAAAGCATCAGAGCTGCCGGACACGACCGGGATACCATTCTCCCACAACGGCATCTGACACTGATCCGGCAGCTTGGCGACTGGGATGTCTCATTTCGGCAATTGGTTTCTTTCGATGGGTCAGATGGCACATCGGTCGAAATTGATCCCGATGCCTCCGATACCCTGGAGGACAAAACGCATAAAGATTCGCGCGTAATCCGTGTGGAAGCCCAAAAACTCGACCAGATGTCCGACCTGATCGTGGAACTGGTCACCGCTTCATCGGTTCTGGAAACGCAGGTCAAACGTTCCGGGGATATGGCCATGATCGAATCGTCGGTACATGTTTCCGAGCTGATCCGGCAGATACAGGAAAAATCGATGGCATTCCGGATGGTTCCTGTACAGACGCTCTTTCAACGATTTCAGCGCATGATTTACGATATCGGAAAAACCACCGGTAAAAATATCCAGCTCAAAATCAGCGGAGAGGATACAGAACTGGACAGAATGGTTGCGGAAAAGCTTTACGAGCCGCTCCTTCACCTGGTAAGAAATGCGGCGGACCACGGCATCGAATCAGCTCCGGATCGTGCCAGACTGGGGAAACATCCGGTCGGCGCCATCCATCTGACAGCGGCTCACGATTCAGGAAGCATCGTCATCCGGGTGGAAGATGATGGCCAGGGGATCGATCTTGAAGCGGTGGCGCGCAAGGCCGTCGAAAAAAAAATGGCCGCCCCGGAAACCATTACCCGAACCAGGGACCTGGTGAATTATATCTTCGAACCGGGGTTTTCCACCCTCGATGAAACGACCATGCTCTCCGGTCGCGGGGTCGGATTGGATGTCGTCAAAGAGACCATCGAATCCATCCGGGGAAGAATTTCCGTTGAAACAAGCGCCGGCACGGGAACCACTTTCAAAATCACCATTCCCTTATCGCTTTCCATGATGAATGGACTGATGGTGGAGTTGGGGGGAAATTTTTTCATTCTGCCGATAGACATCGTGCTGGAAACTCTGGAACTGCCCAATCACAACACCATGAGCAACGACTGTATTCAGCTCCGGGGCAACGTGCTGCCATGTATCGGTCTTCGGGAAATTCTGTGCATTGGCTCGCCGCCGCCGCCCCTTCAATATGTGGTAATCGTCAAATACGAAGACACCCGCATCGGCTTTCTGGTTGACCGGATTCTGGGTGAAATCAAAACAGTCATCAAACCACTCGGAAAGATTTATCACAATATAACGAGTATCTCGGGCGTCAGTATTCTCGGCGACGGCTCGATCGCGTTATTTCTGGAGATCGATAAACTGATCAGAAGTATGGAAACCTCCCGGAGTTACAGACTTCCATAAAATTCATTTCGCAAGGCAGCAGGGATGAGATAATGCTGTCGTATATCTCCGACCGATAACGCCGCAAAATTATTTTTCTGAATGTCTATCGACAACCAACAGGATTTTCAGGGATGAATGCCGGGCCGCCTGCTCAAAAGCCGCCGGCGCCGCTTCGAGGGGGAAGCGGTCGGTAATCAGGCTTTCAAGGGGCATGTCAGGATGCTGCATCAGAAGCGTCAGTCCATCTTGAAACCGGCCGCACCGTGATCCGACAACCGTCAGTTCATGAATGACGACAGGAGTCAGGTTGACCGCGGCGGACAGTGCTACGGTGGATTTCAGGACAATCACGCCTCTGGGTCGGCAAAGGGCCATTGCCTCAGCCAGGCCGACAGCCGAACCCGTGGCTTCAACCACTATATCGCTGCCGGAGCCGCAACCGCTGCCGCCATGACACGTCTTGATCCCGTTCCAGGCTGCCAGCTCCAGCTTTTCCGGATGGCGTCCGACAAGGGTGACATCGGCGACCACTGTCGACAGCACCCAGGCGCAGAGGATGCCCAGGCGACCATCGCCAAGGACAATGACACGTTCAGATCCATTCAGGGATAATTGTTCCAGAATTTCACAGGCGGCAGAGAGCGGTTCGATGAACACGGCCCGATCATCTGAAATCTCCTCTGGAATTTCAACCAGGTTGGATATGGGCACAGCGCAGAAATCGGCCATGCATCCATCCAGCCGGTCTATACCCAGTGTGACCCGGTCGGGGCAGTGCCTGCCCAGACCGGACCGGCAGAAAGCGCACTGACCGCAGGCCGCATTGATCTCTCCGGCCACCCGTTTGCCCACCCACCGGAAATCTTCGCAGGAATCGACAGTACCGACAAATTCGTGCCCCAGAACACCGGAAAACCCCAGATAGCCCTTGGTCAGCTCCATGTCGGTCCGGCAGATACCGGCTGTTTTTACCCGGATTCGCGCCCAGCCCGGCCGAATTGTCGGCGCCGGGTAATCCGCCATAAATCGCAGTTCTCCGTTCCATACCACCGCACGCATCGTTCATCCCTCAAGAATGCTGTTAACCATGAAATGCACGAAAAAATGTATCGTGAATTTTTCATGCTTGGCGGGTGAAGCCCGGCATGATTCATGAGGGTTTACTGGAAATCGCCGAACAACCGGGTCATTCAAAATCAAGAACCTGCACACGGGACCAGAACGAATTGAACTGCTTGAGAAATCCCAGATGCAGCGGATGGACCTGATAGATATCATGGTCCTGGATCGTATCGAACAGCACGGTCAATGCCAGCGAATAGGATTTTTCGATAACCGGCCGGTCGCCGGTTTTGGCCGGAGATCCGATGTATAGCCCGCGGGTGGATTCAATGCCTTTGAGGGATTCGAGCCCTTGACGGAATGCAGCCCGCTGCACGTCCGAAAGATCGTCCTTCAGCCAGAAAACAACAATGTGTGACAGCATAACACCTCCTTATTCCCTGTATTTGACCGTCTCTTCACCAACTGCTTTGACTATTTTACAAGTCAGATTGTTGATCATGTAAATCTCTCGCATGCTTCTGCGCCCAACAACGAGGTAAGCCGGGCGTCTGGTTCATTGCATGGTTAACCATTCTAATCGCCTATCGTTACTACGTTTTCTTGTGTTTTTTATAGTGAGAAATCAGTTTTGTTACTAAAGCATCAACGCTGCAGTTTTCTATTTCAGCCAATTCGTTAAGCCTTTTGAAATTAGCACTGGAGATATTCTCGTCCAACACTCTCACAGTTCCATCATTCCATTGCAGGACATTCCTTTTGTCCAAAATGAATCTGTCAGGATACAGTTTAGCTGCTCTGTTTTTCGTT
>CAJBLH010000302.1 GCA_903953895.1 uncultured Desulfobacteraceae bacterium | reverse complement strand
TTCGATTAAAACAGCAAAAAATGCACTACTTCGGTTCAATTAAAATGAAAATAGCACCGATTGTTCAAGATAATCAGAAATTGGAAGTCAGATTAATCTGAGATTCAACAGTTGTCTAACAAAAAACACAGGCAAAGAGTAATGTCAAGTGAATAAGATAGATAGACTTTCAGATATTTTCAAGCTCTGCATGGTTTCTCTGCCAGTTTTCTTCCCGAATCCATAAAAACAACAAAATAAACAGCCGACCCAATTCATGCACTTTGGGAATCAACTGCTTTTCAAATTCCAAGAAACTGCTGCTGCATGTCGATACCCAACTGAGTATATCCGCTACCTGTTTGCCAATCTGTTCCTGTACCTGATCAATCGCCTTGGTTCGATCTGATTCAGGTTTTCCTTGACCTTTTGCGACTTCGCTTTTTTTTTTCAGGTGTATCAGTGGTGACAACAATAGATTGAGGCGACTCAAAACGTATCACTGAACGGTTGCACGAAAATTCGATTACATTGATATAAGCCTGTATTGCTCACCCTCTGACCGCTTTTATATACCTGATCAATATCGGACAATGTACCGATATCGGCCAGGGGGTTGTCTTTCAAAATCAGAAAATCGGCTTTTTTGCCTGTTTGAAGCGTACCGTAGCTTCCAAGAATCCCCAAGAGAGCGGCTGCTTCCTGGGTAGCTGCCGAAATGGCCGCCATGGGCCCCATCCCCGCCTCCACCATGTGCCGAATTTCCATGGCCGCAGTTTCATGCCCGACAAACGGACAGCCGGAATCGTTTCCCATGGCGATTTTGACACCGGAGGTCAGAGCAGCCGTAAAACTGTTCAGCACCGGCTGATATTGGCCAATCACATCCGATTTGACATAGTTTTTAAAAAAGGCCGACAGGGTCGGCACCAGAACAATCCCTTTTTCAGCCATCATGTCAAGGGTTTTTCGAACCCCTTTTTCCTGAACATCGTTGAACTGCCCATGCTCGATGGAATCCACACCGGCCACAACAGCCCGCCGAACACCGGTCAATCCGTTGCAATGCGCCGCCACTTTTTTGCCCCGGCGATGGGCTTCCACTGCGACTGCCTGAATTTCTTCCACCGTCATCTGCGGAGAATCCGGCATGATGTCATGATTGATTTTCATTTTGGGTCGGGCATAACCACCCGTTGACATGACCTTCAGCAGATCGGCACCTGCCCGGATTTGTTCCCGGGCCCCTTTGACGAATTCATCTTGCCCGTCACACTGTCGCGACATCCAGAACCAGCCGTGCCCGCCGGTGATGCATAAAGGCTGGCCGCTCGACAGGATATCCGGCCCGAAGATCAGCTCATCCTCGATGGCTTTTTTCAGTTGGATGTTGACACCCTGGGCTGATCCCAGATCACGAACGAATGTAACCCCCGATTCCAGCAGCAGCCGCAGGTGTTTCGCACCGCGCAGCGCCAACTGGGTTTCCGATGTATCTTTCTGCCGATCCCAGGTATATGGCTCCTCGACCAGATGGACATGGCAGTTGATCATACCCGGGATAATGGTTTTTCCCCGGCAGTCTGTCTTCTGCATCCCGTCATCCTGCGAAAAATCGGCGGCCTGACCGATATGGACAATCGATCCATTTTCCACCATCATGCCCGCATTTTCCAGAGGGGACCCGCCGGTGCCGTCGATCAGTGTCATGCCGTAATAAAGTTGTTTCATCAACCCTCCAGTTCGTGATTATCGCGCTTGGCGATGACCTGAATCTGTTGTTTCTATTTGCCTAACAGTGAAATGGCAGAATGGCAACCATTCCCCCCAGCGGGGGAAGCCAGGGAGGGAACCGGAAAACTGCGCATCAAGGCCAGAGAATGGGCCATTGCAGGGATCGATCACAGACCGGCGGCCTGCAGGATGTCGGGCACCACGGTTTCCTTGCCGATGGCCATGATATGAACACCATGGGCAATGCCTTCTTCCTTGATTTTACGGATCATTCGTCCGGCGATTTCGATTCCTTTCTGCAATGCCCCGCCTTTTGGAGCGGAAGCCATTTCGGAAACCAGGTTGTCGGGCACATAAATACCGGCTACGTGCTGGTTCATATAGGTCGCCATCCGTGCAGAGGTCAGCAGCACAATACCTGCCAGAATTTTTACATCGAATTTTTCAGCATATGCCATGAAGCGTTTAAAGGTTTCCAGATCGAATACCGCCTGGGTCTGGAAGAATTCTGCCCCAGCCCATACCTTTTTTTCAAACTTCATCAACTGCGGTTCAATGGGATCGGCTTCGGGAGTGACCACAGCCCCGGCGCAGAACTGCGGCGTACCTTTCAGCGGATTTCCCCCGAGATCCACACCGGACGCCAGCACCCTGACTGCCTTCAGAATCTGGAGCGATTCCAGATCATGAACCGGCTTGGCTTCTTTGTGGTCTCCCAGAGTGATATGATCTCCGGTCAGGCACAGCACGGTATCAATCCCCAGCACACTGGCGCTCAACAGATCGGATTGCAGCGCCAAACGGTTACGGTCTCTACCCGTCATCTGCAGGATGGGCACACCGCCCATCTCCTTGATGATATGGCAGCCTACCAGAGAAGACAGCCGCATCACCGAGCTCTGGTTATCTGTCATATTCAGCGCGTGAACTTTATCTTTCAGCAGCGAAATATGCGATTTCATTTCTGAAATGTCGGTACCCTTCGGTGGGCCGACTTCCGCGGTAACGACAAACTCCCCGGAACGCAGAACATCTTTAAACGAAACAGCCATCTGTTATTCTCCTTTATATACTTCATGCACCTGCTTGGCCGGATGACACTGAACCAGGTGGTTGCGAGGCGGAAAATCCTTTCGAATATTGTCGAGTTTGCCCATTTTTTCCAGGCGATGGTAGATCAAGGTCCAGGCACAGTCTTTATCCTTGTCCACTTCGCACTTGCCGTGATCGGTCCCGCCGCATGGGCCGTTCAGGATGCCCTTGGCGCAGACCGTCACCGGGCAGATACCGCCGGTTTCTCCGAGAATGCAATTCCCGCAGGCCCGACAGCGCTCTTCCCAGGTGCCGTCCTGCGGCGTCATGCCGATAAAGCGGGTATTGACGCCCGGAAGTATCTGGAGCGGTTCCGACAGATCCGCCAGCAGTTGCACCCCGGCGCCGCAGGCCATTGACACCACCAGATCATAGTCTTGCAGCCGGCTTAACACCAGTTCCATATATTCACGGTTGCACTGGCGCTCCACCGTGTCTTCATCGATCTGAATGTCTTTGCCGTCCTTTTTAAAACTCATGCGCAGTTGAGAAGCCAGAAGCCCGACTTCTTTTTTTCCGCCAGCCATGCAGACACTCACGCAGGTATCACAGCCCAGGATAAACACTTTCCGGCAGCCGGCAAGCGCGGTTTTGATTTCATCAAATGGTTTTCGTTCCGCAACGATCATTTCAACACCTCTTGAGATTCAGTTTCATTTTATATATCGGCTGCCATTACCGGATTGGGTTGTTTCGGCGCGCCATTCAGCACGGTCAGCGGCACGGCCTTGACTTTGCGATAGACTTCCGATGGTTTCCGTGGTCTGCCATTGACACAGAGAATATCCTTTTCAATGGAAATCCCGAAAAGCCGTTCGTTTTCTTTGAGATACGGCAGAATCAGATTCCAGTCGGCATCCGTGAATTCCGCGAACTCCCCGCCGTTCAGTTGATCTTCGATGAGCGTGCAGTGTGGGTCACGGGCGAAAATGGCGCCACCGGAAGCCAGCGAAAAGAGGTTGGAGCCCGGATAGGGTGTGGGCAGCTCTTTCAGGCTGCCGTCATCAGAGAGTGTCATGCCGTTTAAAATCACGAATCCGCCGCCGTTATGCGGGTCTCCGGCCATGAAGGATTCCGCCAGATAGTCGAGGGCGGTTCCATTGATCACCACGCGCGGCCGGCCCACGGCGTTGATAAGCGGCCGTCCCGCGGCATTACCCATCACATAGACTTCCCCGCCCTTGGCGCCGTACATGAATGTCTGGCCGACATCGCCGAACACCGCCAGTTTTCCGTCTTTCATGATCTGTCCGAGCTGATCCTGGGCGTTGCCGTGAACATAGATTGCCATGCCGTCGATCCCAGAGGCCAGGTAGTCTCCGGAGCTTCCATAGACGTCGATGCGCACAGCCTGGGTGGCCGGTCCGAAACCGTTTCCGGTAAAGCGCTGGCCACGGTAGCCGTAAACGATGAAGCGTTTCCAGCCCAGGAAATAGGCTTCACAGAGCAGGCGTGCATCACAATCTTCACCTTCGGGTTCAAATTCCCGGGTATATACCACAAGAATTTCCTCGTTGGCCTCGGGCGCCCGCAGCAAATTCCGGGTCTTGAAATCGATATACCGGTATCGACCTCCAGAGGCCCGATCAAAGCCCGGAACCGCACCAAAGATTTCACGCAGACTGCCGCGAATGATCCACAGAACCCAGGCGCGTTTTTTGTCTCCCGTAAAAAAGCGGCGGTCATTCAACAGCGTCAGCACTTCAATGGCAGTTGCCTTGCAGGTGTCACTGCCGGCAGCAACACGGACAATCTCCGCACAGACCCAGCGGAAGGTGTTGTAATCCCAGATTGGAATGTTTTCGGCCAGGTAGGAGAACATTTCTTCAGCCCGGCATTGATCCAGGAGCTGATTCAGGGTGCGGGTGATTTCGGCCTCCTGTGACGGCACGCTGATCGGTGCAGTGGCATCGCATATTTTCTGGTTTCCGGAAATGGCTTTCACGTTTCCGAACTTGTCGGAACACGACAGGCGCATAACGCCGTTTTCCGGTTTCACGGTAAAGACAAAGGTGCCGCCGTCGGTATGGCTGCCGCCGCGGGCGTTCCAATATCGGTCGCATACCGGGCAAAACCGCGGGTCTTCCTTGGCCAGGCTGTCGAGGGTTGCGTCGATGGCCTGTTTTTCCGAGCATACGAGACCGATCTGAACTTCTCCGTCCTGAAGCGCAAATACCTGAGGCCGCAGCATGGCCGTATCGGTAATACCGATCAACTGGAACATCTTTTGATACGGATCATTTCTGGCAATGATGAAAAACCACGGGCCATCGGGTGAACCATGAATGTGGGCCGCCTGGATGGCCCGATAAATTTTTTGTTTGTCTGACGGCAATTGATCGAAATCTGCTTCCGTGGTGGGGGCCAGGGCCTCGATGATGTATTCCAGGGGGTATTCGTGGACGCGGTTCAGCAGATCGAGCATCAGAACCGATGCTTCCGTGTCCGTATGAAACAGGGGGAAAAAATTCTGCTGCTTCAGGTATTCGCAGACCGAGTGGTAATTGGCGAAATCTCCGTTGTGAACCAGGGCTTCATGCATGCCGCTGAACGGATGGGCCCCACCCGGATGCCAGACGCGCCCTTTGGTCGGATAGCGCTGATGGGCGATCCAGATATGGGACTTGAATTCTTCCAGTTGGTAATAGCTGGCCACCAGTTCGGCATATCCCACGATTTTAAGAATCATCATGTTCTTTCCGTGGGACATCACAAACGCTTTCTTGTCGCCCAGGGTAGAATAAAAACGGGTGTTGAGTTTGAATGCGTTCTGACTCATGAATTCATCTTCGGCCCGGCCCGGCTTCAGATTCTCGAAGTGATTCTTCACCGTGAAATCCTTCAGCACGTCTTTTTTTACCCGAACGAAATAGCGCATCACATCCGGCGGTCGCACGTCGAGTCCGGGGATGTCGCGGTAATCGGCCACAGTGGGAATTTTCTCCGAGCGGGCAATGTCGAGCCAGGGATGGATAAATTCCGATTCAACCGCCTTGGCGGCAGCCTGATCTTCGGGATCGATCAATGCGATCTGAAGCATGTAATGGCTGTCCAGGATTTCCTGGGACACCCCAAGGGCTTCCGGCACGAAACCCACGGCGGCAATCCCGCCGCCCTTACCATTTCCGCGGTTGTGCATCTGCCGGGAAGGCTCGAAAATATGTTTGCCGCCCACCGGAATGGAACAGGCAAACCCCGTCACCCCGCAGCCGCCTTCTTCTTCTACCTTGACGCCGGACAGCGGCGGATATTGCGCGATCATCCGCTCCCGGGACGCCAGTATTTTTTCAGCAGCAGAAAGTGCTTTGCTGGTTGATCTCATAAAACATCTCCTCTACATCCAGTCTTGAACCTGTTTCAGTTATAATCCAGATGGCGCAGACAATCGGTTCTGCCGACGAGTTCGCGGATGCTGCGCATACCGAGCTGCTGAAGAACGCCGACGATCTGGCTGCGCCAGGACGCATACAGGTTATAAACCCGCTGAGCACCCCAATCCACCGTAATGAACTCGGCCAGCTCCGGATCGGTGGTGGCAATACCGCGCGGACAACCACGACCGCTTTCACAGGAGCTGCATCGGGTGCATTCCAGGGCCACCATGCCGGCAGTTCCTTCCACAACACCGTCCGCCCCCAGCGCAATGGCTTTCAGAACATCGTGGGCCGTTCGAATACCACCGCTGGCAATCAGCGTCACTTTATCCCGCACCCCTTCTTCCACCAGAAAACGATGGACTTTGGGGATTGCGTATTCAATCGGCATGGCGATATTTTTTTTGGCAATGTCCGGAGCCGCACCCGTACCGCCATAGCTGCCGTCCAGATGCACGATGTGGGCGCCTGCGTAATAGCTGCCGATGGCCACCATATCCACATCCGCCGGCGTGGACACTTTCACGGACACCAGGACTTTGGGGTTGATGGCCTTGATCCAGTCCACATGCTTTTTGTGGTCTTCCACCGAATATACGCTGTGAAACGGAAACGGCGAAAAGAGGGCGCTTCCCTGGACTGCCTCACGCATTTTGGCCACCCGCTCGGTCACCTTGTCCCCCAGAAGATGGCCTCCCAGGCCGGGTTTGGCTCCCTGAGCGTATTTGAACTCCACGATACGCACCCGCTGAATGGTTTCTTCCTTGACGCCGAAAAGTCCGGTGGCAACCTGAGTGATCATCTGCCGATCGAATGGATAGAGAAATTCGGGATACCCGCCTTCTCCGGTGCATCCGAACGTGTCCCAGAGCATGGCGGCTCTGGCCCGCGACACCATGGTGCTGTCGCTGACCGACCCAAACGACATGCCGCCCTGGTACAGAGGGATACCGATGGTGATGCGATGGCTCTTGTCTCCGCGTTTGTTGAGTTCGATGCTGGTATCGATGTCTTCGGCAGGAATGACCTGCGGCGGTTTTTCGGGAAAACGAAACCGCAGCTTGTCGAATCCGCCCCCGGAATTGCCTGTCCGGTATTCCATATCCACATCCGGAAGCCGCCCGGTTTCAGCCTGGTACCAGGTACTCATCAGCAAATCCGCAGTCCAGCGGAAGTCTCCCAGCGCTTTGATCTGAGGGTTGATCACCACATTCAGGGCTGAATTGGGACATTTTTCAACACAAAAACAGTTTTTGCTTCGGCACACCTCTGGCCCGACACAGAGATAATCCCTGGGGGTTCCCATGCGTGTGCCCGCCTTGAAATGCACGCCATGCGGACAGGTTACTACACAGCCGGCACAGCTTTTACACTGTTTTCCGCGCTGGACCCTGTATTTTCCGATGGTGTGTCGAAATCGTGAAGCTGTTCTTTTGATCTCTGCTTTCACGGTATGTACTCCTTTTATTACCCATTACCTGTTTGAAAAAAGGGCGCCGAAGGTGTCTCTTTCGAGGTCTTCAAAGAACATGGCCCGGCCGGCTTCACCCCGCACCCGTCGCACATCACGAATTCCCATGGCGCCCATCAATTCGATCAACTGGCTCCACCAACTGCACATCAGGTTCACCAGGCGTTTGCCGCCATATTCGGGATCGATGTTCTGCAGCGAAACAGGACAGGATTTTCCGGCAACACAGCGTTTACACACGCGGCACTCCAGGGCGATCAGAAGCGGCAGATCGACGGCTGCGCCGTCTGCGCCGCAGATGATAGCTTTGGGCAGATGCTCTGCCAGAGCAATCCCGCCGCTGACGATCAGGGTAATCTGATCGCGAACGGAAACGTTGACCAGGTGAAGATGGATTTCCCGCAGGGCGTCTTTGACAAACCGTGGCGCATCACCTTCCACGAATTCATTTCCCCGATAGTCGGCAAAAAGATGAATGACTTCAACACCGGCATGCGCCAGATCCGCTGCAATGGTTCTGGCTTTTGGATCAAGGGGCAGACGGACGGAAACCACAAGCTGTGGACTGCGCAATTTCAGTTGCTGAATGCACGCCAGGACGTCAGGCGCATAAAGCAGCTCGACCATTTTCACCCCTTCGAGGATTTCCGCATCCAGGTCGAGCCCTTCCACCGGCAGCAGCGGGATGAGGTGGTCTTTGAAGGGTTTCAGAAACGCACCGTACGTTGCGGGCGTGACATACATCAGGCTGCCGATTTGCCGGGCTGCTTCAGCCATGGACAGCAGAATTCCCTGTCCGAGGTTTCCGAACGGCAGCACGTTGA
This sequence comes from uncultured Desulfobacteraceae bacterium, assembly GCA_903953895.1. GTDB lineage: Bacteria > Desulfobacterota > Desulfobacteria > Desulfobacterales > Desulfatirhabdiaceae > RAAP-1. The sequence continues at coordinate 9,506 of CAJBLH010000302.1, read as the reverse complement.
AGATCACCGGAAGCGGAATTTCAACCAATGGAGGCATTTCGAGGAGGACGTTGCCGGATGCATCGAATTTCAGGTAGCGCTGTTTTCTTCCCACATCGATGCCGGTACTGATGTATTCCCGGCCGTGAATGCCATCACGGGTGGGCCGAACGATTTCCGACATATCCGTCCACATGGCGTCAAAGCCCGGACCGCTGAACGGGCCGCGGTAGCCGGCGCCAGACACCGGTATCTTGCCGGTTTCAGCCTGAAACCAGGTGTTGTGTATGATATCCGGTTTCCAGTAGGCATCGCCCATCCGAAGAAACTCCGGATTGATCGTCTTGGAGAGTACGCCGCGGGGGCAATTTTGAATGCAACTGAAGCAATTCTTGCACTGGTAGTCGATGGAATCCTCGAGTGTCTGCGAATCATAGGCGCGGTTTTTGTAAACATCATAGAGACAGCGTTTTTTGACACAGGTCGTGCATTTCAGGCAGTCTTCTTCCCAGTCGATGATCCCCGATCGGCCGACAGGCATAAAGCGTGGTGCAGTGGGTGTCGGTTTAATATGATATTTTTTGGGCATGTATTTATCTTCCTCGATTTAAAGTCGATCCCGGAGATAGGCTTACAGCGGACCGATTTCCCTGGCTCTGGCAACCACGTTCCGAAGGGCTGCGGCGAAGGCGATTCCATCGCCGGGAGCGATATTGACCATTTGAATTCGATCTTCCCCCAGCCCTGCTTCCGCCAGCAGACGATTGGCGTAGCGCACCCGCATCCGGGCACGCAGATTTCCTTCCACAAACTGGCACTGACCTTCCGGGCAGCCCACAATCATCGTCATCGTCGCCCCAGCTTCGATACTCCGCAACAGATAGAGGACATCCGTGCGGCCGGAACAGGGCAGACGGGATATCCGCAGTACAGCATGATCTTCGGGGATGATTTTCTCGGCATCTTCTTCGGAAACCGCAGAAAAATTGGCGCAACAATAGATCACAATCTCAGGTTTCATCGATACTCCTACTCAGGGTCCAAAAACGGATAAACAAATATTCGGATAAATTCGACGGTGAATAAATTCAGGGAGGATCGGCGTTGGTCCAGGAGTCTGAATGGATCGGGGGCTTTCTGGTAGTTGGGAGGGTTATCGGGGCAGTGTAGAAAGGCGTTGCCTTGCTAAAAGCCATGATTATCCTGCAAGCCCGCTGCATCTCATCGTCGAGATGTAGATCGCTTCAGCGGAAGTCGGCGTTGACTTCGAGAGGACATATAGAAAATATAATTGTAAAATGCAAGCGATTTTTAACAAAATTGCAATAAATGCCGTGTGCAGTTACAGAATATCGATTGGTGGCAGCATCATCTTTTTCGTCGTTGCCGGAAGTTTGAAGCAGTCCATCAGCATTTCAGCCACTGTCATCTTCATTTTGGTAACAATTCCCGTTTTCTGTCGAAACGTTTTCTCCAGCTCCGCCAGTTCACGGTATAACGGCGTCCGGTCAAATGGGAAATAGGCTTTCCCGCTGCATTGTTTCTCAAATTCATGACAGCCAGGGCCCAAGGCCCTGCCTTTGACAGGATGGTTCAGTTCGTGGGGAATGCCGTGGAGTCTGCAGATCATGGGGCGGTATAAATATAGGCGGCAGCGGCCTGCCTCGTTCAGCGGACACATGGCGGCAAGCGACGGTTCGCGATGATTCCGCCAGTAAGCATTCGCCTCCAGCGCCCTGGACTGAATGATCTGCCGGTCTGGCGGCGACAGGCAATCGAGCCCGCTTTTCACATAAAAATACTCGATCAGGGTATGGTGATAAAATCGCGTCTGACAGCAACTGTCCTGGCACCCCGAACAGGCAAACCCGTATTCGGTGGCGGCGGTATCATAACACGCATCCATTTTTCGGAAGACAACCGCCAGTCTGTCGAAATAAGGCGCGTACGACATCATTTGTTCCGGCCGGACATTTAAATCCATGGGCCTCCATCAGATCAGCGGCAGGGGAAAAAAGATTTTTACATACAGGTTGAGGGCGCCCCGGTCGGTCATGCTGGCGATAAAATCGCAGATCGACCGCTCATGGGACAGATCGTTATAATTGAACCAGGACATTTCCACGGCACTGAGTTCTTTTTTGAAGATATCCGGTCGGTTCAACAGACACTCGTACAGTTCGGTCAGGATTTTTTTGGCCTTGACAAATTCATTGTGGACCCGTGGAGACCGGTAAACATTATCGTACAGAAACGTCCGCAGCGTGTTCATGGCATCACTGACATCATCGCTCATTTTCAGGATCAGATCGTCATTGTGTACTTCGCTGGAAAACACAATATCCCGGATCATGGTCGTTGCCCGCTGGGAATGGGTTCGGCCAATAATCCGCGTACAGGATTCGGGAACCTGATCGATGGAAATCACACCGCTGCGGATGGCATCATCGAGATCGTGGTTGAGATAGGCGATGATATCCGCAATCCGGACAATGCGTCCTTCAAACGTCGAGGCCAGCTCGGAAGGATCATCCGGAATGATTTTGCCGAATCCTTTGGAGTGCTTGAGAATGCCATTTCGAACCTCATGCGTCAGATTCAACCCAACACCCTTGTTTTCCAGGACATCGACAACCCGGACACTCTGCTCGTTATGGCAGAAATCCAGAGAATATATTTCCTGAAGGGTTCTTTCCCCGCTGTGCCCGAAGGGGGGGTGACCCAGGTCGTGCCCGAGTGCGATGGCTTCCGTCAGGTCTTCATTCAGCAGCATGGCCCGGGAAATATTGCGGGCGATCTGAGCCACTTCAAGGGTATGGGTCAGGCGGGTCCGGTAATAATCCCCCAGAGGCGCCAGAAAAACCTGTGTTTTGTATTTCAACCTGCGGAAGGCATTGGAATAGACGATCCGATCCCGGTCCACCTGAAACGCAGTACGAATGGGGCAGGGATCTTCAACCCGCTCCCGGCCTCGGGTTTCCGAGCTTAAACACCCGAATGGCGATAAAAAACTCTTCTCCCGCTTCTCGAATTTCTCACGAATGGTCATGAATAAGGCCTATGCAGTGTGTTCAACCGAAAACGATTTTCAAGCATCCATTGCTGAATCATAAAATGCACCCTGTATAAAATCAAGCAAAGATATTCCCTACATAACGATGCACAAGATTCAATTACATACATGTTTGCATTTATGTTGCAATTAGTTACAAATATGTATCATTAAAAAAACCGCTATAGCACTAATAAGCTGTAATAAATATGAATATCTAACTGGCACAAATGTTGCTTTGTGCATTACAGTATTGAAAGAATACAGCTTGACATACTTTCCATTTACCGACAAAGGAGAAAATACATGAAACTGAACGAGAAATCACCTGTTTTAACCCTGATGCTGTCCCTGATCCCGGCAACTTCAGCTTTTGCTGAAGAAGCCGTATTGAATTCCGGCGACACCGCCTGGATGATCGTCTCCACAGCCCTGGTCATGATGATGACGCCTGCCGGACTGGCGCTGTTCTATGGCGGGATGTCACGATACAAAAATCTCCTGAACACGTTCGCCATGACATTTATGTCTTACTGCCTGGCCAGCATCATCTGGGTGGTGATTGGATATACCCTGGCGTTCGGGCCGGATATCGGCGGTATCATCGGCGGACTGGATTTTACATTTTTGAAGGGCATTACGGTGAAAACGCTGTCGGGAACCATTCCGACCTATGTATATGTGCTGTTTCAGATGACATTCGCCGGAATCACCGTGGCCCTGGTTCTGGGCTCGATTGTGGATCGGATGAAATTTTCTTCATGGCTTCTGTTTACGACATTGTGGATTGTCTTCATTTACTGCCCGATCGCCCACTGGGTATGGGGCGGCGGATGGATGGCCAAGATGGGCGCTCTGGACTTTGCTGGTGGAAATGTCGTCCATATCAATGCCGGAGTTGCCGGGCTGGTTCTGTCTCTGGCGCTCGGAAAACGCATCGGATATGGCCGGGAAACCATGTTCCCCTCCAGCATCGCCCTGACGGGACTGGGGGCAGCTCTTCTGTGGTTCGGATGGTTCGGCTTCAATGCTGGTAGTCAGTTGGCAGCAGACGGCCTGGCCGGCTCCGCATTTCTGGTTACCAATACATCGGCTGCCATGGGTGCAATCTCATGGATGTTCACGGAATGGTACATCACCCGCAAACCCACGGTACTGGGCATTGCCTCCGGAATCGTGGCAGGATTGGTTTCCATTACGCCAGCCGCCGGATTCGTGGATCTGCAGGCTGCACTGGCCATTGGTCTGGTAGCCGGTGTTTTGGGCTTTCTCTGTGTTTCCAAGCTGAAACACAAAATGGGATATGACGATTCCCTGGATGCATTCGGGGTTCATGGCATGTGCGGTCTCTGGGGTGCTCTGGCAACCGGCATTTTTGCCAATCCGGCCGTCAATCCCAACGGAACCGGTTTGCTGTACGGAAATCCCAATCAACTCTGGATTCAGATCATTTCCATCGTTGCGACAGCCGCATATACCGCAGTCGGCACGCTGATCGTCATTTTCATCACCCGTCTGGCAACCAATGGACTGCGGGTGGAGAGAGACGATGAAATCGCCGGCCTCGACAACTCCCAGCACGGGGAAAGAGCGTTTGAAATTTTGAATTCATAGAAGTGATTGTTTGACCGTGTTCATATTTACCGCAAAAAAACGCAAAGAATAATCCGTGCAACGAATCGGCGATATCTCTGCAACGCTGCGGTAAAACACGAATAAATGCCTTATTTTCATATAACTGGAGGATAAAATGAAAAAAATCGAAGCAATCATCAAGCCATTCAAGCTCGATGATGTCAAAGAAGCGTTGAACGAGGTGGGTATTCAAGGCATGACCATTTCCGAAGTCAAAGGATACGGCCGCCAAAAAGGACACAAGGAAATCTACAGAGGTGCGGAATATGTTGTCGATTTTATTCCCAAGATAAAAATTGAAGTGGTTGTGGCGGCTGCAATGGTGGATCAGGTACTCGAAAAGATTCGAAATTCCGCCAATTCAGGAAAAATCGGAGACGGAAAAATCTTTGTACTTCCTGTTGAGCAGGCTGTCCGCGTCAGAACCGGAGAAAAAGGCATGGATGCCCTGTAAGGCGCTCAGATAATTGTCCTACCAATGATTCATAAAATCCGGTACATCCTGTGATTTACATTGTAGTGGCCTTGATTATCGTTTGGGCCGGCCCCCCTCCCGACCTCCCCCCGCTTGTGGGGGAGGGAAGTGAACGGTTGGCTACGATGTCTGGCGGCTTCTGGCCGTCCAGTATCCACGAAGATTGATGGAGCGGGTGCAACAAAAAGAACGGTAGTCATTCAGGTTGGACGATTGTCTAAATCTCCATCGGACGAACCGTCTGTTAATCATTGATAAAAACTTTTGATTCATGCCTGCTGAATGTCCACTTTCCCGTAACGTTCCTGACAAATACATAGATGTAGTACTTTCCCTTCCGATGAATTGTTGGAAAGACGGAAACCGTTGCCTTATTAAACCCCCACAGTTCAGAAACCGGTCGGATTAATTCGAAAACTTCGATGGTTTCCATGCTATCTGTATTGGCGTCTGACGAAACATATTCAAGCGCAAATTGATCATCATTTGTTCTCCGGTCTTCGTGTTCTATGCCCCACACAAGATTGAACGATTTTATTTTTATAACTTTTCCAGAGGGTAAGACTTGATCACGGAAAATTGGTTTGCTGCCACCAGTATCAATCCAAAGAAAAGTGAATGCGCCCAGGAGTAGCAGGCAGGCAACGACAACTCCCAAGATTACCGAAGATATTTGTATTTTCACTCAGTCTCTCCCAGACAAATCTGTAGTCCGTAACCAACGTATTGAAAGCGCTCAGAGTTCGTAGTCGATCACTACATCACTACATCACGATATCGCGAAATATCAACAAAAATTCAACAAGAACCAATACAGACTGTCGATCCGTTCTTTTTCGACCTTCCTGTCTCCGCCGGCAATCAGGCGTTCATGATGGATGGTTTGATTGTTTCAGAAGGGCAGGATAACACGAGATCGTTCCATATCGTGCAATGAGACAGCGACTTTTTTTGGATCACGAGTTCGGGGAAGACCTGTGCGTGCATAAAAAGATTGTGTTTCGAGGGCAATAAAGATAAATTTCGACGAGGTCGTTGGCTGCCGTTTTGCATTTCATTGCCCGATAACCAATTGATATAACATTTTTTCATCGATGGACAGAGTGGACTGGATGGACAGGACGATAGTGTTCAGGAATGAGATATACCTTTCTTTTCGCTCATTTTCTTAGTCATTTTATTTATTACCGTGAAAAACCATCCATCCACTGGTTCCCAAGCTCCAGCTTGGGAACCCAGTCGGGAAGCTCCAGCTTCCCGTGTCATCGGAACATCTGGAAAAGACTTGAAGCAGGAGCTTCATAGGCATCGGTTCCCAAGCTGGAGCTTGGGAACCAGCGGAGCAGCGGAGCAAATAAATCATTTTTGCAGAAAAAATGAGCGAAATGTAAAATATACCGCGCTCGGGGAGATTATATAATGTGGACAGCCTCATCAGCACTGGTTAATATCTAATTCCCAAAAGGGGGAGTACCTGCCCTTCCGGTTATCATACGGATGGCGCCAGTGGGTATTGCAGGCAGAATTAGCTTTGTAACCGACGCCTTATCCGAATCGTGCGTCATTCAAGGCCGGGGATCAACCGATCACGCAGGTTGTTCGTCAACCGAAAAAAAGGATTGTAACTGATGGGAAATTATGTCGATTCACATCTGATTCGAGGAGAGACGGTGGTTTATACCGCCAAGCTGCACTGGATCATCTATTTGACAGCCAAAGCGATTCTGACACTTGGGATCGGGCCGTTTATCCAGCAGGCCACCAGTGAATTCGCGATCACCACAAAACGCATTATCATCAAGGTGGGGCTGGTGGCCAGACGGACGCTGGAGATGAATTTGAGCAAGATCGAGACGGTCAATGTCGATCAGAGCATCATGGGCAGGATACTGGATTACGGCAGCATTACGGTGATCGGCACCGGCGGAACCCAGGAGGTGTTTCACAACATCGCCAGCCCGATGCAGTTCCGCAAGGCGTTTCAGGAGATCGATATTGCACCGGGGTGATGTGATATCGCGGTTGACATCGTTCACTTACTCTATTGGAGGTCAAAATGAAGACCCGAGTTCAGAAATGGGGAAATAGTTTAGTCCTTTGCATCCCCAAGACATTCGCTGAGGAGGCGGGTCTCCACGTGGATGAAGCAGTGGAACTGTCCCTCGTCGGAGGCACGCTCATTGTGCAACCGGTCACGCAGCAATCGCTCACGCTTGAACAACTGTTGCACGATATCACCGACGAAAACCTTCCTGGAGAGTGGGATACTGGGCCGGCAGTCGGTAAGGAGATCTGGTGAAACTGAAAGGTGAGTATGTTCCGGAACGAGGAGATGCTGTCTGGATAACGATCGATCCGCAAGCAGGCCACGAGCAGGCGGAACGACGCCCTGCTCTGGTTCTGTCTCCATCGGCTTACAACAGTCGGGTTGGATTGGCCCTGTTATGCCCGATTACCACACAGGTGAAAGGCTATCCGTTCGAGGTGTTCTTGCCTGCGGGATTGCCTGCGACGGGTGTGGTGAGGGCGGACCAGGTAATGAGCCTGAACTGGAGAGTCCGCAAAGTGATCCGGATCGCTGCTGTTCCGACGGACTTTTTCGAAGCCGTCCACTTAATTTCTTTTTACGAATTCATCAATTTTCGGTTATCAAAAACCGATTTTAATGGTCAATTTTATTTGATCAAATCAGTGTGCAGCGTCAATCTGATTTGACATAAAACCTTTCTACTATCCATAGTATCAATAATTATTTTAAATAGATAATGGGTGTCGGCCGGCCGACTCCCCCCCCAGCATGAGAGTGTGGTGTGTACAGAAAAGAACTTTTTTCAGGCATTACTTTAGAATGTTTTCAGTGTATTTTGAAATTCCATTGCTTTTTTGCTAATTTCTTTTCCAGTCATTTCACGAAAAAGATTTTCTCTCCATTTTGTATAATCGAATCTCTCCCTTTGAATAAGGGCGATAAATCTTTCGGTTTCTATCATTCCAAGGGCTTGATTCAATATTTCATAGGCAGACATTTTTATTTCAGTATCGGTTCTCATTGCAAAGACTCCCACTCAATAATAAAATTTACGGGATTCATAATTGTGATTTCTGAGCTTTGTGTCACTCTCTTCAGAATTCCCTTGTCCACTGTTAAAAAGTATTGGCATTGTAACGAAATGGCACATGCGATATGCAAAGCATCGAGAGGTTTCAAAGATAGAGCTGTTAACTCATTCATCTTGATCAGAATTTCTTCTGTCTCGTTGACAAATGAGTCTGCCAATTCTTTCCATCTCTGAATCTCAATTTGTCGTTCCAGGAAAGGATTAGCTTTGTTCTCAAAATCAAGAATGTAAGACCAGCCCAATGAAAGGTGCCCTGATTTGATTTTCTCCTGAATTGCCAATTTTGCTTCCGTTTCCAGACGTATGCTTAATGATGATTGATCATCGAACGGTCTGTTGAAACAGCAGTTATCAAGATACATTCTCATCCAATTTGTCCTTATATAACTTCATGGTGGCACGGATATAAGAAGCCAAACAGATACTCATAATGAATTCTGCATTGTGTATGATTTTGTGAACTTCCGTAGGGATAGAAATAGGTTTTGCCTTGAGTAGATAGTGTTTGGTCATCATCCGATTTTAAGCAATAACCACAAAACTCTTCTTCCGTTTCTCGGGCAGCGGTTGACCAGAAACCTTTTTCACCAGCATCTTTTTCTCCGCCCGGAATGCTCCAAACCTCTGATTGACATCGTTTCCCAAGCAAAATTTCTGGGGTTTCGGTTGTCATTGCCACGAACAGGATGTCTGCGCCGCAGTATGGTACTTTAATCTTTATGTATTTTCCCTTTACTCTAAATTTTCATTCTACCATAGATCGATCATTGGAAATGACAGATACCTGTAAGGTGAAATATCTATTATTGATTATTCTCAACATATCCCCTTTTATCAAGGCGGTTATGCTTTGATCGGACAAAAACTGCATTTTGATCGCCCCATCCCATCCTGTCGTGAGGGTTGGGAGTTGATTGAGAAACTCGAATTATGCGTGTGCAATGTCAACATGATTCGACATCAAATTTTTTCGAGTACCCTATAATAATAAATCATATCGTATAGATAATCAGTATCGGTGTACCGATACTCCTCCAGCATGAGAGTGTGGCGTGTACATAGAATGCCTTTTTTTAGACACTACATTAAAATATTTCATCTTTTTTGTACTTATTGTTCGCTCAACATCTAAGAGGTTTCGTTAATTTCGCTATATCGCTGTAAATTGAGGCATCCATGCCCAGTAGTTCAAGGATTTTGATTTGCAGATGCGATAGTGGTGTTATTTGCCGTATGATGCAATCAC
>CAJBLH010000301.1 GCA_903953895.1 uncultured Desulfobacteraceae bacterium | reverse complement strand
CTGAATATTGTTTTTTTAATATAATTCGACTCTTTTTTAGCAAAAATAAACGGTCATACCCTGGGTAGCGAGATAGACTAGCTCGCAAATATGGGGTTTTCGTTCAGACACTAGATAGCATGGAAGTGAGTTCAGATTTCTCGGTGCTGGTGCTGCCATAGCCCACTGATTCTTATGGCTTATGGCAGACTATTGAACTGAGCCAGAGCCGCACTATAGAGTATCCCTTAAATCATGATACACAAGGATAGACATAAAAACCTTTGTGTTATTTCAAGTAATCCGGTATTCGCTATAATTGTTATAGCGTATTTCATATAACTTGAAACAAGTATTCCGCTAAATATCGATGAAAATCAAAGGAATTGTTTGAGAAAATGTGACTTGGGTGCATCATAATGGCATCTATTCCTGGGGAAACTCGTTGACCAAACGAAAGATACCCTATGTATCAATGAAGGTGTGACGCGAACCCCTAAAAAATTAGAGAGAAATGGGAATTATCAATGAAAAAATCTCTTGGGAGGAGCTTTTCACGATCCAGGCAACCGCAAAAGTCTGAAATTCTAACTGAACCTTTGCCGAATACAGCTTTATAGTTGATCATTGGTGAATATTTACCCAGGAAACATGATGATAACAAAATGATAAGTTAAAATAACTTCCGGGCATACTGAAAAGATATCATACTATTGGCTTATTACTTCTTGATATTATGATAGATATTTTATTGAATAGATAAAAACGGCATGTATTTAAACCAAACTTTCTCGTTGCCTACATTAACTTGAAATGATAGTCAAGACATAATTGATGATACAATCAATTACACTCGACTTTGTACATTTTCGTGACATGGTTGCGCATGGTACAATAAAACTGATGCGACCTTCTCGGATGTTTATTGCTTTAGCGAGAATGCATATCTGGCATGCCAGAAATTGTATGAACTCAGCTCACAAGCTTGACTTAACCAATTTGACAAAGATTTTCTCGAAACGCTACTGGGTGTAGTCTGCTATGCAGCTTGATATCCTCATTGTATACAAAGTCGATCATATGGGATGTCGTAAACAAAAGATACAGCCATCGCTCTGAAAATCCCCACGAATGCAACCCTTCGTGCTTCCTCGATATTCCAACATATATTTGGCATAATCCCGTCCACGAGCCCGATACAGAATATGACCTGGAACTCCAAATTTTTTGACTTGTGAATCGTCATCAGCGACGCGCCTTCACTGACAACCAAAAATACGCAACAAGACCAGCCCCACATCCAGAAAAATAAAATTATCTTCTGGCACTGGAATTTCTCCAGCGCCAGGTTAAATGGTTTGCAAAAGCTTTTATTCCCTTACTCGGACCTCACCTACGGCATCCCCCTAACAACTCCCGATATTTCTGAATATCCAAATCGGTCAACGTCCACTTCAGTTCAATCGGTTCCTTCAAATTCTTAGCCTCTGGTGGATTGATTTCCTCAACAGTTATTCCATACGGAAGATTTTCCATAACTTCAAGATATACTTTCTGAAAGTTGAAATTGTCGGGATATAACACCCTGAATTTTCTTTCAATTGCCATGTTCTTTCTTCCCTTGTATCTCCTCCAGAAATGGCGACACCTTCGCCGCTCTTCCCATATGTTTTGTCGAATACGACAGGTACAAAAGCTTCATGGCTCTTGAGATTCCCACAAACGCTACCCGCCGTTCTTCTTCAATATCTCCCATTGCGTTTGGTAATACTCCATCCACAAATCCAATGACGAACACCACCGGAAATTCCAGTCCTTTGGCCTTATGAATCGTCATCAGCGACACGCCATCATCTGATTCCTGTCTCTGTTCCAGAAATGAATCGGTATAATTCAACAGGGATGGTATGTCATGGTACTTCCCCGCCGTTAACTGTAGCTGATCGATGTTGGCGATGAGATTGTCATCCGGCCTTTGGATATCATCTTCAGCGATCCAACGGTCATAATCCAAGGATTCACGAATCATCAGAAGCAATTCTGATGGCTCTATATCTTCTTTTCTTGCGATTAACGAATCGATCAGCCTTGTGAATCCTTTGACATTTTGTCGTAGATAGGGAACATCTATCGGCATTTCTTTTAATGCTTGGTACAGATATTTCTGGTGATCCGCATATTCTTCAAGCTGGGTTATGAATCTTCTGCCGATATATCGGTTCGGGATGTTTAGGATGGATATTAATGCATCGTCACCGTCTGTGGTATTGGGCTCTTGAATCAGCCTCAGATAATCCAGCAATGCCTTCACCTCTGGTTTCTGATAGAACGTGATCCCATTTTCGATATGATAAGGAATCTCATGTTTCAATAACGCCTCTTCGACCACCATACTTTGGTTGTTTGACCGGTACAGTATGGCAATGTCATTCCAATCGTATTCAGATTTCAAATCCTCGATCTCCATAACGATTTTGTTTACTTCATCCTCCTCGTTGGAGGCCTCGATAATCATGATATCCTGACCATTTTGATTGTTGGTGTTCAGCTCCTTGTCGATTTTGTTAACATTGTGCTTGATCAGGTTAAGGCATGCTTCAAGTATTTGTGGCGTCGATCGATAATTGATATCCAGGATGAACTGCTTGCTCTCCGGATACATCTGCTGAAAGTTCAAAATATTGGATACATCAGCTCCTGTGAACGAGAAAATGGATTGCCAGTCGTCTCCAGTTACATAAAAGCTTGACCCATGATTATTCCCCACCAGATTTTTCAACAGTTCCAATTGTGCAGGGTTGGTATCCTGATATTCATCCACCAGGATATGATGAAATACCTGCTGGTACTTCTCCCGGATATCGGGGTTGTTCTTCAATATGCTGCTTGCCTCCCATAACAAATCGTTGAAATCCAGAAGGAATTTCTTCTTTTTTTCTTTTTCGTATGATTCATAAACAGAGGCTATCTTCTGCATCATAAAATCGTCCTGGTTCATCTTCTTCATTTCATCAGGCGATATCAGGTTGTTTTTTGCCAGGTTGATCTCTCGCATGATGGCGCAAGTTGAAAAGTTAACTCTATGTTTTTTCATAACGCCCCGAATGAATCGCAGTTGCTCTTTCCCGTGCAACAGGTCAAATGTTTTTCCTTCTTCTTTCAATAGCCACATTGACCAGGCATGAATAGTAGATAGGGTAACTTTACTGGAAGCACTATTTAACAGTACTTTCAATTTATCTCTCATTGCCTTAGCCGCATTCCGGGTAAATGTCAGTGCCAAAATGGTTTCAGGCGGCACATGATGTTCATGTATCAGATTGGCGATCCGGTTGGTCATGGTAAGTGTTTTCCCGCTGCCGGGCACGGCCAGCACACTTGCAATGCCAGATTTGAATCTTGATGCGGCCAGTTGTTGATCGTTTAGCTGCATAGTGTCTCCTCTCATGCATTGTCGCAATGGGATCTGAATTCACAGTAGGAGCATTTCCAGCTCGTTTCATTTGAAATGAATATGTTCTTCTGGATACCTTCCCACACATTTTTGATCTTTCGAATGGCTCTGGTTTCATCGCTTTCATTCCGGTTGGTATAGAACTGTTCAAACCTTGGCACTTTTGTCTTGATCAGGCAGTCGATTTTAAAGACGATCTCG
>CAJBLH010000300.1 GCA_903953895.1 uncultured Desulfobacteraceae bacterium | reverse complement strand
GCTGACTCAACTCCTTTACCGTGGCTTCGCATGATTCGTTACCTCTTCACACGCACGGATCTGTTCCGGGCTGGTGGCTAACCTTTACCCGTGCCGGATTGTCCGGCTTGCCTGCATTAGCTTTGCTTGGCGCACTCATGAATAAACCTTACCCGAGATCCTCCGGTTTTTCCACTGCAGGATAATTGGTAACCAAATCCAGACAACAGCCTGATCAACTCCTGCCAGGAAAAATCATTCGGCATAGATAAACAACGTTGTAACAGCTTTTCTTTTCTACTCATAATTGATAATCTTGTAAATATAGGCTGTTAAAAATTCATCGCGCAAGGCAGCAGGGAGGAGATATTACAGCAATGTTTCTCTGGCCGATAATGCAGCGATTTTGTTCAATAAGTCTATAGCCTCAAAAAAAATCGTTAATTTTTATTCCCACCAAAGATATTCCAGTGCAATTTCAACTTCCTGAAAAGGTTCTGCGCGAACACGGTCATTTTCACTATGAACGGAGAACAGTACCCATCTGCTGTTCTCCAGACGATACACTTCCAGCGTCTTTTCAATCGGATCGATCAGCCACGCATACAGGACGCCGAATTTTGCGTAAATGGGCATTTTTCGAATTCTGTCCATGCGAACGGTTCCAGGGGATAATACTTCACATATCCAGTCCGGTGCAACGGTGGTAAAATTTTTTTCCGGTGGTTTCGGGAGCCTTTCTTTTTTCCAGCCGGCAAGATCAGGAACAAGAATATTTTCACCCAGACAGATTTCCGGTTCGTATAAAATGATCCATCCGCCAGGGCCACCTCTGCCTCTTTGGAATGGACTTTTAATTTCGTCGGTAATGCCTGAAACCACATTGCTGTGCCGGAAAGACGGCCTAGGCACGGCGACAAGCTCGCCATCTATGATTTCACCGATCATGTTATCCGGCAGGGTGTACAAATCTTCATAAGTGACTTTTTTTAAAGCTGTTGCAGTCATTTTGATAACTCCCGGTTTTCATATCTCATGCATCAACCCGTCTATGCCCGAATCACCGTGATGGACAAACCGTTTTCTGTCCGGGCGGATTCGGTGTATGTCCGCTCCCGGATACGGTGCTGACCCCGATTCTGTAATCAAAAATGACCAGCCAATCTATCGGCTGCCCCTGCAAATATCCTTCGATCTGCTGCAAGCCTTCGAACAGCGGATCAGATTTCCCTCAGTTGATCTCTAATTATCTGTAAAAGAACTTCGTTGAGCAAAGGAATTTTTGTTTTACAAACATTATATATTGCGTCAGCGTTTACGTCAAAATAGTGGTGAGTGATAATGTCACGCAAGCCCATTGCCTTTTTCCAGTCAATATCAGAATATCTTTTGAGCAAAATTCCACCAGTAATCTTATCCAGATTTTTTATGCTTTCACCAATGACGATAAGTTGCATACATATTGAATCAAGCTTTTCCATTCCCGTTGATGAATCTGTAAAATCACTTGCTGAATGAACTGATTCAAACCTGTTCATAATTATCTGAGCCGATTTATGAATCAGATCAAGAATATGCACGGTCAAATTTTGATCATACATAAACAGCTTCCTGATCTATCCGTTTTTTCAAAAATGGATTCATTCTCGGACGATAACTGACAACGTCAACTTTTGTGTGGAAATACTCTTCAAGGTCCTGCTTGATCCCAATCAGGCTGAATAAATCCTGTTCTCGAAGTCTCACAACAATATCCAGGTCGCTATGTTCACACATTGATTCTTTAGCTGCTGAGCCGAAAACACCAAGTTCTACCACCCCAAATTTTTCCCCGTTATTTTTTTGATATTCCTTCAATATCTGTAAAATTTCTATACGATTCATGTTTCTTTTCCCCGTGTGCATTCACATGGTTAATCAAGTCGATTACAAATCGCAAATCGAATCATCGGATCGTGTTGACTGATGCAGATGACTTTTTACAAACATTTTGCCGGTATGAAACCCCTTATTTTTATTCCCACCAAAGATATTCCAGAGCCATTTCAATCAGGGCCGCCTTTGCCTCTTTGAAACGGGCCGCTGAAAGCCAAACAATACATACCGTTCGTACGAGACACCAAAGACCTCAACTTCTTTTTGCATGATTTTTTTCCTTCCAGAATTTTAAAGCCACCCTTCTTTCCGATACCGGTCGATTATGCGCCACACCTTCCCCAACGGACCGGTAACTCCTCCGGCACTGATGTGCAAAAAATATTTAACCCTGATGACATCAACGCCCCGACATGCATTCAACAGACTTTTGGGATCGAGCAAGTCGCCCTGAACCGTTGGAATGGAACCAACCGCTTTATTTCCGCGGGTCATGCAAACAACATCGTTTCCATCTTTGAAGAGTCGTTGGGCCACCTGGCCCCCAATGTAACCGCTTGCACCCGTAACAAGAATTTTCAATGACACGTTCTCCTCAATTGGCTTCATATTTGCCCTGATACGAGTTCCGCGAATAATCGGCTTTCCTCCAAGAATCATTGGACTTACAGTCTACGCCCGAATCACCGTGATGGACAAACCGGCTTGTGTCCGGGCGGATTCGGTGTATGTCCGCTCCCGGATACGAGGCTGACCGCTTCTGTGGTCAAAAATGACCAGCCATCCAGAATTTAGCGACAGCCCCTGCAGATATCCCTCGATCTGCTCCAGCCCTTCGGATAACGGATCAGGTTCGCCATCCCGCCACACCTTCAGCTCAATGGCCAGGATCACACTGCCATATCGGATACACAGATCCATCCGGCCACTGCCTATGGCATATTCCCGGTCTATGGTGCCGCCGCCGTTCACCACCCGGTGCATAAATGCCATCAGTACCAGATGCGGGGCAATCTCATGATAGGCAGCACTGCGCAGCAGCGGTTCCCCATGCTGACGCCAGAACAATAGAAACGACTCCAGAAGATGGGCGGTATTCAGACTCCCGTCCGGGTTCAGCCATGCAGGGGAAATATGGGGCAACGAATCCTGAGGTCCGCCGGCAAGCGCTCTGGGTATAACCTCACGGTATATCGGATTGGCAATCACCAGTCCACCGCTGCCATCCCGTCGAATCAGTCCCAGATCAATCACATACTGGCGGTCGTCATCCGTACCATCCGTAATCATTTGACCGGCCAGCATGGGCTCAATCACTCGTCGAACCCGTGGTTCCTGCAATTTGTCGGCAAGCTGATCCAGATGGGTCACGCGGTTTTGAATCAGACGTTCTTTGGCATCCAGAATCATCTGCGGCGTAATCGCATGGCTGGGGTTTTTACCTTCCGGCATCTCAAAACAGACTTCGTAGGCCAGTGCATTCACCAGCCACGGCTGTCCGTTGGTCAATTCCCATACCAGACGACCCGATTCTGCTTCAAATATCTGACCCGTCTCCTGGGTGTGTTCATTCAGCAGGGTGAAGACCTCCGGTTCTGTGAAATCTCCCAGTCTCAAAGATTTTGCCTTGACGTTGAATGCACTGTCTCCGGTGATGATGGTATTTTCCCGGCTGGAATGAATCCGATAATCTTTGATGTCCCGAACCCCGCAGAGTATGATGCTCTGCGGAAACTGCAAGGGTCTCTTGGGATACCCGGCCCGCAGTTGCCGCAAAAGGGATATCAGCGTATCGCCTATCAAGGCATCCGCCTCGTCCAACATCAGCACGGTTGGTTTTTTGCACGCCAGGCACCAGAATGTCAAAAATTCCTCCAGCGCGCCGGTCGCGGCTGTACCGGCAAGCACCTGAGCGGCCAACGCAACCGCATCTGTGTCCCCCAGCATATCTCTGGCCGAACGGGCGATTTTCTGAACAACTTCGATCAACCCCATTTCCAAATTTTCCCGGGCCGCCTGTGCGCTTTCGATGTTGGCATACAGCGCCCGGTATGTACCCTCCTGATTAAGATATTCCATCAAAGAGAGAAGACTGCTGGTCTTTCCGGTCTGCCGCGGCGCGTGCAGAAGAAAATACTTTTCTTTTGTAATCAGCTTCAGGATTTCATCCAGATCGAACCGCTCCAGCGGCGGCAGACAATAATGCTTCTGGCAATTTACCGGGCCTTCGGTCGTAAAAAATTTCATGATCGCACCTTCAAGGATGATTCATTATTCTGTTCTATGACAGCTTTCCCGCATTAGCGGCGACTTGAAAATTTTCCGCAATGATTTTTTGAGCCAGGGCATCAATTTTTTCATCCTGAAACACACGGGTGGCCTGAATCGCAATGGAATAAATCACGGCAGCAATACCTTTATCCACATTTTCCCTGGCTGCCTGTGCACTTTAATTCACTGGCCCTTCAGTGGTAAAAAGTTTCATGGCACTGCCTTTCTTTTGAATGGGACCGCCCTGCCCCATTCATTTTCCAGATCCATTTATTGTAATTTCAGGATGTTAAAGCTAATTGAGAGGGGATGGAGTGAACGGTTACCCTTCGAGGACTCCTGATCGTTCGCATCTACCTTATTGTTTCTCTTGAAGTTGCAGCTCTCATGAGCCGAACATCCTTGGTTTGAGGAGATACCGGAACCAATTCACCAAACATCTTGACAGCATGGACTCCTGCCAGAAGCACATACCGCGTGACAGTAATCTTGTCCAGTCCAACCTTGAAAACACCAATTAGCCTTACCACGAATCCCACAGTCTTCACAATCCTTGTTATGAATGCAAAACAGATCAATCTGTTGCGTGATTCACCTCCTGAATAGATTAACAGCTAAATTTGGTTTTTCTTTCGATAAGTGAAGAGGTTCAAGTCAATATTATATCATTTTCAGATACCACCCGAAATTAGAATTGCGGCTATTTCAGGAACAATTTGCAAAATTATATGAGTCATATTATTATTTGAGAAAATTTCTTCTCCTTACACTTTCTCCCCCAGCGGGGGAGGTGGCTAAACGTTAAGATTCAGGTTGTCCGCTTGAAAAGATCAGGTACAACGACAATTGGGGGGATATAACTTTTTTTTCGATGTTTCCAACATCCATAACAGGATAATATTTAACTTATGCATTCGGTCGTTTTAATCAACCCACCTTTGACATTGGAAGCCCGCTACGGCAAAGACATGAAGCATTTTGGCGCTGTCAGCGAACCCCTCGGACTGGCCTATATTGCAGCTTATCTGGAATTTCGGAATATCCCGGTACGAATTATTGATTCACAAGCTGAAGCCATGTCTACTGATGATATCGTGGCATCCATAGTATCTGGAAATGAAACGATTATCGGAATTACCATGCTGACCCCTGCCTTTGGGGTAGTAAAAGACCTTTGCAATCAAATCAAAAACACATGCCCCAATCGAAGAATTGTTCTGGGTGGCGCCCATTGTACGGTGCTGCCTGAAAGAACACTTGAAGAAATTCCTCAAGCGGATGTCGTCTGTATTGGAGAGGGAGAAGTCACGCTTTCTGAAATTGCCCGAATCCGCGATGATACCTTATTATCCGGTGTCAACGGAATATGTTTTCGATCCGGAAATGCTTTGATCAGAACAGACCCAAGGCCGCCGCTTCAGGATCTGGATCTGATACCGCCTCCCGCCAGACATCTGCTGCCGATGAAAAAATATCATCTGACGGCTTCCCGGGTATCCGGAAGCGGCTACTGTCCGACAATTCTGGTCGCCAGAGGCTGTCCATTTTCATGCACCTTTTGCTCACGGACTTTTGGCAGAAGTTTCCGCACCCACAGCATTGATCGCATCCTGTCCGAAATTCGTTCTTTAATAGAGAGTTATCAGATTTCTCAATTGAACATTGAAGCCGATACCTTGACGGTTAATAAGAAATTCATCAAAGCTTTATGTAACGGGCTCATTCAAAGCGGAATCAACCGGCGGATTCGGTGGACATGCGAAAGCCGAGTGGATACGGTCGATGAAGAACTCCTGAAATTGATGCATGAAGCCGGTTGTTGGCAGATCAGTTATGGCGTTGAAACCGGAAGCCAGAGGCTGCTGGATTCCATCAATAAATCCGTATCCTTGAATCAAATCGAAAATATTTTCCGGATTACAAAAAAAGTCGGAATCTCGATACGCGGTTTTTTCATGCTTGGACTTCCGGGTGAAACGCCATCAGAAAGCCAGGCCACAATAGACTTTGCCAAAAAACTGAACCCCTTGTGGGCACAGTTTACAGTAACGGTCCCCTATCCGGGAACAAAGATGTTTGAAGACATCGATCAGCAGGGAAAGATTAGAACGTATAATTGGGAGAAGTACAATACATGGTCGGGATGGCAGGGCAGTGAGGATATCCCTTTTGTTCCGGATGGCCGAACCGTACAGGAATTACGAGATTTACAAAAACGCGCTTTACGGCAATTTTACCTTCGCCCTGTAGTGATATTACAGTTTTTGCACCACATACAATCATGGAGAGATTTACAGAAATATTTCATCGGAGTGATGGTCCTGCTGAAAAGTGTATTTCGATGATTATCCGTTGCATCATTGATATGAGATATTCACAACGTGCTTTTTTCTTTACAAGTTTATTCTGGCTGAGTGGGTTTCAACTTGCCCAGATAGAGTTGCCAGGGAAAACATGCAATCCATCGCTCTTCTTGAATGTCGATAATATTTCGAATTATTTTTTTAAATTCGGAGCGACTCCAGAACTGGACATGCGAAGGGGTCCGTCCCCATCGCTTCCAATGTTTTCCCCGCATAAGATTCCCCCACTGGAAAAAAGGTTCATGCGGTACCGAGAGAATGACCGGCGCATGGGGCTTTGCAACTCTGGCGATTTCCTCAAGAGCCATTGTCGGGCAAAAAAGATGCTCCAGAATTTCGGTTGCAATCACAAAATCAAATGCTCCTGTTTTAAATGGAAGATGGAGAACGTCGGCTCTGAGATAATCACATAACGGCGTGTGCTGATGTGCAAAGGCAATCCGAACTGGATCAATATCCATAGCCGTCATCTTATGCTTCATTCCGCTTTGAAACAATCGGGAAATCATCTGCCCCTCCCCGCATCCGACATTCAGACCCGACAAGGCGTCGCCCTCCAATTTTGATATCAAAGTCTGTACTGTTTGAATCAGTCGATTTCCCAGCCAGCGGATTGCCATATGGCAACTGGAATAAATCTCATCGGTACCTTCAGAAATGTCGAAGTCACTGTTTTCGCTTTTCATAATACGCCCCGCACTTCAAATCCTTGTTGGCTTCCATATCGAACCACATGGCAAACAGTGTAAAAAGACTTGCACTCATAAATGAAAACATGGCCGCCAGTGAGCTGGTTGAAGGAAAAAATCCAAATATCCACTTATAATACATCATCCGCGCAAACAGCATTACCGTGGTTACGCCAAACATCGCCCCCAGCATATAGAAAAACACAAGGGGATGAAAATCCCGAATGATGTATTTCTCTTTCATTCTCCATAAAAACATTTTCGCCAGCAACCAACTGATGGTAAAAATAACTTTCCTGATGCGTATTCCGGATTTTTCACCGACATGATACACGGGCTCCACGGGCACATCGGCCACGCGGAAATTGAAAACATTCAGGCGTACCATCAGATCATTGGGCTGACCATAGCGCCGATACATCTGCTTCCAGTCAATGGTTTCGAGAACCTTCCGGTTCATGGCCGTATAACCGGACTGAAAATCCGCCACATGCCAGTAGCCCGATGCAATTTTGGTAAGCAGAGACAAGAATGCATTGCCAAAATATCGAATTCTAGGAATCTTCTGATATGCCTCCCCTGTCACAAGACGGTTTCCCTTGGCATAATCCGCCATCCCACGAGCGATTGGGTCCAACAGCGCCGGCAGATCATTCGGGCACATCTGGCCATCACCGTCCATTCTCACAGCCATATCCATCCCATTGTCGTTCGCCCAGATATATCCGGTTGCCAGAGCGCCGCCGCACCCCTGATTGATTTCATGGTGCAACGCCACCACCCGGGAATCATGTTGCTGATATTGTGATACGACTGACAGCATATCATCGGTGCTGGCATCATCCACGATGACAATTCGATCTACATACTCCGGCATTGATGCTATCACACCGCCGATCTGAGTAGACTCATTGAATGCCGGAATCACAACGCAAAGGGTTTTATCTTTATACATAAAGAATTCCACTGGATAGAATAATGACAAATCAATCGAGAGTAACAATGGCTATCATTTTCTCAAGAACAAAGACACCCCTCCCAGGGACACGACATACAAAAAAACCAGGGCATGAGACGTCAGAGCAATGACCAGACCGGTGGCAGCCGGGATTCCCAAAATGGTCAGCGCAGCGATCCATCCGCCTTCATGATTTCCGGCATTTGCAAAGCCCTGAATGGGAATCAGTTGAAGTGGAAATTGCACAGATATCAAAAAAATGGCATCCCCCGGCCCCAACACAAGACCCACAGCTCGGGCCGCACAAAATAGACAACCGCCGATCGCCACCCAAATTCCAATGCTTTGAACCACTTCGCGTCCTGTAATAGCAGAAACCGTCTGAAATTTCATGATGATATTCTTGAAGGCCAATGACGATATTCTGGTTCCGGAAGAGATAAGCCAGGAAATGATGACTGGAGAAACCATCATGATGATCCCTAATCCGATCCAACATAACCGGACATAAAAAGAAATCTGAACCCGAGTCCATATCGCGGCGCAGATCATCAAGATGCCCATCGATGAAACATCCAGGATTCTGGATTTGATCAGAATCCTGCCACCTTCAATCCAGGAAGTGTCGTTGATGGATTTGAGGATGGCGGGCAGCGCCAAATCCCCTGCTCGAAACGGCAACATATAGGTTGCCAGCCCATGAAGGCAAGTGGCTCTGATGGCATCCGGCCAAAGTTTCAAAGAATTTTGGGAAATCGTACAAAAACGCATGGATCGCAACAAATAATTGATCCAGTAAAAACCCAGACCGAGTACCGCCCAATTGCCGTTGATGTTCCTCAAAGATGAAATCAACGAATCCCATTTGAGAACAACGATCACGGCAAGCATTCCGGCAAGCAGAAGCGATGCGACTGTGGATAAGCGTTTTCGGGATAATAAATTCAATTGGACTGGTGGCATATTTACTCGAAACCAAACAAATGATTCAACAAACCACACTGCTGCTTGATTCCGTGATCAAGTGCTGATAATAATATCTATACGCTTCTTCGGTCAAAAGCAACGTTTCACATTGTCGATATAATCAACCATCTGTTGAGATTGCGAATTCGCGTCGGAAATATATGAAAGACAATTCACACCACCCCATCATTCCCCTGTCGTTTCCGGTTTATTTCTGGCCGGTCGTTGCTCTGGCAGGATTCGGCCTGGCAGATTCCATATACCTGTCGATATCCCACTACCGGGTTTACACCGATATCGGATATGCCAGCTTTTGCGCCATATCCAAAGCCATCAACTGCGATACGGTATCTCAAAGCCCGTACTCCATTCTCTGGGGAGTACCGATTCCGGTATGGGGCGTTTTTGGATATGCATGCGTTCTGGCGATTCTGCCTTTTGCCGCATCCAGAGAAGCGGCAAAAGAGCGCTTGTGGTCATCTCTATTTTGGGTATTTCTGTGTTTCAGCCTTTACAGCCTGGCGCTCGGGTTGATTTCGGCCCTGATGATTCACAGCTACTGCCTGATGTGTATCGTCAGCTATGCCATTAATTTTCTGCTGCTGTTCTACGCCTGGCTGATCCGCCGGCGATTCGGGAAAAACGGCTTGATAGCGGATCTGCTTCTGGACGCACAGTTCCTGTGGCATCAAAAAAGAGTTCACACCATTATGTTGGTGCTGGTATCCGGAGCGGTTTTTGGGGCCATGGTCACAAAATTCCCTGAGTACTGGCGCCTGACCCCTCCCCCGTTTTCAGAATCCATTCCTACCGGCGTTACGGAAGATGGTCACCCCTGGATCGGAGCACATACACCAGCACTGGAGATTACCGAATTTACCGATTATCAGTGTTTCCAGTGCAAAAAAATGCACTTTTTTCTTCGCAGGCTCATTGAAGCGCATCCCGACAAAATCCGGTTGATCCACCGCCACTATCCGATGGATAACAAAGTCAACCCCATCGTCAAGGAACCGTTTCATGTCGGGTCGGCCGCCATGTCCCTGGTGGCCATCTATGCGCAATCCAAAGGAAAATTCTGGGAGATGAACGACATCCTGTTTAATGCCGACCTTGGACAGGAAGCGATCAACACCAAAACCCTCATGAACCAAGCCGGTGTTGACACAGGCGGAACAGCTCCCAACATTTATGATCCCCAACTCCAGATCGCACTTCTTACCGATATCAGAGAAGGGATGAAAATAGGCATCAACGGAACCCCGGCCTATGTGATCGATGGGCAGCTTTACCTCGGACAGATTCCGCCGGAGATTCTCGACAAGATCACAAAAGACTGAAGGCCAAAAGGAATCAGAACAACCATTCATTAACCGAAACCCAACGCATCGATGAAAGTCGCCGATGAAAACAAGCCTTCATGCCGTTTGCATCACGCTCATCCTGTTGGTTGTTATTTCCATCGGCATTCTGGGATCCGCCCCCCCGGTCGATAGAGATTCGCTGACACACCATCTCTATGTTCCCAAACTGTACCTGAAACATGGGGGAATTTATGAAATTCCGGCTGTCGAGTTTTCGTATTTTCCCATGAATATAGACCTGCTTTACGCCGCTGCGCTCTATTTCGGAAACGACATCCTGCCGAAATATATTCATTTTGCATTTGCACTGCTGACAGCCTGGCTGATCTTCAGATATCTCAAATACCGGCTGAACACCCTTTACGCCTCGTTTGGCATACTGCTGTTTCTTTCCATCCCCATCATCGTGAAACTGTCCATCACCGCCTATGTGGATCTGGGGCTCATTTTCTTCTCTATGTTTTCGCTTATCTACCTCCAGAAATGGGCTGAAAGCGATTTTCAACTAAAAAATCTGCTGATTTCCGCCGTCGGGTGCGGCATGGCGCTGGGCACAAAATATAACGGACTGATTACGTTGTTTTTACTGACCCTGTTGGTTGCTTTCAGCCATGCCCGGTTGTCTTCCACAGAAAAAAAAAGTTTTCTCAGACCATTGGGATACGCCTTCATTTACCTGTCTGTTTCCTTGATTGTCTTTTCTCCCTGGATGATCCGCAATATCATCTGGAAACAAAATCCCGTATACCCGCTTTATGATTCCTGGTTTCACCCGTATGCACAGAAATCAGCATCGTCCATAACCGATGAGGGAGACCCGATACCAACAAAGCGCATGGGCCATTTTCTGATTCGAAAATACGTGTTCCATGAACCCTGGTGGCAAACATCGCTCATCCCGATTCGCATTTTTTTTGAAGGAAAAGATGACGAACCGGCCCATTTTGATGGAAAGCTGACACCGCTGATTTTTCTGCTGCCGTTTTTTGCCTTTTTCCGCATCCGGAACAAGGCCGGCCCATTCCGGTATGAAATTTCGACATTTCTGGCATTTTCCGTATTGTTTCTGCTGTATGCGTTCGTCACCACCGACATGCGAATCCGCTACATCGCACCCATCGTTCCGCCGCTGGTGGTTCTGTCCATCATCGGCCTGCACAATCTGCTGGGGTGTGTTCAGGAATTCCGCCATCCCCAAAAGCAGATATGGATGCAATTCTGTATATGGGCCGGCATACTGGCGCTCTATCCGGCCGATTACGTGATCGGTCAGTTCAACGTGGTCAACGCCATACCCTATATCCGTGGGGCTATCAACAGGGATGCGTATATCACGCAGTTCAGAGCGGAATATCCGGCCATCCGGTATGCCAATGAAACCCTGCCCGAAACAGCCAGAATCCTGGCCATTTTCCTGGGGAACCGGGGATATTATTTTGACAGGGATGTTGTGTTTGACATGAAATTGCCGATTCCTGCCATCGGTGACGCCGACTCACATCAAACCGTCGAATCCTTGTTACAAAAACAGGGCATTACCCATCTTCTGATCCGATACGATCTTTTCGACCGCTGGCTTGGCGCCTTGACCGATCACCACAGGGAAATTTTGGCCCGGTTCTTTCAAAACCGGGCCCGTTTGCTGTTCTCATCCGGCGGACATGGGCTGTTTGCCCTTGAAGAATGATTGGCGCAGCTTGGAACAGCCCTATTGATGATCAAGGCTGGGTTTTCAGCTCAGACAGCCGTCTCTGGGCATCCTTGGCAACGGAACTGTCTGGATATTTTTGAATGATTTCCTGGTACAACTGCCGGGCATGATCCGAATTATGTTGTTTTTCCTCAAGAATCGCCGTATCCATCATATCCTTGGCCTTATCGCCGGTGCAGCCGGATACGGAAACGGATAACAGGATCATCATTGACAATATAACACGTTTCATACGAATCCTCCTTTAATACGATAGGGCGTTATGAATTCCGATTCCCCGTGTTTACTACTGGCTGACGCCATACAAAACGAACTATGCCGCGGCATTTGCGTAAGCCCCGACATCATGCAGTACATCATGTCCGTCTCTGGAATAAATTCCCTGGAAAGCATCCGCCACTCCATAGTCGATGAGACATCCAGCGAGGGGGCATCGCTCTTTGAGCTGATTCTGTTTCCGGATGAAAGTTTTCAGATCGCCATCGAGGGGCTTATCGAAAGCTTCAATTACCGCAAAACCGATGAAAAAACAATCTGTGAATTACTGATATCCCGGAGTCTGGAAACAATTCTGCATTTTCCGGGTACTGGCAGCATGCCGGTCATGATTCCTCCTGAATCCATTCAAACTGTCATCTCCCGGCTGAATATATCCCGAAAAACAGATGCCCGGATCATTGAATCGCTGCACCGTTTTTCAGAAGAGCCTCTCCGAACCCGATGCAAGATTCGGCTGAGAAATTCCAGATGGATTCACAGTGAATCGCATATCCGGCTGCTACAGGAAATCATTGAAAAATGCATCCATCAGACAAACAGTTTCATTGAATATCTGGATGTTACGCTTGAGTTTCTCAGCGATCCCCATCCAGAATCCGATGTAAAGCTGGCATTGAGCGCTGAAAAAGATCGGCTCATTCATCTCCTCGATATGGCCGACAGGCAGGATCATCTTTTAAGAACTTCACCCATGGAAGCCATCATGCTTCAAGGCGTCCGGGTTGTTTCAATTGACAGGGATAACATCATCAACCGTATCCACATTCTGGATCACATCTTGCGTGAGTGATGAAGGTGTGCAGAAACAATCTGTCTTTTATGGAACAACCAGAAACAACTGAATATACCTGGAATTCAGATCAGCTTCCGAAACCGCACCCAGCTCTCCTTCCAGTTCTGCAAAAAGGTGATCCAGTTCCGGCCCGCAGCGATGCGTCAGCTCGGTGGCAGTCCACCCGGTTTTTTCAGACAGCCAGCGCAAAAAAGATAATTTCATGGCTTTTGTGATTTTTCTCGGCTTTGAAGCATCCGGCTTTGCCGGTTTTCCAAAGAGTTCATGAAAAAACAGGGTGAATCTGTCCATTGGAATGGGCACATTTTCAGCAGCCAGACCGATATGGCTCTGCGCCCAGCGGCTCAGAAGAAGATTCTTGCAGGAAAGGCTCTGTCTGGAAGGAACTGCCTGCAAAAAAGGTGTCAGATCATCCGTCATGGCCCCGAAAATCTGGTCAAACCGGATAATCTGATTCAAGAAAGCGTGAGTTTGCTGAATATCGTCATGAGACCGGAATTCCCTGTAGAGAACACCCGTCTGATAATTGTCGAAAAACAAGGGCTTTTTGATCAACAGACCGCCCAGAACCCCAAGCCATGCTTCTCCCCAGAAACCCAGCGGTAATTTTTGGGCCTTGAACCAGCTTTGTTTCACCCATGCCTGAGCTTGCCATTTCAGTTCCAGGGCGGCTCCATAGCCCACACGAAAAATTCCCGACAGCAGCCTGGAGCGAACCAGAGAAGCGCTCTTAACCGAATCCAGTGGTTTTTCATCAGATAGCCGCTCTAATCCGATAGATAAATATCCCGCTGCTTTTTTGGCGATTTCTTCAATATCGGCTCTGGATTCAATCATTTTCTGATCCGCGACCACCAGTTGATTCACCAATGCGGCCAGTTCCATCTGAATCTTCGGAAGCAGGGGGTCGTGTTCCAGTACTTTTAGAGAGCGAACAAATGCATTATCGGCTTTCAATGGCGCCAAAGCATAGGCCGGCACCGGCGCATGCGGCTCACCGGTTCTTTTTTTGGAAATGATCCGTTTGGGAATGGCATCCGGTTTCAATGGTTGATACACGCCGATGGCCTCCTCAAAAGGAAGAAATCCTTTTTCGGCCATCCGGACGTTCCGGAGCCGCCAGGCTTCTTCTTCGGTTTCAGCCGAAAGAATGGTTCGGACTTCCTGCATCACATTGAGGTATTGTATCGGATCTTCGGATAGGAGTTTCCCCAGAAAACGAGTGATAAATGTGTAACGTTCTTCGTTGGTTTCCGGTGGCTCCTCTTCAGAATCCGCCGGATATCCGGATTCCGGCAAAAAGCGAAAATACGCCATATTATCCAATGTCATGAATGCGTCCGGAATATCGGACGGTTCTTCATCGGGTTCCAGAAATTGGATATGGATGTTTCTGAAGAGATACCATTCGACAAATTCCGTCTCATCGTTTAGAAACCAACGTAAAAAGCGGTCAGGGTCCGCCAGAAATCTCAGGTTCAACCAGCGGGTCAGAGAACGGTTTTCAATCCGATCGCCTTTCCAGATCGCCATATCCAGCATGAAATCCCATTGCGCATTCGAGGCCAGAGACAGAAGCGGCATGCAGTCCTCCGGCCCGATATCCTGAACCAGAAAATACAGATCGGTTTCCGGGATGGAATGCACCAGAGCAGCAGGCTGCCGGGCCTCCAGAATGGCATCCATGGCCTTTTCCGGTGGAAGCGCCAGCACGGTCTTTCGCAATTCGCCCACTTCGGCGATGGCCTGCTGAACGGATAGAGACGATTTTTTGATGTGATTCATCATGTTATCGAAATATAAAAAAGGCAGAATAAAGTAGACGGAAATAGTACATGATATGATATCCCCCTATAAGTTTTCGAGGCTTTCGACTTCCTCTGAATCACTGAACGTTTGAATATGAAGCCTGTCCGCCAGTTTCTGAGCTTTGGGATCAATCATGGGTGAAATCACAATCAGTCTGTTTGCCTTACAGTTATGGCGGCTTTCATAAAATCGAGCCTTGCGTTCGAATATATGGATATCTGCTTTGCCTATGGATGATTTCAGTTCACAGATCAACAGCAACCCATTCTTGATGATCACATCCAGTTCGATCTGATCCGGCCTTCCGAAGACCACGCCTTGCTCGTCATAGTCATTGATATTCAATACTTCCACACCGAAGTTTTCTTCCAGTATGCCTGCCAGCGCATTCCGAAACGATTTTTCAGACTGCATACCCCACCTGGCTCCCAGCGCGCCAATGGACCTGTCCTGTTTTTTGGCAAGCGCCATGATCTCTTCATGCAGCTTGTTGAATTCTTCCGTATGTTGACGTTGATGTTCGGTCCACTGTTCCCGCCACAGGCGGTTTTGCTCATCCCATTTTTCATCTTGTTTTTCACGATCCCGGCGCATTTCATCCAGAATCTCATGAAAACGGTCTCGGGTTTCATGTCGATCCGCACACTCCTGGCGAGTAATCTCGACAATATAGGATCTAAATTCGGGATCAAGCCTTAACAGATGCGGCAACTCCTGACGAATAGTAGTTTTTAAGGTTTCCAGATTCATTTTGTACCTCCCTGTCATCAAATTCCAGTCCGCTGATCCGTGACCCCATGCCAAATATCGGCAATGATGAATACCAATTTATCTATGTGAAAGAGTGGGAAATCAAACAGTCATAAGGATTTGGCCGAAAAAAATCAGGATGCCATCAGCATTTCGATTTCATCGGCTTCTATCGGAATGCCTTTCATGATATCCACCGGCCCATCGGCCGTGATCACGATATCGTTTTCAATCCGGACGCCGATGCCTTCCTCCCGGATATAAATGCCCGGTTCGACGGTAAACACCATGCCAGGCTCGAAAAATCGGTACCGGTTGCCGTAATCATGAACATTGAGGCCAAGGTGATGAGACGTTCCATGCATGAAAAACTGCTTGTAGGCCGGCATATCGACGGATTGATTCTGAATGTCGGCCACCGTCAGAAGCCCTAAATCCACCAGTTCTTTTTCCATCAAAGAGCCGACGGCCTTGTGACAGTCGGCCAGCGTATTGCCGGGAAGCAGCATGGCGATGGCTGCTCGCTTTACCCGCAGAACCGCATTATAGACCGCCTTTTGCCGTGGGCTGAACCGGCCGTTGACCGGAACCGTCCTGGACAGATCGGATGCATAGCCGGCATATTCCGCCCCGAAATCCATCAGCACCAACTCGCCGTCCAGGCACTGCCGGTTATTGTTTTCGTAGTGAAGAACGCAGGCATTCGCCCCCGAGGCAATGATGGACGGATAGGCCGGCCCCCGAGACCGGTTCATCAGAAATTCGTGAATAATTTCAGCCTCGATCTCGAATTCCCAGACGCCGGAACGGATAAAGGACAGTAACCTCCGAAACGCTTTCTCGGTGATATGACAGGCTTTTTGAATCAGGTTCAACTCTATCTGCGATTTGACGGCCCGAAGGGCATGCATGACAGGCGCCAGCCGTTCGTAGTGATGCAGCGGATACCTGGCCATGCACTCCTTTAAATATCGCATTTCCCGCGTTTCAACAACGACTTCCGCCCGCAGGTGTTCATTGGTATTCAAGTAGATTGTTTCAGATTCGATCACCAGAGACCGGGACACGGGCTCGTATTCGCGCGTCCAGTAAACGGTTTGAATGCCGGATATGACGGTTGCCTGGTCCCGTGAGAGTTTCTGGCCTTCCCAGATTGCGATCTTTTCGCTGGTTTCCCGGATAAACAAAATTTCCCGATGTTTTTCCTCTTGGGCATCCGGGCATACCACCAGGATGGTTTCCTCCTGATCAATACCGCAGAAATAAAAGATATCCGAGTGCTGAACAAAAGTCATCCTGCCATCAGCGCTGGTCGGCATCACGTCATTGGACAGAAACACGGCAATCGAACTGGGTTTGAGCCGAGCCTTCAACTTTTTTCGATTTTCGATGAACAGTACCGGATCGATAGGGTCATATCTCATGGGTTACACGCTATACCAACTGACAGGAATCCGATTCCGCCGCTTTCTTGTTTTCCACATAATGCGCCGCAGCCAGGGCTGCGGTACACCCATCGGAGGCAGCAACGACGATCTGACGCGCGTATTTCTGGCGAAGATCGCCGATCACATAGATTCCGGGGGTATTGGTTTCACATTTGTCATCGGTAACCACATACCCCTTGGCGTTCATGTCGATTCCGGAAGGAACGAGTTGGTTGTTGGGGCTGAACCCGACAAAAATGAACACACCGTCCGTCTTCAAATCGCGATGCTCTCCGGTCTTGACATTCTGGAGTTCAACCGATGAAACACCTTGCGCATCAGCCTTGATCGCCACGGGAACAGAATCCCAGAGCATCTCGATCTTGCATTCCGCCTTGATCCGCTGCTGAAGAATCTTGCCGGCCCGAAGCGTATCCCGACGGTGAACCATATACACCTGTTTGGCCAGTTTGGCCAGATACAGCGACTCTTCGGCCGCGCTGTCTCCGCCGCCAATCACCACGACGGTTTTGTTTCTGAAGAAAAACCCGTCACAGACCGCACAATAGGACACCCCCTGACCATAATATTCGGCTTCTCCTGGGATGTTCAGCTTGTGGGCGCTGCCGCCGGTGCCAATGATCACGGCATATGATCTCAGGGCGGATCCATCATCGAGATGTACCACGTGATATTCGAGACCCGGCTCGACTTCCTTGACTTCCGCATTGATCATCTCCAGCCCATAAGACAGCGCATGCTGATGAAACTGCATGGACAGATCCGGGCCGCTGATCCGTTCGATTCCCGGATAATTTTCGACTTCTCCGGACAGGGTCATCTGGCCACCGGGGGCGCCTTTTTCGATCAAGACGGTTTTAAGGGCAGCCCGCATCGCGTAAATTCCGGCGGAAAACCCGCCTGGCCCGCCGCCGACAATAATCAGATCATAGATTTCACTGGTTGACACAACAATCTCCTTCCGCTGAGCTTTCAGATTCCGCTTCCGACTGTCCCCGACAGATCTGGCAGCGGTCTTCCCCGCATCGCTGACAGGAAAAACAGTCTCGACAGGGATGTTTTCGGGATATTACAGGATTGAAAACCGGCACAAAAACTTTGCCCGGCAATCCGGGGTGACTGACAAACGGCATGACATTTTCCTTTGATTGTTCCTGCAACTATACTGCAAGCGGGAACAATCTGCGCTTTTTGAACCCCCACCCCGGCCCTCCCCCGCTGGGGGAGGGAGGTTAAGGAAAACGCAGATTATGCCCGTTTGGAGTATATATGTCTCAGTGCTTATTCCGCGGGTTTCCCCTTCTGATTCGGCATCATGGGCATTTTGCTCTGGGTCTGGGTATATCCCTCGGGAACTGAAAAAAGAGATTTATCCAAGGACTTTTTCTCGATTTTTTTCAACGTCGTGGTTGATGTTCCCTGCATGATATTCATGACCATCTGCACGGGAAAACCTTCCAGTTGGCTGATCATCCCAGGGATATTCATCTGTTTCATCATGGGATTGTCATCAAAAATACCGGATATTTTTTTCCCGATTTCCTTGATCTCGTCGTACCCTTTGACATCTTTGGACAGCCAGTAATCGCTGTTCATCATCATGCCGGTCACCTGATATTTCTGGCAGTTGTAACCGGCAATCTGGCGGGTTTCCTGGGTTGGCGTCACCTGAATATTGCCCATCATGTTTTTCATCATCTGTTGCTGCATATTGGCTTTGTCACCTTTCATTTCAGGTGGTTTTCCAATTTCCGCCATATTGATCTTCTGATAGGTTTTGGCCTGCGGGTTGATATGATACATGATCTTGGTATCGAAATTCATGATGCTGATCTGGCCTTCCCGTTCGGTTCGAAAAGCATTGGCAGACAGATACGTTTTGATGATCTTGGTTTCATCCGGTCGTCCCGGCATTCCCTTGGTTTCCTGTTCCGATTCCCAGTAAAGGTCCGCCATGGCAGCAGATGAAGTCATAAAAACCAGAATAACTGAGAACAACAAGAGCCTGAACATCAAGCCAGCTTTTTTCATATAACGCCTCCTGTGTGGGTTGAAAGTGATTTTATGGTTGGTAGTATCGATTGATCAATACTATACCGGCATGGACTTATCAAGGAAAAGTGGCGATTTTGTTCGAAGTCCGGAAAGTTCCGGTGAACAATTAAAATCGCTATACCTTGATGAACCTGTATGATAATATACGTTATTTGTGAACTTGACAAAAATAACAATGGATTGAGGGTGTTCGGTCGCAATGGAAGACTTTTTAAGCATCATTGCACCGTTATGACGTCCTGCAATTGGAGGTAAGGTGTGAAAACGTACCAGGTTAAAGATTTGATGATCCCACTGACCGAATACGCCACAGTCGATGAGGAGGCTACGCTGTTCGATGCGGTCACAGCACTTGAAAAGGCCCAACTGGCCTTTGATCACAGCCGTTACCAACACCGGGCGATCCTGATCCTCGACAAAGAGGGAAAGGTTGTCGGAAAGCTCAGCCAGATCGATGTGCTTCGGGCGCTTGAACCCAAATATGCCGAGATGCAGGGCAGTAACGGCCTTGCCCGCTATGGGTTCAGCAGAAAATTCATGAAATCCATGCTGACGCAATATCATCTCTGGGAAAGCCCCCTGAAAAACATCTGCCACAAGGCCGGCGAAAAAAGGGTCAGGGATTTCATGTACACCCCAACGGAAGGTGAGTATGTTCCGGAGGATGCCATGCTGGACGAGGCGATTCACCAACTGGTTTTAGGGCAACATCAGTCGCTATTGGTAACAAAAGACAATGATATCGTCGGCATTCTCAGGCTTACCGATGTGTTTGCCGCTGTTTTCCATGTCATGAAAGAATGCAGTTTATGATCAACATCCCTCTCAACATCAAACGGTAACGAAAATGAAACAGATTGAAAACCTCATTGCAAGAATCGCTCAACGGATCAACATCAACCTTAGAGAGCTGAATTTCAATCTCACCCCTTATATTCAGAATGTGCTGCCGCTGGGGCAACTTGCCAAATTCTACGCCTTTTATGGCATCACACCGCATCATCCGCTGAATTTTCATTTCAGTCATTCCAACCTGGCCGGCAGCTATTTCCTGGGAAAATGCCGGGTGGATCACTCGGTGCTTTACAAAAGTGATATTCGCGGAGATGAACTGAAGCGAAAAGACGATATTTTTTTATTTGGCGATCACAGGATTCCCGTTTATGAAGATGAACGCATTCAGATCCGGGACAGTTTTCTGATCAAAACCCTGGTTCACAATTATTCCCATGATCCGGAAAGCCTGGAAACTTTTTTCATTCACGACACCATGTCCATGCATTATGCCAATATTCACGGATCTCCGACCGAAGGGTGCTTTCTCGGAACCTTCAGCACCGTCGATCTGACAACGGCCCATGACTGTGTGATCGGACGGTTTTCTTATGTTCAGGTCGGAGAAATATCCCATATTCATGTCGAACCGGGAACCATCTGGATTAAAAAAGACAAGGCATTCAATTTTCTGTACCGGTATCCGCGTCAAAAGCTGGATAGCTATGTCAATTTCAAATTCGGTGAAGGCCCTCCCCGAGGCATTATCATGGATTTCATACAGGAACGAAAATCGGATTTTAAACGTGTTTTTGATGAGATACACCTGGAACTGCCGATAACCATCCCCCCGGGGGCTTCCGTGGATCGGTTCGCCGTCATCAAGAAAAAAACCCGGATCAGTGAAAATGTTCTGGTCGCACAGCGTGCGTATATTCAAAATTCATTCCTGGGAAAAGGCGCCAATGCCCAGGAAAACTGCTACATCGTAAATTCCCACCTGGATGGATACGATGTAACTGCGCATGGGGCAAAAATCATCGAAGCCAGGCTTGGGAAGAAAGTGTTTGTCGGGTTCAATTCCTTTCTGAGGGGAACCCCGGATTACCCGCTGACGATCGGCGAAGGCTGTATTGTAATGCCGCATACCCTGATCGATTTGATCGAGCCGCTCACCATCCCTTCCGGTCATCTGGTCTGGGGCTATATCAGCAATTCACACGATTTAAAAGATCACAGCATCTCGCTGGAGGAATTTTCCAAAATAAAAGACGGGCTGGTAATGGGAGAACTGCTGTTTGAAGGCGACGGAGAACAATTCGTCGAAGGATTTCAGCACCGCATCGAGCATATTCTGGAAGCCAACGGCGCCTATTTCGATGGCAAGCATAATCGGGGACATGCCCAGCAGAATCAGAATATTTCCTTCAACACCATTCAACCTTACCCGGACGGCGAGCGTGAAGGGCTGTATTCGACCATTTCAATACTTCCCTGAAAATTGATCAATGCATCCATGAAGAAATCCCTTCGGTTCCAGGCGGTTTTGATATTTTTACTGCATCTGTTGCTGCTTTTTTCGCTGGTGTGGACAGCTTTTGTACCCCTGGAGCAAATGCTGCAGTGCGCTGGCGATATCGGGATCAAGGCATCCTGTCAGCAAAATCTTCTTCTGGTGCAATATATGATATGGACGGCAATCGTTTTTGCCGCTTCGATGGGATTGTTCATCCCGTGGATGATCTTCCATAAAATTATCACCCCCCTGATTTCCATCCGAAAGTTCATTCATCAGTCCAACCGGGGAGATGTGGAATCACCGGAGAAGACCCATGCCGGTATCGAATTTGATGCATTGGCGGCTGAAATCAACCGCATGATGTTCCACCAACAACAGGAGCAGGCGCGACTGCAGGAACTCAACTACACGCTGTCGGCCATCTCCGCCTGCCGTCGTCTGATGATTCATGAAACCGATGAAAAAAAACGGATTCAGGAATGTTGCAATATTCTTGTTAATACAGGTAAATACCGCATGGCGTGGATCGGTTATACCGAAGACGATGCGCACACGACCTTGACCCCGGAGGCACAGGCCGGATATCAGAACGGGGGGCTGCACTCTGAATCCTGGATGGAGACGGCATGGAGTCCGACAACCAGAGCCATTCGAAACAAACGCGTCGCCATCATCGGCAACGTGTTTAACGATCCCCTGTTTGCTCCCTTGCAGGCCGATGCAAGCCGGCACGGATATTCTTCCATCATTGCCATTCCGATCTCGACAGACCGACGGATTATCGGCGCCCTCACCCTCTATGCCGAAAAGCCCGATGCGTTTGGGGCAGAGATTGTGCATCTTTTAATGGAGCTGGCTGAAGACTTGTTTTCCGGTATCCATGCCACTCGAACCAGCGGGATTCACGAGCGGTTGTGACATTCTTTTTTTATTCGTTCTTGACAAAAATCCAATATTCGGGTTTAAGGCGTGCATGCCCGAATGGATCGCCATCATCATACTTGGAATTATCGAAGGAATTACCGAGTTTCTCCCGATTTCATCGACCGCTCATCTACTCATAGCCGAGCACTGGCTCCCGCGCCAGAGTGATCTCTTCAACATCGTGATTCAGAGCGGTGCAGTCATTGCCGTACTGCCGCTCTTTCCGGATCGCCTGCATCAATTTGCCTTTCAGTGGCGGAAAAAATCCACCCAGGATTATGCCGTCAAGATTCTATGCGCATTTGTCATCACCGGCATCGGTGGTCTGCTGTTAAACAAGGCCGGATTCAAGCTGCCCGAAGAGCTATCGCCGATAGCCTGGGCCATGTTGTTGGGCGGAATCGGCTTTTTGATCATTGAAAAATGGCTTTACAGAAAAAAGCTGAAGGGCTCAGTCAGTTGGACGGTCGCAGTTCTTGTGGGCATCGGCCAGTTGGTGGCGGCGGTATTCCCCGGCACATCCCGTTCCGGCGCCACGATCCTGCTGATGCTGATGCTGGGTCTAAGTCGATCGGTCGCAACAGAGTTTTCTTTTCTTGTCGGCATTCCAACCATGCTGGCTGCCGGCGGACTCAAGATTTTTCAAGCACTGCGCCATTTGCAGCCCGGAGCGGCCCAAGAAGACTGGGGCCTGGTTCTGTTGGGATTCATTGTCTCCGCGCTGGTTTCATTCATTACCGTCAAGTGGCTGCTGAACTATATTCAAACGCATACTTTCATCATCTTCGGCTGGTACCGCATCGCCACTGCGGCTGTCATTTTCTGTATGCTTCAGTTATCCTGATAAATTTCAGTCCGTATCGTCAAGAAAGAGGACCCGTGCCGCAGTTTCCGCCAACTCTGCATCTTCATGTGCAGCACCGGCTACGGTTGTCAGTTTCCAGTTAAATGTCATGCCAAGCCGAGAGGCTTCATTTTTTGCCGAATCGTAGAAATTAATTCCCCGCTCGAAAGCGTTATCGCCCTGTTCCAATGCTTCGGATGATATAGAGAGAATCATGTCGTCATCACTTACGTCTTTATCTCCCAGAATAAGCATGAAATTTCTTTTAAAAGCTGACCTGAGATCTTCCGGAACCATGCCGGAGTTTCTGATACCGTAAGGATATTTTTCAGAATAAACCGGGAACACAAATACGCCGGGGTTTGCGGCAACGGCCATTCTAATGCGGGCATCCGGCTTGAACAGAATCATCCGCTGAACAAACCGGCCTCCGGCAGAATGGCCATAGATTACATATGACGAACTCCGATTCTGCGTTGTCTCCTTCACGAAGTCAAATAAATGCTCGATGACCGTAAACGCACGGTCGCTTTCCGGAATGGGGTTTCCCTTCTTATCGAACATATTGCCTTCACTGTATTCTCTATTGCCGGGATAATACTTATGGGAAAATTCAGGTACAACCAGCAGAAAGCCGTAATGATCCGCATATTGAATCCATTCATCACAGCAGCGCTGTGCATCGCGTTTGGCGCCGTGCATCACAAATAGCACCTGTGTATCCGGCTTAAATCCAGAAGGTTGATAATACCATACGGAAATCGGTTTATTCGGATTGCCCCGCTGGTCGATAAAAGTAAATGTTCCGGCCCCCCGATGAATTTGTCGACCGATCGATCCATACTGAACAGCAGTGCAGGAAATCGTCATCAGAGCCAGAATGATAACCGCCGTTTGTTTTTTCATCTGTGTTCTCTTGGAGTTGCGTTTCGTTGCACCATCATCTGTCACAAACCGCATTTTTTTAGTTTCCTCCGTGCAGGTGAAGTTCATAGAGAAGGTTCTAACAACTCAGATCATGACCGCTCACGTATCATCGACACGACGTTACAGATTCGGTGAAATCATTTCAACAAAATTCCATGCAGCAGCTTCTTTTTTCTTGTTGACCTGAATGATCACCGGTTGTAGAAAAAGCAGTATTTATCCTCAACCAACCGGAGTGTCCGCAATGGAAAGAAGCTTCAAAGTTATCCCTATCGGTGTCATTCGAAAAACCGATGACAGAACATGGATTGAAATTGATAAATGTTACAAAGACGCCTTGTTGGGACTGGAGGGGTTTTCTCATATTCATGTGATGTACTGGTTTCATGAAAACGATACCCCGGAGCTGCGAAATACCCTTCAGGTTCATCCCCGAAAAGACCCGGTCAATCCATTAACCGGCGTATTTGCCACGCATTCGCCCGTGCGTCCGAATCTGATTGCCCTGTCCCTTTGCCGGATTCTGTCCATTCAGGAAACAACCATCGCAGTGGATGGACTCGATGCCAGAGACGGTTCCCCCCTGATCGATATCAAATGCTACATCCCTTATGACCAGACCATACCGGTTTTTACCCCGGCGTGGGTTTGAATCCCGTTCTCATCTACCGGCAGTTTTAACGATTGTGACTATCGGATGGACATAAGTCCATCGAGGGGTCAATGACTTCGCCGGAAACCGACTTTTGTCTCTTGCCTTTATGGGGAAAAACCATTAAATTGCCGCAAATCATGCGTTGAACAGTCACAAACTGAGGTTCATATAAACAATTCAGAAAATTCATTTGGCAAGGCGGCAGGGAGGCAATAGGCCTTTTTTCGGCCATTCATGACCGATAACGCAGCAAAATTATTTTTCTGAATGTCTATAGAACCCCTCACATTACTTGTCCGAAAATGACGCACAGAATTTATTTTAGACATTCATCCGTTAACTCAGGAGACATTCATGCCCATCACCAAAAATGCATACAAAGAAGACATTTCACGGCCGGTGGCCGTATTTGAAACCACATTGGGAACTTTCGAAGCCGAACTCTATGCCGGCGAATGCCCAGAAACCGTCTGGAATTTTATCAATCTGGCCGAAGGCCGCCAGGAAACCGACCGGAATGGCAATTTTTATGATGGCCTGTGCTTTCACCGCGTGATCAAAGGATTCGTCATTCAAGGCGGATGCCCATTGGGAACCGGCACCGGAGGACCTGGCTATCGGTTTACAGACGAGTTTCATCCATCCCTGATTCACGATGCCGAAGGCGTTTTTTCCATGGCCAATGCCGGACCCGGCACCAACGGCAGCCAGTTTTTCATCACCCTCGGCCCGACCCCTCACCTGAACAACCGCCATTCGGTTTTCGGCAAAATCACCAGCGGCATGGATGTGGTCCGGAAAATCGGCTCGGTTCAAACCGGCCCCATGGACCGCCCGGTAACGCCGATCGTCATGAACAAGGTCACAATTCGAAGATAATCCGATTCTGTCAAAAGGGTAACGACCGCCATGAAACTGCTGAATCCTAAATCGGAACGGTTCGCGCATCTTGACGAACCCTCCCGTCAAATCATGTTAAAAACCATCGCATTTTTCGAAAACAAAGGGAAGGCCCGGCTGAAACACGATGATCATGAACGGGTGTGGTACAGGGATTTTCTGGATTTTTTAAAAGAAAACCAGATATTTTCATCGCTGCTGACCCCAGCGGCATACGGCGGAGCAGACTGTCGCTGGGACACGGCCCGGAATTGTGATTTCAGTGAAATACTGGGTTTTTACGGCTTGCCGTACTGGTACACCTGGCAGGTGACCATTCTGGGACTCGGTCCGATCTGGATGGGACAAAATGAAACCGTCAAGCAAAAAACCGCAGATCTTCTGAAAAACGGCGAAATCTTTGCTTTCGGGCTGTCCGAAAAAGAACATGGCGCCGATCTCTACGCCAGCGAAATGACTTTAACGGAAATCAAGGCCGGCGAATACCGCGCAGACGGCGGAAAATACTATATCGGAAACGCCAACGAGGCAGCCCTGGTATCCACATTCGGAAAAATGGCGGACAGCGACGACTATGTATTTTTTGTCGTCAACTCCAAACACCCCAATTATGAATGCGTCAAGAATGTGGTGAATTCCCAGAATTATGTGGCCCAGTATGCTCTTCACAGCTACCCCATCACCGATGATGATATCCTGACCCAGGGGCAGACTGCGTGGGATTCGGCTCTGAACACCATCAACGTGGGAAAATTCAATCTTGGCTGGGCATCCATCGGCATCTGCACCCATGCCTTCTACGAGTCGATCCGCCATGCCGCCAACCGGAGGCTGTTTAATCATTACGTCACGGATTTTCCGCACGTCAAACAGCTTTTTACGGATGCCTACACCCGCCTTCTGGCCATGAAGCTGTTTGCCTCCAGGGCTGCGGACTACATGCGAAGTGCTTCCACAACGGATCGGCGGTATCTGCTGTATAATCCCATGGTCAAGATGAAGGTGACCACTCAGGGGGAGGAAGTCATCAACCTGCTCTGGGATATAATTGCCGCTAAAGGGTTTGAAAAGGACATGTATTTCGAGATGGCGGCCAGAGACATCCGCGCTCTTCCCAAACTGGAAGGCACGGTGCATGTCAATATGGCGCTGATCATCAAATTCATGGCCAATTATTTCTTCAACCCTGATGTTTTTCCGGAAATTCCCCGGAGGACGGACCCGGCTAACGATGATTTTCTG
The DNA here is from genome assembly GCA_903953895.1 of uncultured Desulfobacteraceae bacterium. Classification (GTDB taxonomy): domain Bacteria; phylum Desulfobacterota; class Desulfobacteria; order Desulfobacterales; family Desulfatirhabdiaceae; genus RAAP-1. The sequence continues at coordinate 7,883 of CAJBLH010000300.1, read as the reverse complement.
TTCAATCAAGGCCCCACCAAAGGACTGGGGAAAATCCGTTTCCATGATTTTCAATTGGCTTATCATCGCCTGAACCTTCCCAATATCGACATATTCAAGGCCCAGATCGATGTTTTCAAGACGTTTCTGGCAACCGCAACTCCCAGCGCCGAGCAGGCAAAAGACATCGATTTTCTGTTGATTGTCGGCGAGCTTTTCACCCTGGTGGCCTATGGACAGCTCATTCTGGAGAACGCCGGCATTCAGTCTGTTGAAAACGATATGATCGATCAGATTTTTGATTTCATGATCCGCGATTTTTCGAAATTTGCGCTTCAGTTCTATTCCAAACCCAGCGCCACCCCCCAGCAGATGGATATTTGCCTGAAAATGATTCAAAAGCCGGTGGTCCATTCGGATCGGTTTGAAAAAATCTGGAAAGAGATTTATGCGCTGAAAGAGGCGTATCAGATGAATGAATGAAAGGGGGCAGGCACCAATGGGTGGATGGGCCATAAGGCTATAATTTTAATTGGATTTTAAGGAGATTTTTTTAATGAACGATGTGTATCAAAATCTTGCCCGGCATCTGGATAACCTTCCGGCCGGGTTTCCGTCCACCGAAACTGGTGTTGAGATCCGGATACTTAAACGCCTGTTTACGCCTCAGGAAGCCGAGATTGCAGTGGGACTCGTGATGATGCCGGAACCGGTGTCCGCCATCGCCGCTCGGCTGAAAATGGCGGAAGCCGAACTGGCGCCGATCCTGGACGATATGTCCCGGAAGGGTCTGATTTATCGATCCGGCAAAGGCGGGAAGATATTTTACATGGCGGCTCAGTTTGTGGTGGGCATCTGGGAATATCATGTCAAAAGCCTGGACCTGGATCTGATCAAGGATTTCAACGAGTATTCGCCGTACCTGATGAAACAGGCGTGGTCCGAAACAAAAACCAAGCAGCTTCGCGTCATTCCGATTTCAAAGAGTATTTCTGCTGAAATGCTTACCATGCCCTACGACGAAGCCGAGCAGATTATCAAAAAACAATCCAAAATCGTGGTTTGTCCCTGCATCTGCCGAACCGAGCACAAAATGGCCGGCAAGGGGTGCGACCGGCCGGTTGAAGTCTGTCTGACATTCGGCAGCGGCGCCTACTATTACGAAGAAAACGGTCTGGGCCGTTCCATCAGCCAGACCGAAGCGCTTGATATTCTGGCAAAAGGTATGGAAGCAGGTCTTGTCCTTCAGCCCGGCAATTCCCAGAAACCCACCAATATCTGCCTGTGCTGCGGATGCTGCTGTCAGATCCTGAAAAATCTGAATAACCTGGATGAACCGGCCAAAGCGGTTCACACCAATTATTTTGGAGAAGTGACCGCTGAAGACTGCACGGCATGCGGGATATGCCAGGAACGCTGCCAGATGCAGGCCATCGAAATCGATGATGTAGCCCGGGTCAAAAAAGAACGCTGCATCGGCTGCGGCCTGTGTGTAACATCCTGTAGTTTTGACGCCATGCACCTGATTGAAAAAGCACCGGAAGATCGCTGGACCCCTCCGGCCAACACGGTGGAAACCTACGTCAATATGGCGAAAGAACGCGGGAAAATTTGATTTCTTGCCGCAGATCCATCAAAGCGATCACATGGCCGAACCGAAATGACGAACAAGGATGCAACGCCACATGCTCCCAAAATACGGTAATCCTATGAGTGATTTTTTTCGGTGAACAAAAAACAAATGGAGCTATGAGGGTGTTTGAATTCAGCTATTTCATTTCCCTGTTTTTTTTCGTATTCATCGGTGTGGGAATGGCCTTCAGATTTATCATGCTGCTGCTGTCCATTTCATGGATCAAATACGAAAAAAAAATGATCGATGCCCCGATCCATGGTTATCCCAAGGTTTCCCTGTTGATTCCGGCATACAACGAGGAAAATGTTATCGTGGAGACTGTGACCCATGTCATCAACGCGGATTATCCTGAATTGGAAATCATCGTCATCAATGACGGCTCCCAAGACAGCACGCTGGCGTTATTGATCAGTTCGTTTGAATTGCGTGAAAGTTCCGGCCGAAAAATCGTTGAATCAATTCCCACGCAACAGATCCGGCGCGTTTTTACCAGCCGAGAGATACCGAATCTGATCGTCATCGATAAGGAAAATGGGGGAAAAGCAGATGCTTTAAACTGTGGAATCAATGCCAGCACCGCGGAATACGTCCTGGCGGTGGACGCGGATACGCATCTTACCCAAAATACCATTCGATATCTGGTCAAGCCCGTCATTCAAGACCCGCATGTGGTGGTTACCAGTGGAAGTGTCCGCATCCTTTCTGAAAAAGGCTATTCACTCTTCGCCAATCTGCAAAAAATCGAGTTTGTAAACAGCATTTCACTGTTTCGAACGGGCTGGAATTTCGTGAATGCCAACTTGATCGTTTCGGGCGCACTGGGCCTGTTTCAGCGCAAGCTCCTTCTGGAAATTAACGGATACCACAATCTTGCCATCGGTGAAGACATGGAGCTGATCGTTCGGATCCATCGCCATCTGATTGAAAAAAAGGCTTCGTACAAAGTCCTGCAATTCAGTCTGCCGACCTGTTTTACTTCTGCCGTTCCCAATCTCGACGAAATGATCAAACAGCGCAAACGGTGGCAAAAGGGTCTGTTATCCTCGTTGCGATTGAACACCCGGCTTTTTTTCAATCCCCGGTACAAAGGCGTCGGGCTTTTAGCCATCCCGTATTACATCTTTTTTGAAATCATGGCGCCTTTCATCGAATTGCTGGGATTGGTGTTTTTTATTTTCATACTGCTTTTTCAGCCTCTGACTTATTCGCCGGCTGTTTTAACCTGGGCGACGCCTCTTGGGATATGGATCGGCGGCATCGTTTTTGCCGTGTTAAACGACTGGCTCTCCATCAGCATCGATAAATTTTTGTTGCGGGGAATGTCCACTCAAGAATATGGGCGACTGCTGCTGTCTTCTATTGTCGGTTTATTCTTTTATCACTTCGTTCAGCTTTATTGTAAAATCAAAGGCACATTCGAATATCTTTCCACCATTCAGATATCGACCAAATGGGATACGCAAAGGAAAAAAACATGATGCACACCACAACTCTTCATCACATCCAACCATGCGGAAAGGCGGGCTGATTTGGGATCGATCCAACGCAAATTGTTCCTGCAGATTATTATTATCGCCATCTTTTTTCAGTTTATAGGCATGTCCGATGCAGGCGATACCTGCCGGAAAAAAGTTATCGTCCGAAATGGTGATACCCTGGCGCAGATATGCCGAACGCACTTCGGAAAATTTGATCCGCAATTGATGAAAACCATCTTGAGCCGAAACCCCGGTATCACCAACCCGGACCGGATCAGGGTCGGTGATACCATCTGCCTCGATGATATGGTCAAAGTGCCGCCCACTCAGGCAAAAGGAAAAATCCGGTTGACATCGAAGCCGGAAATTCCCGTCTCACCAACCCGCCCGATAGCTCCCCCGGAAAGGAAAATCACTGAGTACAAGGAGGGCGCACAGGCGCTTTCAACCGAACGCACGATATATCCGCCTCCGGCGCCCGGTTCCATTACCCGATTGACCTGGCTGGATGATAATACCGCCATTGTGGAAGGCCGCATGGACGCCGACTTCCATTCAGTCTTTTATGTGTATGTGCCGGGAGATCTGGAATATGAACAGACAGATATCGTCCGGCCGACGCCGCACACGTTTCAGGTCAAGGCGGTTATCGGACGACAGGCCAGAGATTATGGACAATCTTTTATATTGAAGCTTGCTCTTTTCAATGCCGATAATGAACGGTTTGCCGAAATCACCCGGCAGATCGTCCGAAAAGAGCATTCAGTCGGTGATGCGATCGATTTCAGTCATCCGGATAAATCGACTGACGCAAAACCGACCGTTGGATGGCCCGGTCTTGAAACCTGGGTGGCCGTGCAGGAAATGGATGCGCTGAAATCGGACAATACGGCGTTCAAGGTACCGAACGGCCGGCTGGTCATCAATTATCGCTACATCGGGTTTAACCCGGATGAGAAATATTTAAGCCGGTATGGCCGGATCACCCTTTACGGCAGCTCCTGTCTGGCCAAGGCGCTGTTACTCAAAGGGGAAATCGAAAAAGCCGAACAGATCCTGCGTCCGTGGGCCGCGCAAGTTTCAGAAGATGGAAAAGTTCCGCGAAGTGCCAACGTTATCGGTGATAACTATATTTCTCCGGATGTTAGAACCGGCGAAGTCGCTCATTTTTTAGGCGTTCTGGCCCTGGCCCGAATGGCAAGTCAAAACCCGGAATGGGATGAACCCATCCGCCGAATTCTGATTGCCTACATCCTCCCCCTGATCGATCCGGAAACCGGTCTTGTCAAAGGCGGCTATAACGGTATTGGCAGTAACGGGTATAACCGGCCGTCTGCTTATGAAAAAATCCCATGGTGTTCCACCGAGCATAATCTGGATCTATTTCAGGCATTGATTCTGGCCGCTCATGTCTATCGGGGTCTTGGATTGGACATTACATGCGATAATCTGGCGTGGAGTATCGGAACCGGAATCGATAAATTTTTATGGGATGATATTGCGGGAACATTCAATCAGGGATGGCGCCCCGAAGGGCCCGACCGGGCCAAGGCGCTGGATTGCGCCTCCTGGGGGGCCTTGTATCTGATCAAGCAGGCCCGGCTGTCAGCAGATAGCAGACATCAGTCAACTGCCGACCAGTATCTGGGCCGTGCCAGAAGATGCCTCGAATATGCCGACAATCACTTCCGCACCGCCTGGTCTTACCGGACTCCTGAAGGAAAAGAAGGCAGCATCAAAGGCTATCGCCCTTATGACGGTGAAATTTCGGATATCCGATATGAGGATGGCCCCCTTGCCGGCAAGATGGTCAACTGGAGTTCGTTGAACGATTTCGTATGGTCGGAGGGAACGCTCGGGGTTGCCAAAGCCTGGGAGGAGCTTGCCCGTACGACAGGCGACCCGCTCGCAAAAAAACGCATGCAGGATATTTATCAGGAAATGATAAAACTTCAGGGCCTAAGCGACAAAGGCGGCATGCTGTACAGTACCAAACAGATCAAAGGTCATTTTACCATGGGAGAAGAATTGGCATCTATCGGTTGGCTGGGGTATCTATCGGCTGTAAACGATTTCCGGCAAAACAAGGAAATGCTCAAGTGGATAGCCTGGTAAGCCATACCGGATTCAAGCGGGAATTATCCCGAAATATTGACAACCCAGGATGTAAGATCAACAACTAAAAATGGAGGCAAGATGAACAGATCAGGAATTATCGGAAAAAAAGGCTGTCTGGTTGTTTTTGCGGTTGTATTGCTGTTGGCTTCCGGCTGTGCGCAGGAAACCATCGTCCGGGAACAAACCATTATCCGGGAAGTGGCCAAGGTGAATGAATCCATTTTTTTAGATGAATTCGACCCCGGCAACGGCGCCATGCGCAACATCTGGCGATCCAACGGCAAGGCTTACTGGGTATGGGAAGGACCCACTCCTGGACTCTATGGATGCGAAAACGGCTGTTTAAAACAGAACAGCGAAGACATTCGCGCGCTTAATGCCATCATGTATGTTTCAGCACCACAGATTTCGAATGCCACCATTGAAGTAAAAACCCGGATCAGTTACGACACATCTGTATCGCCAACGCAGGAAGAGCTGAGCAATATGCGAAAATTTATCGGCGCCGGCATTGTTTTCCGGATGGTGGACCCGAACAATTATTATATGTTTCGACTGGCAGGAGAGGAAGGGGCTGTTCTTGGCAAAATGGTCAACAATGAATGGATCGATCTGGCCAACCCCAGAAGGCTCGATTTTCTGTTAGGCGGCAGGATCAAGCCCAACAACTGGTACCTTCTGAAGGTCAAAGTCAGTGGAAGCAACATTCAGTGTTTTATCAACGATTCGCCGGTCATCAACATGAACGACACCAATTCCCCGTTTACGGTGGGGTATTTCGGATTGAGTACGTTTAAATGTTTCGCAGATTTTGAATATATCGACGTCAAATAACCATTTTCATCGAGGGACGCTGTTTCACCAGCGTCCCTTTCTAAATTTGAACGAATGGGGGATTCATGAAACAATGTCCCAATGGTCATCGTTTTCCAGACAGCCTGGCGTCATGTCCGGTTTGCGCCAAAGACAACGAACTGAAAACCGTGTTTGCCGCTTCCACAGCCGCCGTTTCTCCGGTGCGCTCACCAGCCCCCCCTCCCGCCACCCCCTTTCTTGAACGCGATTCAGATGTATCCAAAACCGTTTTTCTGGGGCCGGGCGATTCCGTACCGAAAATCCACCTGGCTGGATGGCTCGTCCTGCTTGATATCGACGGTATTCCGATCGACAGCTATAACCTGTTCAACCGCAGGATGACAATCGGTCGCTCCGGAACCAACGATATCGTACTCACCGATGATGCGGTATCAGCCGTCCACTGCGCCATTGAAGTGCAGAACGGCAAATTCGTCATCCATGACAATGATTCGTCCAACAAAACCATCGTAGATGGAATCCCGGTAACTACCATCTCCCTTGAAGATCAGTCGATCATCAAATTGGGGAGATCGCATTTTAAGATCAGATATGCTTCTTAACCACTTTTCATCATGCCGGACATGATTACGCTCAAACATTTCTCGCTGTTTGCCGGGCATGTGGATAAGCTGGCCTGTGAGACCCTGCCAGCCTGCATGACATTCGATGAATATCAGTTCAACATTGGTTATGAACAAACCAGGTTTATCATCAACTGCAACCGGCCGTTCTTGATCAACAGCCATAAAAGTTCCTGTGCAGAGATCAAGCATGGCGATCTGATCAACTTCGATCATGAATTCATTTTATTTGATGAATCCCATCGCTCAACAGGAAATGGTGTCTTTGTCGGCAAGATTCATATCCCCGGTATCGATGACAAATTGTTGATTTTCAGGCTTTCGAGAAAAAATACCGGCAAGGACTTTACCGATATTGCCGAAGTTATGCAGCGGCTGCCGGATGCCGGAAAAATATTTATCGATGTCGCAGCCACCCAGTTCATGGACAGCAACGCCATCCGAAGCATGATGGCATTGATTCAGCAGGCCGGCGATGCAAAACGGTCTTTGTATTTTTATAAGCCGAGTCAGAAATTCATCACTTACATGAAGCTGGCGAATATCGAAAAAAAAGTGCCGCTCTTGTCTTCACCGAACCCGTACATCGATCTATTCATCGAAAAGCGCGCAGCAAGTCTGCAAAACCTTTCCGGGGCGGTACATTTTTCCATATCAGCCTCTGACACCAAGTTTACGGTTCCGCCGGAAACCGTTCTTCCGGTCGGCCGCATGAACACGATGTGCGGCCTTTTACTTTCGGACAGTCAAATCTCACGCATCCACGTCCTGTTCGTCAATACCGATGCCCGCCTCTATTTGATCGATTGTAATTCGACCAATTTCAGTTATATCAACAGGCAAAAGGTTTCCCCATACTGCCTGAATCCTCTGAAAAACAACGATACGGTAGCTTTCGGGCAGAATTCGCATTTTACCATCAACCGAATCTGACTTTGTTTGCCTTGGAAAAGCGATATGAATAATAATCCGGAAAAATTGGGCAAATTCATCATCGAGGCTGAGCTGGGCAAAGGCTCCATGGGGGTAGTTTACAAGGCCATCGATCCGTTCATCAACCGCACGGTGGCGCTGAAAACCATCTCCAGAGATCTGCTGGCCGATCTAAAATCAGACTTAAACCTGACAGACACCATCATCATCCGATTCAAGCGTGAAGCCCAGGCGGCAGGGTTGCTGAATCATCCCAATATTGTGTCGGTATATGAATACGGCGAAGATCAGAACACGGCG
>CAJBLH010000299.1 GCA_903953895.1 uncultured Desulfobacteraceae bacterium | reverse complement strand
TGCTGGATCGCTACAAGGCATATCTCGTGCGGATGAAAGCCAACGGGCTCAACCCTTTCAAGGATCAGCCCCGACGGTCTGACTTGAATTACACCGAGGCGGTGGGGCATTTTCATCTCTATGCGTGGATGAAGGAAGCTGTTGCGGATATCTGTGTGATCAGTCCGGAGTTTCCAACCGGGAACGGCAAGGTCGATCTTCACTTGACATGCAGAAATAAAATTGGAATCATCGAGATAAAAAGCTTTAGAAGCTATGCCGGTATGCAGAAGGCGATATCGCAGGCCGCCGCCTATGCCCGGAGACTGAATCTGCCGTCTGTAACGGTAGCCCTGTTTGTATCGTTGGATGATACCGCTGTTTTGGCTTCCCTCTCGAAAGAAACCCGGTGCGACGGTGTGACCGTAACGGTTGTGGCCATTGGATGGACATAAAATTATGTCAGAGGTTCCCTATGAAAAGAAATCCACTGTTATTCCTGAGATTTTTGATTATCCTGAATCTGTTGTTTCTTGTCCAAAGCAATTTGTCTCTGGCAGCGGCCTCAGAGAAACGCGTGGCGCTGGTGATTGGCAATAGTGCCTATCAGAACACTCCACCGCTTGCCAATCCCCGAAACGATGCCTCGGCGATAGGGCAGGTGCTGAAGCGGATCGGATTTGACGTGGATATGGTTTTTGATGCAGGAAAATCAGATATGGATCAGGCGCTGAGACGTTTTGGAAACAAACTGGACGGGTCGCGTGCAGCCGTGTTTTACTACGCAGGGCATGGGATACAGGTAGATGGAATCAATTACATTCTGCCGGTCGATGCCAATTTGAAAAAAGAACGGGATCTGAACTGGGAAGTATCTGACATGACCGTTGTACTGAAACAGATGGAAGGTCATAATCGAGTGAACCTGCTGTTTCTGGATGCCTGCCGGGACAACCCGCTGTCTCAGACATTGGCCAGAAGTATGGGTGAAAACAGATCGGCATCGATCGGAAGAGGACTTGCGCCCATGAAAGCCAGTGCCGGAACATTGATATCGTATTCCACCAAAGACGGTGAAGTGGCAACGGATGGCATAGGCAAACACAGCCCCTATACCGAAGCGCTGCTGAAATATATCGAGATGCCAGGCATCGAGGTTGGACTGATGCTTCGAAAAGTGCGGGAAGAAGTGATTGCCGCCACAAACAAGAGGCAGGTACCGTGGGAATATGGGTCGCTTCTGGGCGAGTTTTATTTTACCGGTCCGGTGACGGTTCAGATACTGCCGAAAGCGGACAATTCTGCTGTCGAATCGAAAACGGAGACCTTGTACTGGGAATCCATCATGAATTATCAAAATCCAGCGGTATTCGAAGCGTATCTGAAGAAATATCCGCATGGTGAATTTTCCGAACTGGCACGGATAAAACTGGCTGACCTGAAAAAAGAGTCTGTAAAATCAGGTAAGACATCCGTTGCCGACTCCTTGCCGAATGTCCCAGTAAAAACTTCAGGCAGCCAGGAATTCCCCAGCGAATCACCCGATGCCAGTGTGCTGCCTGATGGTAAACCAACCGGGAACACCAACGTGGATGGAAAACCATCAGGAGTAAATGCGAAAGTTGATGACAAGCCGGCAGGAAAATCGCCAGTGGAGATTTCCGATAGTTCGACATCGTTAAAGCGGTCTTCGAAATATTCAAAGCTGGGCATCAACGGCATCGAATTGCCGGACACTTCCCCATCCTGGATGATGGTTCGGGATAACGAAACGGGTCTTGTCTGGGAAGTCAAACAGAACAAAGATGGTGTCAAGGATTATGGCAATCCAAACGACTCCGACAATACATATCTCTTTTTCGAAGCCAGTCAAAAATTTATCGCTGCACTGAATACAGCAAAATGGGGTGGATTTTCAGACTGGCGACTTCCCAATAGAAAAGAATTGGGAACGCTTTATAGAAATAACGATATAGATCCGAGAATCGACACCAGTTTTTTCCCAAATACACAATCATTATTTTATTGGTCATCCACTACAGACTTTAGAGACAGGCCTAAGGCAGTGGGTTTTAGCGGTGGATCCGGTGGATGGGGCGGGGACTTCGACGACTACTACGGCGGCAACTACGGTAAGAGTGGATCTTACGGCTATTATGTGCGCGCCGTTCGTGGGGGACAGTGATCGGTTATTCGATAATTTGGTTATTTGCCCTACCGGAATTCAATTTTTGTGATGGCTGGTAAGAAACACGATTACTTGAAAACGAACAACTCATCGCACCGATTCTACAAATCAGAGGGCATACCTATGCGCAGATTTCACTCCTATGGCCCCGTTGATCATGACATTCATTTCTGCGTTCCACGAACCGAGCTGGTCGATCGGTGCCTGGAACAGCTTGTCGGCTATCCGGAAAAAGGCGGCCATTACTTCACGGTCTGGGCGCCCCGGCAGACGGGAAAGACCTGGCTGACCCGCCAGGTCGTGCAGGAGATCCAGAAGCGGTATCCGGATCGCTTCGATATCCTGTTCTTTTCACTGGGAGTGCTGCGAGGTATCTCGATTCCCGACAATCAGAATTCCAATGACGTTCCCAAAGCATTCTCCGATATCATTTCCGAAAAATTTCCGAACGAACCCACGATCAAAGACTGGAAGGCTTTTCGGGATTTGTTCAGCCGAAACAGGGGGCTTTGGGGCAAACCGCTGATACTTCTGATCGATGAAGTCGATACCCTGCCATTCTTCTGGCTGGATGTGCTGGTGGGCCAGTTCCGTGAAATGTATTTGGACCGGGAATCCAACTGGCTGCACGGCCTGGCGTTAATCGGCGTGCGGGCCGTACTGGGGGTGGACAGCGAGCGGGGTCCCCCGTTCAATATCCAGAGAAGTCTCCATGTTCCCAATTTTACTTTGGATGAAGTGACGGAACTGTTCGACCAGTACCAACGCGAAAGCGGCCAGATCGTCGATCCGGAGGTTGTCCGGAGTGTATATGAGGCGACCCACGGTCAGCCGGGTCTGGTGGGGTGGTTCGGGGAGCTGCTCACCGAAAAATACAATCCGGACAAAGAACAAGCCATCGACTGCAACACCTGGAAAACGGTGCATCATGCCGCCATGACGCTGGAGTGGAACAACACCATCCTGAATCTCGTGAAAAAAGTCCGCAAAGGCTATGTTTCGCATGTTCTGGAGCTGTTTTCCCGATCCGACGTGCCGTTTTCGATCGATGCCGAGTGGTGCGCCTATCTGTATATGAATGGTGTGATTGCGCCAGAGTTTCAAACAGCCGATAACGGCACAAAAACATCTCTGTGCCGCTTTTCCTGTCCGTTCATTCAAAAGCGCCTGTACAATGCCCTCGCCGATGATCTGATCGGAGACCGCCTGCCGATCCTGGCGCTCGATCCACTGGATGATCTGGCGGATGTCTTCGAAGGGGAAACCCTGAACCTGCCATCTCTGCTGGATCGCTACAAGGCATATCTCGTGCGGATGAAAGCCAACGGGCTCAACCCTTTCAAGGATCAGCCCCGACGGTCTGACTTGAAT
>CAJBLH010000298.1 GCA_903953895.1 uncultured Desulfobacteraceae bacterium | reverse complement strand
CATAAGCCAAATCCGCCCAAAGCGACAAGGTGCCATTCGCATAGGTGATATAGGGGATATGGAGCAAAAAATTCGAATTTAAGGTTGCAGTACAGGCTGTTGGTTGGGGCAGTAGCTCGGGAAGCGTCACCTCGGTTGAATAAGCGCGGTTGTTGTTATCGTCGGTTCTTACTTGCGTTGCCAATTTGAATGTTTTTCCCATCGTCAAGGCCTGATCAAAGACGTCTTTAGGAACGATCAGTTGCCCCAATTGCGTGGGTACTTTAACATAGAGTCCGCCAATATATTCTCCCTGTTCGCCATAAATGCTTATCCATACCCTGACGGAGGTGCTTACGCCAATATTGGGATCGATATTCGGCACCTGCCATTGCCAGATAAAATTGCCGTCTTGATCGCGATAATACATAAAGGAACTGGAAGGAATTATCGGCAGATCGACAATTCCATTGAATACAAAGTCTTTTTGGGAGATTTCACCATCCAGATCGGTAAACACCAGATGATATGTGCCTGTAACAAATTGTTCCGGAAATTCAGTCGCATAATAACTATAAAAATAGAAAGGTTGGTATATATACTCTCCGGTATTGGCATCATAATAGCAGTTTGTCTCGTAAGAAGTAGCAAAACGCACAGGCGTGTTAATGTTCACATTCTTGCCATTGGGATCAGTCAAAACTACCGAGCCCAGAACATTCGTTGAAATATACTGATTATTGGCGTCCTGAACTTCGAATGCCAGCCTGTTCAATTGATTACCATCCTCATAAGTTCGATTTTGAACGGAAAAAGAAGAGAGGTGATAGGTCGCGTTTGCAATGCATGGAAACAAAATTGTAATGATGAACAGTACGATAAAACCTTTTTTCATTTATTGACTCCTTTCTTCTGATAATTTTCATCAAGCGTTAATGGGCAATTTTACCCGAGCATATCAGCATAAACTCTATTCTTAATTCGAAAAGTCTATAGTGGATGTACCGTGATGATTGATTCAGGGCAAGCGCAATTACAGGTTTCGGCCAAAACCATGATCATGTCTTAAATTGCAGCATCACCATAGTTTGTAATGAAAAAATAGACGATGGAATCGGTTGATAAAGTCGTACTGTATTCCATATCCACCCATATATGGGTAATCCCATCCGGCAGCAGCACATCCGGAATATGAACTTTGAAATCGCTGGATAGCGTCGATGGCTCACATGAAAAAATGGAAGTATCTTGAATAACGTCAGCTTTTATCAGTTTGAAAAAGATCAAATCCGGATAGGTCGGATTGTACTCATACAGCAGATCCGCCCAAAACGATGAGGGCGTAGACATCTGATCGACATAGGAAAGGTACGGTATGTGAAGCGTTAGATTCTCATCGAGGATTGCCGTACATGCCGTCGGTGTTGGCGCCTGAGTGACCGATACGTCTATCGGACTGCCCGTTGCGCCATCGGCGGTTATGCGGATGATACCCGTGCGGCTGACGGCTGTTGCGTTGGCTGAATAACTGCAAGTGATTGTACCGGAGTTACTGGCGCTGGCTCCTGATATTATCGACAGCCAATCGCCCCCGGACATCACCACGGCTGTCCAGACCATTGTTCCCGTGCCGGTGTTGGAAACATCGAATGGGGTTGTTCCTGCATCCTGTGTAACCTCTCGGGTTGCTGGACTAACGGAAAGAACCGGTTGATCCATCGGCCCGGCCTGCCCTCCGCGAACAGCGCGGACATAGTTGTATTTGGTCTTATTGATATAGCCGTCATTGCCACTGTAAAAATAGACGCCCCAAGCGCTGTAAGGATTGTTCGCATAGGTGGTTGAAGACCAATAAAAGGATGTTTCCGTATCTGGAAAAAAGGCCGTATCGATCGCCGGATAGTACCGGCTGTAATCTACCAAACTGCGTAATTCCTTGATGGTGGGCATTCGCCAATCTGTATAGTTGCCAATATTCAGTGTTGTGCAATATGACAGCGCCCGCTCCCATTTAAGTGTTTCGGGAGAACCGGCTTGCTCCCACATCAGACCTGTTGAATTATCTGTAACCGTGCCGTCACCATTATCCGTATAGCTGCTGCCGGAAGCCGTTGAAACATCATCCCATAATCCGCCGGCAAAAGACCCAATCGTCGAATTACTCGATGATCCGGACGGTTCAGCACGCACGGCATAAGCAGAATATGCATTGCTCTTATACATATAGTTTGTAAAGCCGTAGTCGAAGTATGTACTCCACGCGCTGTTGGTATAGTTCGCACTGGTAGTGGAAGTCCAATGATAAGACGCCGGTGCATTGGAAAAATATCCAGAGTCTATCGTCGGCCCAGGAGAGGAGATGCTGTAATTGACAATATAGGCCAGATCCTTGACGGTGGGAAGCCGCCAGTCGCTGTAGCCACCAAAAAGGGCATTATTGAGGGTTTTCAGAAAATATTCGGTGTCTGTGTCGGTGCCGGGTGTTCCGGCATTGCCCCCATTGGTGGCCGGATTGCTGTCGTACCATGTGTATTTATTGTCTTTGTCATGGATCGATCCGTCATCCGTCTTGTTTCCCCAGATCAATCCGGTGACATTGTCCCGGATCATAACCCAGGCTGCGGCAGGATCGGTCAGAACATTGCCACTGCTGTCCAGCTTGGTGTAAGAGATCGGATTGATGATGTAATTGCCATCTTGCCCATAAAACGGCTGGCCGGGTGAAGGACATGGGATCTCGACGGTGTTGTCATAACATTTGGTCTGTCCGGTTTCCGACACAGGCGCGCACCAAGCAGCCACTGTAAAAAACAGGAATGCAGCGCATAAGCAAATACTCAACCGCTTTTTTCTTTTCATGACGCCCCTCTTGTAACAAGTGGATAACTCCCACTCTAATTTTGTATTTTTTTCGCTTATCATGGAAGTGGGAATTCTGCAAATGAAAAAAATCAGCCTCAGATTGTGTCTGATATGAAATAAACAAGCTGATACTCCTTTTTACTGCAAGGTGTACCAGCTTGTTTTAAAATCCTGGTATTTTATTTTAACTACTTGAAACGCAAGCTATTTTATCACATAGTTGAACGATAAGAACCACAACGATTCTGCTATACACCACCTGTTGCACCTGTCGTGAAGATAGTTGGAATTTTAATCGCTCCATCTGCACTGATTGTTAAATTTGTAAAAAGCACACTTGCTGACGCATGTGAAAATTCATAAAGCACCGGAATGCCACCTGGGAATCTATCCTCAAGCTCTGAACCAGATATTATACGCGTTCCATGACTATAAATCATTAAATCAGAGGCAATTCCGGATTCTGTAATTTCATTGCCGTATGCATCCCAAGCTTTAACCGTCACAATCCCGCCGGTTACCGGTAATAAACCAAAAATATCTGAAATTTTAATGCTGTTGAGCGAGTTAACATAATTGGTCGCAAACGCGGTCAATCCTATTGTATAACTACTTGGAATATTGATCATTCCATCGGTACTGTGCTTGATATTTGTAATAAGTACCTTCGGTGAGGGAATAGAGAATTCATAAGTCATCGGGCTACCATAAGAGCAAAGCGATGCAAGCTCTGATCCCGAAATGGTCGTTGTACTATGATTATATAGTTTATAAGGATTGCATGTTCCGGAATTGTAAATCTCTTTGCCGTTGGTGTCCCAAATCTTGATACCGATAGCAACACCCATGGCATCGAGCGACCCGGACAAATCTGAAATACTCAAGGTATTGCGAGCGCCGAGGGAGTTGGAGACATAATTGCTCAATCCAATGGGATAAGCGACTGGAATGTTGATAGAACCGTCCGAACTGTTCTTGACATTCGTAATCAGGGCTTTCGATGTTGGGATGGAAAATTCGAAAGTCATACCGGTAGGGTAAAGCGATACGAGAGTTGAACCGGCAATGATGGTATTATTGGCGCCGAGGGAGTTTGAAAACACTATGCCGCCCCCCCCCCGAACAGATAATCGGTGTTGGAGATGTACGGGGCAAGCACCGACACATCCGTGATAACGGCGGCATACAGAAATGGCGTCGTGCAGACAGAATAATCAAAAGGTTCGCCATTATAAATACCGGACATGATCGTCTGTCTCATGGCGGTTAAATCCGCTTTTTGACTTGCAGTCATGACCGGGTATATCTGGGCAAAGGCCAGGGTATAGTTGTAAACGATCTCGCCGTCCAGTTCGCCGTAGATTTTGGACTTTTCCAGCACCTGGGCCAGAACATCGGCCTTGAATGAATCCGATAGCGTTGGTGCCGTGATAAGGCTTCTCAGCAGCGTGGAAATGTCGGTGCGAATCTGCACGATGTTATTCGTTTCGGCGTACAGGTTGTTCCGCTGCTTGTCCACCAGATTCGTCACCGGGGCATCGAGGCCGGTAGCTGCCAGCACATCCAAAAAATATTGACCGGCATCGGCCGTCAGCGATTCATCGATCTTATAGCCCTCATGCCCGATGGCTGGTGCATCCTTGACATAAAAAGAGCCGAAATACGTACCCTGCCGCTCGGGACAGAAATATACATCCGCCTCTATAGAGCCCGCATACCATGAAAACAGATCTCCGGCATAGGTCATCAATGCCACGGATACATCATGAGAAACGCCTTTCATGAGTTCCTTGACCGCCGCATCCATCTGCGTCGTTACGGTCCATGTGTCAAAGCCGCCTGCCTTCATGGCGTCCAGATAGGTTTTCTGCGATGCTGTTAGTGTTTTGAACATGGTTGCATACACCACGGCCCGATCAAAACTGATCTGGCCGTCCAGTTTATATAGATCACCGGAAACGGCTTTGACGGCATCGAGGCTTAAACCGGTAGAGCCGGTGGGAATATCCCCGTCGAGCTGGCGGTGAAAAGCCTTCATCAGCGGGAAGCGGTTGTAGGCATAGAGGTTGATCTGATCCACCTGGTTTGTCGCCAGTGTTTTAAGTATCGCAAACTGGTCGGCGGTCAGGGTATAAAGGACATTATAGGCGCAATTGGTTAAAAAACTGGTGTTGTGCCCGTCACCGTCCGGGGTATTGTCGCGCAGATACTGGAATCCCCAGTAATCAGCCACCTTGCCGGGAGGAAACAAATATAATGATAGGTAATCGTTGATGCTGTAGACTTTCAGAAAATTCATTTCGCAAGGCAGCAGCGAGGAGATTAACCACGAAGCTCCAGCTTCGTGTCATTTTCCATGATGACTCGATTGCATGAGAAATGACATGAACACGGGAAGCTGGAGCTTGGGAACCAGCGGCAAATAAAATCATTCAACGAATCGACCGAATCGATGGTCGTACCCGGCTTTCACGTCAATCCATGATGAGCCTTTTCTTTTTTGCCTGCACAATAGCATCTGATTATGGAGAAATTATGAAGACTTTCTGTGAAGAATGTGGAGATGGGGATTTTGAAAATGCTTTATGCTATAGACTTTCAGAAAATTCATTTTGCAAGGCAGCAGGGAGGAGATAATACTGCAGTATATCTCCGACCGATAACGCAGCGAAATTATTTTTCTGAATGTCTATATATTGTGCGCAATACGATATGATCAGTTATTCAACCAGGTGGTCTGAATCCTCATGCAGTTAAAACTGTCGATTAAATTTTTTATCGCTTTTCTGGTGACATCCTTTACGATCGTTGTCGTGATGATTGCAACCATGCAGTTTTACATCAACCGGAGTTTTTCGGACTACATCCGGAAAGTGGAAGCTATACGACTGAGCGAACTCGGTCCGGTACTCAGCCGTGAATATCTGCGCAGCAACGGCTGGGATCGGTTACGCGACGACCCGGAGATGTGGCATGAACTGGTGCAGCCCCGTGGCTCAGCGGCCTATGCAGAAAAACCGCCAACCATGCCATCTGGCTTTGAGTCGTACGTTAAGATTCCCCCACCTCCCCCACGGGATCGGGGGGGCGAAAACAGACCCGACAATAGGGATGCATTTTTTGACAATGACACATTCCAGGGCAGACAGGACAGAAGACCTCCTCCTCGTGAACGAGATGGAGGCAGAAGGCCGCCAAGAAATGATCGCGGCCCTAACCCAGATCGGCCGGTTTTTTCAGTAGAACACAGACTCGCCTTGTATGATTCAGAGAAGGAACCCATCATCGGACGGGCTGAATCCATTGAAGGTCACACCCAGCAGGAAATCACCGTCAATGGCCGGACTGTCGGATGGCTGGGACTCAGAAACCAGGAACGCCTGTCGAATCCGCTGGATATGGCTTTTATAAAGCAGCAGTCTCAGGCGTTTTATGCTATCGGAACACTCACACTGGTGCTCGCTGGCGTTGTGGCGTTTCTGCTGTCACGCCACCTGCTGGCGCCAGTGCAGCAACTGATTCAAGGGACGCGCAGCCTCACATCCCGCAAATTCAGCATTCGGATCGATGTCAACAGCTCCGATGAACTGGGTCAACTGGCTGCAGATTTCAATCAGATGGCCCATGCCCTCGAACAATATGAACACTTGCGTCAGCAGTGGATTTCCGATATCGCTCATGAATTACGTACCCCGCTGTCCATCCTCCGGGGTGAAATTGAGGCGATGCAGGATGGCATTCGTGAAACCAACAGCCAGCAGCTTGAATCCCTGCATGATGAAGTCGTACACATGAGCAGCCTTGTCGGCAATCTGCACGATTTGTCGCTGGCGGAAAGCGCCGCATTGCATATCAAGCGGGAACCTATCAACCTAGTGCGACACGTCAGGGCGTGCCTGCGGAAATTTCAGCCGCTGTTTACCGAGCGTGGTATCCGGATGGTCGATGAACTTGGGGATATGGAGTCGATCATGATATCCGGTGATTCGGACCGGCTCACTCAGGTATTTTCAAACCTGCTGGAAAACACTTTGCGGTATACGGATTCACCGGGCTGTTTGACCGTTCGCCGGCACTGTTCAACAGACCATGTGCTGCTGCAGTTTGCAGATACCAAACCGGCCGTTCCCACGGAATCGCTGGGCCGCCTGTTTGATCGGCTATATCGTGTTGATCCATCACGAAGCCGTACGCAGGGCGGCAGCGGTCTGGGGCTTTCCATCTGCAAAACAATCGTTGAAGCCCATGATGGTACGATTACAGCACAGCATGCCGCAGCCGGCGGGCTGCAGATACAGATCGATATTCCCCTTCACAACCCAACGAACAAACATATGATTTGTCAAGAAAATTATGACTGCATGGAGGAAGGGAACTGCAGCAATCGGCAGTGGGAAATATGACCGTTATGGCCGAAAGAAAGGGCAGTATTTTAAGAAAGAAAGACAAATTTGACGGCTTCGTCAATTTTGGATTTTTTTTGAAAGGATTACACAGAAAACAATAGAGAGGATTGGCGATTCCTGTCTGGAAGATGCAGGATAGCCGTGACGATCAAATACACGAGGGAAAACCAGTGAAACAACCAGCCAGGAGATGGCCCCCTGGTTTCAAAATGGCGGCGAGGAAAAAATCCCCGCTGCCATTTATATTCTTCATCGGTCGTGAAAAGGCCTGGATACAGGCATTCGACGTGAAGGCTATTTTTGCTTTCGCTCCACGATCAGTGCCAGACCCTGGCCGCCGCCGATGCATAGCGTAGCCAGACCATAGCGGGCATTGCGTTCTTTCATTGCATAGAGGAGCTTGGTGACAATAACGCCGCCGCTGCCGGAAACCGGGTGGCCCAGCGCAATGGCGCCGCCATTTACATTGACTTTTTCGATATCCATGCCAAGTTCGCGGATGCAGGCCAGTGCTTGTGAAGCAAATGCCTCATTGAGTTCGATCAGATCGATCTGATCGATGGTGAGTCCTGCTTTTTCAAGCGCCAGTTTGGTTGCCGGAATCGGGCCGATACCCATCACAGAAGGTTCTACACCCACAGATGCGTAAGAGACGATGGTTGCCATCGGCTCGATACCCAGTGCGTCCGCTTTTTCCTTGGACATGATGACCAACGCCGACGCGCCGTCGTTCATACCGCTGGAGTTTCCGGCGGTAACGGTGCCGCCTTTTCTGAATGCGGGGTTGAGTTTTGCCAGGCTCTCCATAGTGGTTCCAAAACGGGGATGTTCATCGGTATCGAATATTTTGGGATCACCTTTTTTTTGAGGTATTTCAACCGGAACGATCTGCTCTTTGAATTTACCGTCTTTGATGGCCTTTTCGGCCAGTTGCTGGCTTCTTAAGCCCAGCGCATCCTGATCTTCCCGGGAAACGTTGTATCTTTCAGCGACATTTTCAGCAGTCTCACCCATGGTATCGCCACTCAGTGGATCGAACAGAATCAACTGGTCCTGAAGTTGACCATGCCCCAGGCGATATCCAAAACGGGCTTTTTTCAACATGTACGTCGCATTGCTCATGCTCTCCATCCCGCCCGCAACGACAATTTCCGCATCTCCGGATTTAATCACCTGTGCGGCCAGGGTAATGGCTTTGATACTGCCGGCACAAGCTTTGCTGATGGTAAATTGTGGTTTTTCGACAGGTACTCCGGCTTTTACGGCAACAACGCGCGCCGAATTGATGGGCAGATCGCCGGTTCGATAACCGGAAGCATAAATAACCTCATCGATCTGATCCCCGGTCAGCCCGGCTCTTTTGATGGCTTCGCGAATGGGAATAGGCCCGAAATCGATGTCACTCAGAGCCGACAAGGTACCACCGAAACCACCTATTGCAGTTCGACATGCGCTAACAATTACCACTTCCCTCATAATCCCCTCCTCTAATGATAAATAGTTTCTGTTTACAGGATAAATCAGTTTTGTTTGTAAACTGTTTTTGACTGAATTTTACAAAATCTTGAAAAAGCGATTCCTTGCAAGGCATGGTTTAGCCGCCGAACAAAAACCGATAGCCAAAATATCGAAAAAATAGCTTTATTATAGCTTTATTATAGCTATATGATATCGTGTCATCTGTCAACGGATTTCTATATTAACCAGATTCAGGATATTTTCTTAACATAGCCCATCTTCACAGAAATTTTTTCTGCCGCCGTCATCACCAAACGGCCATATTTGTCGATATCGTTGAGGTCAAAACTGAAAATACTGGCCGAAAGCCCAATACAGCCAACCGGTTCTGCATTGAAATTGAAAATGGGGGCCGCAACCCTGCGAACACCTTCCCTGAGTTCCTGATCTTCGAACCCATAACCGCGAATCTGCACGTCATGGATTTCTTTCTCCAGAATCTCCATATCCGTGATCGTATTTTTCGTTACCGCCGGAAGCCCGATTTTTTCGAGCACCCGCCGTCTTTTATCCCCGCTCATGAGAGATAAATAAACCTTTCCAACACTGACGGCGTGTAAATAAGGAAAAACACTGCCAACGCGGGAATAAAGCGATAATCCTTCGCTGCCGCGAATCTGTTCCAGCAAGATGAGTTGATCCCGGTCCAGCGTGGACAGCTCGATGGTTTTGCGTGTCTCCTGAGACAGCTCTTTCATATATTCCCAGGCCACCGTGCGAAGATCAAACTTATCCTGGAGCCGATGTCCCAGATAGAGAAATTTGAGTCCGATCCGGTAGAGTCCTCTTTTACTGGACTTATCGAGAAATCCGCGGTTGCAGAGGGTGTTTAGAATACGGATCAGAGATTGGCGGGGAATATTCACATTTTCCAGAATCTCGGAGAGCGACAAATCCTTTTCGCGGGAGGAGATGAATTCGATGACATCGATGGCGCGATCGATGGCCGGAACCGTATTTTGAGCTTTCTGGGTTGTCATATAAGTACCATATTGGGAATTATTGTCTTTTAGAAGGGCAGAAAGCAGGAGAAACAATGACAAACAGCCGGCTGAATGGGAATGATCAGCCGGCTGTTTATATGAAAATTACGAATTAAGATTTCAACAGACTATTTCATTTCCTTGATTTTATCGGTCAGCTCAGGCACAAATTCCAGAAGATCCGTAACAATACCAATATCGGCCACCTGGAAAATGGGGGCCTTGGGATTCTTGTTGATGGCCACCATGAACGGATTTCCCTTGATCCCGCCCAGATGCTGGAAAGAACCGCTGATACCCAGGGCGATATAGACTTTGGGTTTAACAGTCTTGCCGGAAGTTCCCACCTGACGGGCTTTTTCCAGCCACTTGGCGTCCACGATCGGGCGAGAGCAGGAAACCACGGCTCCGATGGTGTCAGCCAGTTCCTGGGCAATCCCGATATTCTCTTGATCTTCGATGCCGCGTCCCACGGATACCAGCACGTCGGATTTGGTGATGTCAACGTCCCCGACTTCCGCGGCCACGACTTCCAGAAACCGCCGCTTGGCCTTGCAGTCGCCCGCCTGTCCGGATTTATCCGTCACAGACCCGGAAGCTTTACTGTCATCGGAGAGAAAACATCCGGACCGTACATTCAGAACCGCTCCGGCAGAGATGTCGCACAGCACATGGGTGCTGACTTGGCCGCCGAATTCCTGGCGGATTGTTTTCAAGTTGGCGCCGTCAATACCTTCAATCCCCACAACATCCGGCACAAAGGCGGCGTTCAGTTTGATGGAAAGGCCAGGAGACAGATCCATGCCGAACGTATCGTGCGGCGCCAGGGTAATGGCGCCGGCAGGAAGAATACTGACCAGGACACCGCGCAGAACTTCGGCATTGGGATAAGCCAGCGCCGGATTGGACACTTTCCATACATCAGGGTACACAGCGGCCATTGTCGAACAAACGGCATCCAGCTCTGCACCCGCCCCACAGACGACTGCGGTGACGGCTGCCGCCGGATCGATTTTTTTGGCGGCCACGATCAGCTCGAAGGCGGAGTCATCGGCGGTTCCATTTTTATGTGATATATAGGCAAAAATCGGTTGCGTCATTATTTGATCCCTCCTTTGGACTTCAAGAGTTCAATCAGTTTTTCTGCTATCTCATCGGTGCTGCCTTCCAGCATTTCTGCGCCCTCACCCATGGGCGGCACAAAATAATCCACCCGTTTGACCCTGGCGCCGGCCGCACCGACTGAACCTGCGGCAATCCCCAGATCACCGGCGCCGTGAACCGGAATCTCGACAGATGCCACTTTGCGGATGCCACGAATCCCGACATAGCGGGGTTCGTTGATACCGGTCTGAATGGACAGCACGCAGGGCAGGTCGATTTCACTCATTTCCTGGTTACCGCCCTCGATTTCACGCCCAATCTTGATGACCTTGTCACTGACAATTTCAATTTTGTTGACCAGAGAGGCATAGGGCATATCGAGCATGGCGGCCAGCATGCCGCCCACCTGAGCTGCGCCGTCATCGGCCTGGGCACCCGTCAATATCAAATCGTATTGACCTTTGGCGATCTCGGCCTTCAATATGGCGGCAATCCCCTTGCCGTCGGAGCCATTGAACGCATCGTCGGACAGCAGAATGCCCTTGTCTGCACCCATGGCCATTTCACGGCGCAGGATCTCTTCGGCATCCCCATCTCCAACCGTTACCACCGTAACACTGCCGCCGGCATTGTCCCGGATCTGAATGGCTTCTTCCACCGCATAATTATCCCACTCATTGACCGAGTACACCAGATCGCCCCGCTCAATGTCCGTACCTTTGCTGTTAACCACAATTTCGTTTTCAGCAGTATCTGGTACTCTTTTTACACATACCAAAATTTCCATGCGACTCCTCCACGCTGATTGTTGACTCGTTATGTTATTCTATATTACCGTTTATGTCGTTTCCAGATGCCGCTCGATCAGTTCACACAGATCGATGGCTTCCATTTTTCCTTCCAGTCCGGCCACCTTGATGGCATCTTCCATATTCACCAGACAGAACGGGCAGGCGGTGACGATCACGTTCGCCCCGGCCTCGCTGGCCATCTGCACCCGCAGCACACCCATCCGCTGTTCTTCTTCAGGCTCGTAAAACAGCATCAATCCACCACCACCGCAGCAGAATGACCGATCCCGGCTTTTAAGCATATCCACACGTTTCAACCCCGGAATGGCATCCAGCGCCTGGCGCGGATCTTCATAAATGCCGTTGTGGCGGCCCAGATAGCAGGGATCATGATAGGTGTAAACCTTGGTTTCATCTTCAACGGATTTCAGATGAATCCGGCCTTCCTTGATGCTTCGCGTCAGGGTCTGGCTGATGTGTTCAACCGGCGGCAGCCCCGTGTATTCATTTTTCAGGGTATTGAAGGCATGGGGATCGGCGGTGATGATTTTCTGAACGCCGGCTCCCAGAATCGCTTCGGTGTTCTGGGATTTGATATCCTGAAACAGCATTTCTTCCCCGAAACGTCGGATCTCGTTGCCGCTGTCTTTTTCATCTTTCCCGAGAATTCCGAAATCCTCACCAGCAGCGCTCAGCAGGCAGGCGGTTGCCCGTGCGATATTCTGCATCCGGTCATCATATGAGGAGATGCTGTCCACAAAATACAGGGTCTGGGCCTGATCGCCGTTTTCAAAGAGCTTAACCTCACAGGTTTCAGGCAGAGTTTTTGTCCATTCCGCCCGTTTCTTCTCCATCTTGCCCCAGGGATTTCCGCGTTTTTCAAGGGCCTTGAGCGGTTTTTGAAGCGATTGCGGAACGAGTCCTTCATCCACCATGCCCCGCCGCAGATCCACAACTTTGTCGATGTATTCGATAAATATCGGACATTCGGCCTCACAGGCGCCGCAGGTGGTGCAGGACCAGATTTCATCTTCGCTGAGTATCGTTCCGATAAGATGTTCATCCTGGGGGGTCATGTCGCCACGGATGGGATAGTTCTTGAAAGCATATTCCCGGCACTTGATCGAAATGAAGCGGGGAGATAGCGGGCGTTTGACCGCGTTGGCCGGACACTGGTCGGAACACCTGCCGCAATCGGCACAGGAATAAAAATCGAGCATGTGTTTCCAGGTAAAATCCTCGAATTTCTTGACGCCGAAGGATTTCAGCTCATCGAGTTTGTTTTCTTCGACACCCCACTGAACCGGCTTGATTGCGCCTTTTTTCAGTTTCATGAAAAACACGTTCGGGATGGAGGTGATGACATGAAAATGTTTTCCCATGGGCAGAAAGCACAGAAAGAAAAAGAAAACCAGATTGTGCAGAAAAAAAGACCCCAGGTGAAGATTCTGAAGTGTTGAGAGATTGGTGCAGCTCAGCATACCGGCCGCCAACCAGGCGCCCATTCCGGGCAGTAGAAATTCGGATGGCAGGCCTTTCTGCATCTGGGCTGCCGCCAGTGTTCCGTCAAAAATCATGTCACAGGTAACAAGTGTGGTGATCAGCATGAGCACGAATACGGCTTCAGACGTATGATCCTTGCCGTATTTCTTGGGAACGTTGTAGCGCTCGGGCCGGAAAATGCCCCTGCGAACCATGCCCACCACGCAGGCCAAAAAAACGGCGGTGGCGGCAATATCCTTCAAAATACTGTAAACATGCCCGGCCGCTCCGCCCAGACCCGGCAGCACGAATCCGTCTTTAAGCCCCAGAATCACCAAGGTGATGGAGCGAAGCGACAGGATCATGAACCCGGCAAAGAGAACGATGTGCAGCACCCCTGCCAGCATGTACCGGGGCTGTCGGTACTGGGCAAAAGCGAATTTCAGCATATTGAACACTCTGTCTGTGATGTTGTCGAGACGGGGATCTGGTTTGGATCGAACCAGAGGTGCGGCCCGCTTGGCGATGATATAGGTAAAGCAGGCCACCCCGATGATCGGAATGATGAGTGAAAAAAACATTGTGGGGATGAATCCAAGTATCCAGGCCTTAGCCGGAGAGATTAAAACGGTTTCCATTTTTTACTTTCTTTCTCCCTTCAATTGTATTATTTGTTTTTGCCATCATGAATGTTTCCAACGGGTTCTTTTTGCCAAAAGTATGAATGAATACTCATTCATTTAGTCAAGAATTCCTGTTTCGTCAAGCAAATTTATTTTTTCTGAACATTTGTTCAAAATTTTTATTCAATATCCGAAAATGGAGACGATTTCAACGATTATTTAATGGCCACACCATATTGCTGAACCATCCCCTGATTCAAAAAACCGACTTGTGGACCGAAAAAAAGACATGATCATCTGCGGCGGATACAATGTTTACCCGCGGGATATCGAAGAAGTGTTCTTCAGCCATCCCAAGGTTCAGGAAGCCACCGCCATCGGCATCCCTCACCCCACTCGTGGCGAAACCGTCAAGGTATTCGTTGTACTGAAAAGCGGAGAAACCGCAACCGAACAGGAACTAATCGAATACTGCAAAGGAAGCCTGGCTACCTACAAACTTCCCACCTGTATCGAATTCCGGTCCGACCTGCCCAAAATAAATGTCGGAAAAATTTTGAAGAAAGATCTCCGGACGGAAATTTTGAAACAGTAGTCAGTAAACAGTGGTCAGCAATCCAGCCTCTAACCACTGTTCACTGACGATTTATCCTCCGAAAGACACCTCGGGTATTTCCACCGCTGCATTGCAGGAGGCCATGATGGACTTCATCTTACCATAGGTAACGGGCAAGACCGACTGAGTGAAGAATTCTGCGCTGCGGATCTGACCTTCATAGAAAGCGGCATTCTTGTTCTTTTCGGCAGCGGCTTTGCGGGCTTCGGGATCGAAACCGCCGGCCAGTTTTTCCAGAAGCGGCGCAGCCACCGATGCCCGCCACAAGAGCATCCATGCCATCACGACATCGCCTGCCACCTCGAGGAAAGGATGTGCATGGGCAAAGGCTGTCATGACCTGTGGCGACATCGCCGTCGCACCCAGATGCATGGCCACCTCACCCAGCTTGTTCACTGCGGCCTCCAGTTTGACAGCATAAGCTTCGATGCCGGCAATCCCCTTTGCTGCGGCAATGGTTTTTTGCATTTCACCGAAAAGGTCCATGACCGGTTTTCCTTTTTTCATCCCCAGTTTTCTGCCCAGAAGGTCCATGGCCTGAATGCCGTTGGTGCCTTCATAAATCATGGTGATGCGGCAGTCCCGCATGAGCTGCTCCATCGGATATTCCTTGATATATCCATAACCGCCATAAACCTGAACGCCGTGGCTGCAAACTTCAAACGCCCTGTCGGTGATATAGCCTTTGGCGATCGGGGTCAGGATTTCGATCAGGCCCTGATACCTGGCTTTTTCATTTTCATCGTCTGTGGTGACGATCTTGTCGGAACAATACCCCACATAGTACAGAATGCTACGCATGCCTTCCACATAGGATTTCATGATCATGAGCTGGCGCCGCACATCCGGATGCTGAATGATTGGCACCGATGGCGCGGATTCATTCATGGATTGAAGCAGGTTCTTGCCCTGCTTTCTTTCCCTGGCGTAGTTCAGGGCATTCATGTAGGCGGAAGAGGCGCAACAGAACCCCTGAAGGCCCACCAGCAGACGGGCTTCGTTCATCATCAGGAACATGGCTTTCATGCCCTTATTTTCTTCGCCAAGCAGGGTCCCCCGGCATTTTCCCTTTCCGCCGAGCGTCAAAGAGCAGGTGGCGTTGCCGTGAATACCCATTTTTTCTTCGATGCCCGTGCAGACCACGTCATTGAATTCTCCCATGCTACCATCGTCATTCACCCAGATTTTGGGCACCAGAAACAGTGATATGCCCTTGGTGCCGTCCGGTGCGCCCACGATGCGCGCCAAAACCGGATGAATGATGTTCTCGGCCAGGTTGTGTTCACCGCCTGAAATAAAAATTTTGGCGCCGGTAATCGAATAGGTGCCGTCATCGTTCTTGGCGGCGGTCGTGGTCAGCGCACCCACGTCGGATCCGGCTTCAGGTTCGGTCAGGAGCATGGTTCCGGCCCATTCACCGGTGTACATTTTTTTCAGAAACAGTTTTTTCTGCTTTTCAGTTCCGAATTCCTCAACCAGTTTTCCGGCGCCATGTGTCAGTCCGGGATACATCATAAAGGCGAAATTACCGCCAACCAAATAATCACCGGCTGCCAGAGAAATGGTTCTGGGCATGCCCTGCCCTCCCCACTCCGGACTTTCCGGCATCGCCACCCATTCACCTTCCTTGATCAGGTCGTAGAGTCTGTGAAAGGATTCCGGCACGGTAACCACACCATTTTCCAGCTTGCAGCCTTCTTCGTCCCCGAGTTTCTGGGTAGGAAGCACTTCCTTGATGGCCAGATTTCTAGCCTCGGATATGATCAGATCAATCGTCTTTTTGTTGAAATCGGCAAATTTTTCATGTTTACCGAGTTCATCCACATGAAGCTGTTCAAATAGAACAAAATCCACATCTCTTCGGTCTGCAATCGGCTGTGCCATAGATACGTTCTCCTTAATAAAGTGATGAGTGATGAATTACGAATGAAAAGCGTGTTGAATGCTCATGACACCTGCAGCCTTTCCACTCGAAATCAATCAAGTTGTCGGGTGATGGCGCCAGAAACATTGTATTGTGTGTTTTGTATGTGTTGATGTTCATTGCATCTGGGGGGTATTGCCGATGCCCCGGATAAATAGATCGATCAGCGGATCGGCCATGGATACCAGATCGTATTTACCGCCGGAATGCAGCCAGTGATTGATGGTTTCATCCACGGCGCCCAGAATGAAGCGTTTGACCAGGCTGAGATACAGATCTTTTCTCATGCTTCCATCCGCCTGCCCCTGCTCGACAATTTCGGAAACGATATCCAGGTACATCTTGGCCATTTCACGTATCTGAGGTTCTACAGATCGGCAGTTCTGATGGGTTTCGGCCTGATAAACAATGGCCATGTTTCTATCACGCTGAAATTCATCCAGATGCCGTCGAACGAGATTGCGTAGTTTCTCAACCGCATGCTCGGCCCGGAACACTTCTTCCCGGAACAGATCGAATACCTGTTTGGCCTTGTAAGAAAAAAATTGAACCAGGATGTCATCCTTGTTTTTAAAGTAGAGATAAATCGTTCCATCGGCCACACCCGCTTCTCTGGCAATCTGGGATATGGTGGATTGATTGAATCCCTGCTCAGCAAAAACCTTGACTGCCGCTTCGAGGATGCGGTTATATTTGTCGATATTTTTGTCTCGAATACTGATGACAGCCTCCTTATCGTTGCCGACAAAATTATGAATGAATATTCATTCATTTAACAAAAGCAGGTTTCATTAGTCAAGAAAAAATACATGATTAAGCATTACGCCCAATAATGTACTGAATGAGTCATCATTCATCCTTGCGTCTTTCGGGATTTTCGCTTGACACAGTGACGGGTAGTTGCCTATAGTTGCCCTGAAAATATGGCGGACAGGATGCAAAAAAACCTGACAAGGCGCCTCATTCATATTTGAAAATATTTTAACGGCAATCATGCATATTCCTGCTTATCAAATCCATAATGTGCTGAACACGTACAGCCTGCAGCTTTTCAAAGCCGGCGCCGCAGATCGGAAAGAAGGCGCCGATCCGTCATCCGGTGGCATGTCGTCGGAAACCAGGCGAGAAGCTGTCATCGACAAGGTTGCCACAGAAATTGTTCAGCGGATTACCCGTCTGGATACGCTAAACGTCAAACACATCCCTCTTTCACCGGTTCCGGCAGACCGGACGGATGCCCAGAAA
This sequence comes from uncultured Desulfobacteraceae bacterium, assembly GCA_903953895.1. Classification (GTDB taxonomy): domain Bacteria; phylum Desulfobacterota; class Desulfobacteria; order Desulfobacterales; family Desulfatirhabdiaceae; genus RAAP-1. The sequence continues at coordinate 5,308 of CAJBLH010000298.1, read as the reverse complement.
ATAGAAATCTACAACAATCAGTTTGAGTTCCAGACCCTGGATATCCACAATACCAAAACATCCCGGGCCATTTCCATCGAGGACTCGATTTTTCTAATCAAAAGAGATGCCGATACCGAACCAACATGAATATTATTTCGAAAAACCCCGCCGATGACTTTCCGGCAACTCACGATCGGGTAAAGTGTCATTGATGAATTTTCATCAATGACATTGCCTTTCCGTTGCATCCGCCTCAAAAAAACATCATGCAAACAACCTGCAATTTAATATCACCCCGTTGATCAAAGGACAGAATCCATGAAGTTTCCGATTGCGCTCGACCGTTATACCCCTGTTCATTTTTCGCTTTCGCAGCCGCACCTGCTCCCCGATCAAAAAGAGCAGTTGACCCGAAACATCCAACTGGTACGAGATGGCATTATTTTCTTTACGGCATATGCCAATGTCAAGGGCCTGGGCGGCCATACGGGCGGTGCTTTCGATATCGTTCCGGAACTGTTGATCGTCGATGGTTTCATCAAAGGCAGTCCGTCGGTCTATCCGGTGTTATTCGACGAAGCCGGCCATCGGGTGGCCATTCAGTATATGATGGCGGCTCTGAACGGCTTTATGCCGGTTGATTCCCTGCTTCACTACCGCGAATTCGACAAATCGCTTTACGGCCACCCCGAACGGCATGATGCATCAGGAATCTTCTTCAGTTCCGGCAGGCTGGGTCATCTGTGGAGTCATGTCAACGGTGTGGCTGCAGCCCACTGCGACAAAGCCGTCATTCTGTTCGGCAGTGACGGGTCGCAGCAGGAAGGCGGAGATGCCGAAGCCGCGCGCTACGCCGTCGCACAGAATCTGAATGTCAAACTCCTGATAGACGACAATGATGTGACCATCGCCGGGCATCCCAGTCAGTACATGAAAGGCTTCGATGTCGAAAAGACCCTGAAAGGACACGGCCTGGCCGTCGATACCGGAAACGGGGAAGATGTGGATGCCCTCTTTAACAGAATCCACACGGCACTGACCACGAATGGACCGTATGCGCTCGTCAATCGTCGCAAAATGGCGCCGCAGGTTGAAGGCATCGAAGGACTGCCCAAAGGCCATGACGTGATTCCGGTCAATTTCGCCATTTCCTATCTCAAAAGAAACGGGCAGGATGAAGCTGCCAGGGTTCTGGAAACACCCCTTGCCAAGACAAAGGCTGCGCCTTACCGGGGCAGCACTCCCGAACAGGCCAAAAACCGGGATGATTTCGGCAAATATGTCTGTGAGATTCTGAAAGACATGCCCGACAGAAAAGAACGGGTCATTGTCGTGGATTCCGATCTGGAGGGGTCCTGCGGCCTTCACCACATACGAAAGGCGTTCCCTGAAGTCTATGTCCATGGCGGTATTATGGAACGGAACAATTTTTCCGTGGCCGCCGGATTCGGCGCCACCGACGGCAAGCAAGGGATTTTCGGCACATTTTCCGCATTTCTGGAAATGGTGGTGTCTGAAATCACCATGGCCAGGCTCAACCGGGCCAATGTTCTGGCGCATTTTTCCCATGCCGGTGTGGATGACATGGCAGACAATACCTGTCATTTCGGCATCAACACTTTTTTTGCCGACAACGGCCTTCCGGACAATGATCAGACACGGCTTTATTTTCCTGCAGACAGCCTGCAGTTGAAAGCCGTTCTGTCTTCGATTTTCTTCGACAAGGGCCTGCGGTTTGTCTTTTCCACCCGCTCCGGAACACCCTATATATTGAATGCCGACGGCAATCGCTTTTTCGAAACCGGATACACGTTCGTTTCCGGCAAAGACGACCTGATCCGGGAAGGCAGCGATGGGTACATCGTCTCTTACGGCGAAATGCTGTACCGGTGCCTCGACGTTGTCGAAGACCTCAAGGCCCAGGGGATTTCAATCGGCCTGATCCAAAAAACCACCCTGAACGTGATCGATGAAGACATGCTTCGTCGGATTGGAACCCGCAAAGCCCTTCTGGTGGTGGAAACTCAGAACGTCAAGACAGGTCTTGGCAGCCGGATGGGCACCTGGCTTCTGGAAAGAGGATATCATCCCCGCTATGCCAGCATGGGAACCTGGAAAGAAGGCCGGGGCGGTCTCTGCGAACAGATCCCTTATCAGGGGATGGGCAAAGAGGCCATTGTCTCCCGCATCACCACCCTGCTGAAGTAACTGTCGGAGGACTTTTTTTTGCTGATTGCAGGACTGACCGGTGGTATTGCATCCGGAAAATCGACGGTATCCGGCTTTCTGAAAGAAGCCGGCGCCGTAATCGTCGATGCGGATAAAATCGCCCGCCATGTGGTTCAAAAAGGACAGCCGGCCTGGCAGAAAATCGTGGATGTTTTCGGCTCGTCGATTCTGCTGCCGGACGGAGAGATAGACCGCAGCCTGCTCGGAGACATCATTTTCCATGATCCGGAGCAAAAGCAGGCGCTAAACCGGATCGTTCATCCGGAAGTGTTTTCGGAAAACGCAACCCGTCTCCGTGAAATCGAAAAGAACCAACCGGACGCCATTGTGATCCTGGATGTGCCGCTGCTGATCGAATCCGGAATGGATGTCGGTTTATCCGAAATCATCGTGGTTTATATACCGGAATCACTTCAAATCCAGCGGCTGATGCATAGAGATGCCTTAACTCCGGCACGGGCCCTGGCGCGCATTGGCTCCCAGATGCCGATTGAAGAAAAAAAGAAGCGCGCCACGCTGCTTATCGACAACAGCGGCAGCCTCGAAGACACCCGGAAGCAGACTTTGCGCATTTATCGACTATTGAAAGACAGCCTTACCCAGCAGGGAATATCATGAACAACATCATTATCGCGGCTATCGTCAGCTTCGGCCTGGGCGCCGCAGGATATATCATTTTTCGTTACTGGATCATGCCGATCGGCCGCTATCAACGGGTCAAGGATCAGATTACGGAAAGCATCCATCAGTACGAAATGCTGCTGACTCAGGAAAAACCTTTTCAACTGACAAAGGAGCAGTCTGAAATTTGCAGGAAGCATGCCGTTGCGCTGACGGATGCATACTACGACGATCTGCCCCCCTGGTATCGCATGGTTCTGACCAACCGGAAAGAATCTCCGGATGAAGCTTCCAAAAACCTTCAGGCATTATCCAGTATCCGGGATTCGGACCACGCCCGCAACCGGATTCATAAAATCAAAACAAATCTGAATATTACATAAGCGTCTGCGGTGTCCTGGGTTTTTCGAACCCGATTGCCGCCTCCCCAGCATTTCTAACCATTACGAAAGGAAACATCAAATATGCAACGCACATTGTCCATTATCAAACCCGACGGCGTATCCCGCAACATCATCGGCGCCGTTGTTCAAAAACTGGAAAAATCCGGATTGAACATCATCGCCATGAAAATGATCCACATGACCCGGAAACAGGCGGAAGGGTTTTATGTCGTACATAAGGAAAGACCTTTTTTCGCCAGCCTGACGGAATTCATGTCATCCGGGCCTGCCCTTGTGATGGTTCTGGAAGGTGAAAACGTCATCACGCGGTACCGGGATCTGATGGGTGCAACCAACTACAAGGATGCCGCAGAAGGCACGATCCGCAGGGAATTCGCCACAGATATCGAAAAAAATGTGGTGCACGGATCGGACTCTACGGAATCCGCAGCCTTTGAAATCGGCTATTTCTTCAACAGCTTTGAAATCGTGAAATATAGACTTTCAGAAAAATAATTTCGCTGCGTTATCGGTCGGGAATGGCCGAAAAGGCCTATTCCCTCCCTGCTGCCTTGCGAAATGAATTTTCTGAAAGTCTATAACGACCGAAGTTTGATTCACCGGGATGAACAGGATATACAGGATGCTTACCTTCCGTTTTTACTCGTTATCCTGTTTATCCTGAATATCCCGGTTCATAACATATGAAATCATCCACTGAACGCATCTGCCTTGATCATATCACCATCGTCCTTCATCGCCCCCGTTTTCCGGAAAATATCGGAGCCGCCGCCCGCGCCATGCGGAACATGGGCATCCGCCGCATGATCGTTGTCGAGCCGGAAAATTATGATCTGTCCCGCGTACTCAAAATGGCGACCCATGTGGCAGCCGACGTGGTACAGGAGATTTGCATCGTTTCAAGCCTTCGGCAAGCCCTGTCTCCGTTTCAGGTGGTTGTGGGAACCACCGCGCGCCTTGGCGGAGAACGGGAAATCGTCTATACCCCTTCCCACATGGCAGACAGACTGATATCCCTTTCCAGCGAAAACACCATCGCCGTTGTTTTCGGCCCCGAAGACCGGGGGCTTGCCAACGACGACATCCGTCTTTGCCACGAACTGGTCAATATCCCTACCGCTGAATTTTCTTCACTGAATCTGGCGCAGGCCGTCATGGTCATCTGTTACGAACTGTTTACGGCTGGCCGGACGGTGACGGAATCCAACGCCCCCCGGCTGTCCACCCGCCACGAACTGGACGGCATGTACGACCAACTGCGGGATATTCTGGTTCGGATCAGCTACATCAACCCGGAAAACCCAGACTACTGGATGAACAAGATCCGGCGTTTTTTCACCCGGATGCAGTTGAAAGCCGGAGAAGTCAGCATTATCCGGGGAATCTGCAGGCAGATCGACTGGTATGGAAAAAAATGCCGTGAAGACGGCCGGCAGTCAAAACAAATCGAATGATTTGGGTGTTGAACCAATCGGATATATACGGTAAATCTGACAAAAAAATCCTAATAACAGTTGCGGACCCGGCCGGGTGATCCGGGGCGGGGGTTGGCGCAGCGGACCGGACGAATTGCGTTGCGCCCGCCGGTGCTCCAGCGGCTCTCTTACGGCCTGCGCTTCGTCTCCGGCCGGACCTACAACGTTGGCTTTCGCCTTCTGAGAGATCCACCTTGGTCTGATGCTGCTCGCGGGTGTCTTTGTTGCTTTCACTCTCCAGAACATCCTGAATCACAATCTCTTCCTTGAGCAATTCGGAGAGAAAGCCTTCCAGTACGGCGAAATTAACCTTGCTGCGCAGCAACCGCTTCACTGCCCAATCAAAACTGACTAATTTTCTTGCCATAAAACCTCCCCCAAATAATGCCAAATGACTTGGCCAATACACCCAACGCCTGGGTTGATGAAATTTTCCTCCTGTGCAAACTGCAACTCCCCCCTGGAAATTGATGCAATCTTTATACTTGAGTTTTCGAAAAATAATTCTCAATAAATTAACTTAATGGCATGATATTTGCTGCGATGGAACATAGGCGTTCTGCTTTTATGTGCAAGTATCGCTGCAATTTTCTAAAT
>CAJBLH010000297.1 GCA_903953895.1 uncultured Desulfobacteraceae bacterium | reverse complement strand
GGCGTGCTGGAAATGGTGAGCCGCGGCGTATATCGCCTTGCCGACAGTCCGCCGCTGGGCAATCCCGACTTGGTGACAGTCGCAGCCCGTATCCCAGGCGGCGTAATCTGCCTGATCTCCGCACTGGCGTTTCACGGGATTACCACCCAGATACCCCACAAGGTCCACGTCGCGCTGCCGCGCGGTGCAGAGGAACCCCGCCTGGATCACCCACCGATTAAGACCTACCGGTTTACCGGTGATGCCTATACGGAAGGCGTGGAACCCCATGAACTCGACGGCGTAATCGCGCGTATCTTCAACCCGGAGAAGACGCTTGCCGACTGCTTCAAGTTCCGCAATAAAGTTGGCCTTGATACGGCGATAGAGGCGGTTCGCTTTTACCGCGAACGCAAGCGCGCCAAGGTGGGTGACCTCATGCGTTATGCGGCGATCTGCCGGGTGACAAAGATCATCCGCCCCTATCTTGAGGCGCTTTTGTAATGGCAGGAAGCATCAAGAACATCACCGCATCCGTACATCATCGCCTTCTCAGCAAGGCCAGGGATATTCTCGTCCTTTCAATGAAATCCTGCAGCACTTCTTGATTAAAATTCGGTGAGTTCATTGGCACAAGAGTATGGTATTAGAGCTCCCGTTTTAGACTCCAGCCATATTTTTTCACGATGAGCGGCATCATAAACCTGTCGCTTATTTGGGAATTTTTCCGCTACTTGGTGAATAACGCGAAGCTCTTCCTGGGAAAGTAATTCGACATCCTTTACGTCCGATTCCCGGATGGATTTCACAAGCTCTCTGTAGTTATTCAGTTGGGGGCCATAGGTCATGGCAGCGTAACTTGCACCTGTAAGTCCCTTGCCAAGTTGCCGGAAAGCGAGCATGTCTGCGTACCACAAATATTTAGCTAAAAATAACAGCTTGTCTCCGGATTTGAGCAGCCGTTTCCGGAGTGTTCTCTCAAATGCTTCAGCTACAAGCTTGATTCGAGGCAGGCTGATTTCCCGGTTGCCGGTGTAACTATCCGCACGGAATGCACTTTGTAGTTGTATCCGCAAGGCATGATCCATGGACTTGGACTGAATCATGCCGGTTTCCCAGCGTTTGATGCTGGCAATGCCGACATTCATGACATCAGCCAATTGTTGCTGGGTGAGTTCTTTGGCCGCCCGCAGGGATCTGATTTCCTGGCCGGTAAGAAGGCCTGCCTTTTTTCGATAGGCGTCTGCAATGGCGTGTTGAACATCGCCGGCAGACTGCGCAGTGCCGGCCTCAAGGCCACATTCCGGGCAAATAAATGCGTCGGCGTTATATTCAATATCAACGCCTCTAAAGGTTTTCTGTTTTTTTATTTTTTTTTGCGCCATCGGGCCATGCCCTTTGGGGCAATTCAGCGCATTCATGATGATTCCTCCATGGGTCGATCCTGATGCAGGGACACCAACCAAATCGATTCTTCAAAAAGGGCAAATTTGAAATATATTCTGCATTTAAATCGGCGGCTTTCGATGACAAAAGGAAAGAGCTCAAGTCCTTTGATTTCCTGCTTGTAGGCTCTTTGCGGCGGACGGGATCCCGCATAATGGATCATAGTTGTTTCATCCAATAACTCCGCCAAAATCTCGATCAGTTCATCGCCAATATCATAACCGAGCTCGATTGCGTCTTCAGCAATTACATCTTGATCAATCAGGAAAATTTTCCCATTCTTTACCGCAGTTCTTGCATCACGCAATTTGCCAAATAGTTCTTTATTCGATGGTCTTTTCATTTATTATGGTATCAATTGATACTTTGTCAAGGTTTTTATTGTCTCTTTTCCACATTTATAAATGGAACACTTCAGTCCATGGCATTATCTCAATTTCATTTGCCAGTTGTTTCCCTCCAATAATTCTCAATCGTTCTCCACAAGTGATTAAAGGCAATCCCTTGGCAACATTTGTTTCGTAAACAACCTTGAGATTATCGCAATCACTTCTTCTGCCAACGAATCCATGGTTGCTATGAATACCGGTTACCTCAACTTCGAGATCCACTGCGCCTGGTTTTTTCACCTGTTGGGGATCATTGGACAAATAAACCCAATATTGATCGCACAATTGCCTTACCGGACAGTATTGGCAATTTTCATTAGGGCTTGTTTTTGCAGGAACAGATTTTAATTCTCTTTTGGCGGTGAATATTTTGTCTTGTAAATCAAAGAAAACATTCTTAACGATTTTTTCATCTATTTCTACTCGCTCCGATCTATCGGGATAAACGATAAATGCTTCTTTGGGAAGACATTGAAGATTGCTTTTCAAAAGCAATGCATACATCAATACTTGGTCCTTGTGATCGTGTTTATATGCACCTGATTTAAAATCCGAAATTTTTATACCCTCATCATCAAACCATATAAAATCAATAATCCCACTGAATGGCAGTTCCTTATGCTCAAGCGTCAGTTCGGTGATAACTTTATTTGTATCGTTGTTAAATATCATGGGATAAGCATCCCATTCTTTTCACTAACATCAAACAAAAAGCAACAAAGGCTTGGTCACATCTTTGTTCAAGGTTATCGGTAACCGCTTGACGGGTAACCGGTAG
>CAJBLH010000296.1 GCA_903953895.1 uncultured Desulfobacteraceae bacterium | reverse complement strand
GGTTCAGGACCCGATTCTGCTGGAGTTTTTGAAAGTCTGGGGAAAAATCGAGGTCGAGGGGTACGATCAGAAAGACATTCAGAATTCACTGATTCGCCGATATCAGAAAATTCAGCGCAGAATCTCGGACCATCTCGGTTATATCGGTGAAATTTATATGGCTCAGATTTTATGGAACGCTCAGAACAAAACATTGCCGGGGATATTTTTTAACGGCAGTGAAGACATTTCCGTACCCTGGCACTTTTCATATATTCGACATCGTGTCCGATTGGGCGGTGCTGCAGACATGGAGATCGATGTCTATGCCGCAGCCGGTTCGGAAGTCTGGATAGCCGAAAGTAAATGGTGGACGGACCGTAAGGTTGGAATGCATGAGATAGACGTTCTATTGAAAAAAGCCGAAATGGTTGCCGCTGATATTGGAGATGAATTAAAAACGCTGCGAATTTGGTTTTTTGCTCATAATGGGTTTACGGAAGAAGCTGAGGCGTTTATGAAAGAAAAAAGCATTCTGTGGTCTTCCCGGAAAGAACTGGATGATCTGCTGGATTACGTCGGGCTTCGGCGGTTGCCGGAAATCCAGGAGACTGCTTGAATATCCCGGATGTAAACGCCGAACAGGGTCTGACGCCGTTTATGGGAAGACAACGGGAGATCGATCTCCTGCTGGATGTGTACAATCGGACCAAAACCAGCAGGGAAGCGGAATGGTTCAAACGAAGCGGCGATCATGTCAATGCCCGGAAAAACCTGGAAAGGACTGTAGAAATCATGAAAGAATGCGGGGCCGAAAGATAGGTGGTAAAGTGTGAGAAAGAGCTAGCTGCGTTACGGGTGTAAATCAACCCCGTTTCAGATTTTTGCCTCATGAACTCAAACGGATAATTTAAAATGAAAAGCATCACAATTCATAAAATGGAAGACCCGATCTTTAAACTGATCAAGCAGCGGGCGGATGCCGATGGAATAAGCGTCAACCAGGCGGTGAAAAAGTTGCTCGAAGAAGCGTTGGGGGTCAAAACATCCAGGTCGTCACGCCACGCCGAGGATTTCAGGGAATTTTTGGGTCTATGGTCTGATCAGGAATTTGACAAGTTCGAACAGACCACGCAGGATATGGGAAAGGTGAACGATGGAGATTGGCAATGAAAAAAATTGTCGTCGATACCAACGCCTATTCACGACTCATGGTTGGTGATACCGACGTATTTGAGGCATTGGGGAACGCGGATACGGTTTATATGTCTGTTTTTGTTTTGGGTGAGCTTTTTGCCGGTTTCAGGGGTGGCGTCCGAGAGGCGGAAAATCGCAACATCCTGAAGCAATTTTTGGGAAAGCCGACGGTAAAAATCATCATGGCATCTCCAGAAACAGCCGACATTTTCGGATGGCTTAAGCACCAGCTCAAACAGGCCGGCACACCAATTCCGATCAATGACGTGTGGATTGCGGCTCATACAATTGAAACCGGATCAACGCTCATGACCTTCGATAGCCATTTTGATCGTATCCCCGGTTTGCGGCTTTGGCCCTTGGCACATTAAGAAATTCAACTACATATCTTCGACCGATAACGCAGCGAATTTATTTTTCTGAATGTCAATATTGCAAGGAGTACTGTTCCATGAATCATCATCCCCTGCCCAGATACGCTATTCGGCCCATCGTTCCGGAACCTGTCTATACCGACCGGACAGAGCATCTGAATTATCTGCACCAGGCAGCGTTAAACGCCATCGAACGCCGCAGTATGTCCCTGGTGCTGCTGGGGCAGCGGCGCATGGGAAAAACCGAGATATTCAAGCGCGTGGTCAACAGGTTGTTTTTCGAGCAGGAACATTATGCGGATATTCACCGGTCCGTGGTGCCGGTGTATTACAGCTTTAAAGACACGGTATCGGACCGGTGGGAGTTCTGCATTGAATATGTCGATAATTTCATCCGCTGGTATCTGGCATTCCGGTTGAGAAACCTGAACATGCTGTCCAGAAAAACCATGGCCAAAGATACCATCATTACTTATCTGGCGGATCATCTCGATCAGTTTGAAGAACTGGAAGCTGC
>CAJBLH010000295.1 GCA_903953895.1 uncultured Desulfobacteraceae bacterium | reverse complement strand
CACTAAAGCAAGATTGAAGCCATAAGCGATGACGAATGTTTTCAGGAATAACATCTATGGGGGAAGTAACGCCATCAGGTAAGGATAAATCCTGAGCATATTCATCAAGACATTCCACTAAACCTGTCCATCCTTCGTCATATATTGCGTCGTAAACTTCAAATGTTTCAAAAGGATCAAGAATTAATTTTGGAACAACTTTTCTGATACTTTCATACCACGGTTCATTTGGTCTGGGTATTTCGTCGATATACAAAATGGGTTCATCTTCATCTTCATCTTCGTCTGTAAAATTTATGAGTTCATCTAATGCTTCTTCCTGCAACTTACTCAGAGGTAATCCTTGCTCATGGCGTACCACAGCCTCCCATCGTAAATAATACCCATCCTCCAAACAATGCATTAAATCATATAGGCATTCGCTGAGCCCAGAATCAGTGTTTATATCGTAATCTTCGAGCACATCATATACCGGAATATCTTGACTGTAGGGAATTGGGGGAGGAACTGTTTCCATAATGATTTTTTTGTGATTTTTAGGGGTTTTGGTTTTCTTTTTTATTGGTTTTTTTTCTTGTTTTTTAGCCATAGCGCCTCAATCTATGTTCCAAACAGTCTTTTTAATCAAATCGGAACCGGATGCGTACATAGCCAGCTTAAATTGTCATGTACGTGGCTTCCACAGTTTCATTCCCATATTTTCTTTCAAGGCGCCGGACAATAAAATGACCACGTGCCATATCCTGAAAATGATCAATAAATATCGTATTGATAAGCGCCCCTCCCGCTGCACCAATAACAGGAATGGCTTGTGCCGCCACCTTCTCTGATACCTGAATACCAAATCGCTCTGCGACAATGATCAACAGTCGGACAATAGCGGGGGCACTTTCTTCAGCAAGTCCTTTTTCAACTATGTATTCAGCGGCTTCTGTTACTGATTTTGCCAATATTGCTCGAATTGCAAAATATCCAGATTCCGATGCGTTATCACTTTTATTTGACCCACCTAATGCAAACACCTCAATACATGCAAGCTGGGACTCGGTATTACTGATGATTTCCCCTTCACTTCTGGCAATATCAGCAATTGATCGCAACATGATTGTGGTTGATATGGGTAATTCGACTGCCACTGCCGCCAATCCAAAGAAGCCTCCTATGCCACCTGATGCAGCAACCGCCAGTTTATGCCAGGCATTTGATGCCTTTTCATGAGACGCATCTTTCATGGTGAAAACTGCGATATTGACTGCCTTGAATAACGCAATCTGGGTGATTTCACCGACTTTCATATTCCAATTGACAGGTAAGCATTGAAAGCCTTTTTCAATTGGAGTTCCAATAAAATTGGTGATCTTTGCTGCAAGACCAGGGTTTTCCAGTAAGGTCTTCGCAATTTTTAAATCTGATAAATCTGATGGTTCAAAATTCATCATTCTCACTTATTTAACGGTTCAACGATCAGCGATCTGGTTATTCTGGGTAAGAACTGCACCGATCTCTATTGCTCTATCCCCGTTATCCGGCGAAAGACCGGTTGTTTCAAAATCTATGACCAATACGCTGTATTTGCCCATTTCTTTATATCAATCACGGTTTAATATATGCGTTTAAACCAATCGTAACCGGTTTTCCATCGACTTCAACTGTGGTTAAGGCATTGCCCCGGGTACTGGCAACAACCAATGTCTTTCCAGAGGAAGATGGTGT
>CAJBLH010000294.1 GCA_903953895.1 uncultured Desulfobacteraceae bacterium | reverse complement strand
GAAATTGAAACAAACGTTCAGTCGATTCTAATAAAAGAGCGATAAAATGTCCAGATAAATTATATCCTTATAGTTCAATATGTTATATCGTTTTAGGCATTGTACGCAAAAAGGTTACACTCTCGTCATTTCGACCCAACCCCAACCAGTTTGCCTGTATCTTCGCCGACATCACCGAACGCAAGAAAGCTGAGGCGGAGAAGATTAAACTTGAAGGCCAGCTCCACCAGGCTCAGAAGCTGGAATCGGTAGGACGGCTTGCAGGAGGTGTCGCCCATGATTTCAATAATATGCTGAGCATCATCCTCGGCCATGCGGAGATGGCTCTTAGCCAGTTGGAACCGGACGAGGCGATCCACACAAGCCTTGAAGAAATCCGCGAAGCGGCCAACCGCTCCGCCAATCTTACCCGGCAACTGCTTGCCTTTGCTCGCAAGCAGACCATCTCTCCAAGAAATCTCGACCTGAACGAAACCATAGAAGGGATGCTTAAGCTGTTGCAACGCCTTATTGGAGAGGATATAGATATCGTTTGGCTTCCGGGCAAGAACCTGTGGTCGGTCAAGGTGGATCCAACCCAGATCGATCAGATCCTGGCCAACCTGTGTATCAACTCGCGCGATTCAATTTCTGGTGTTGGAAAAATGACCATCGAGACGCGTAACTGTATCTTCGGTAAAGAATACTGTGCATCTCATCTGGACTTTGCGCCAGGAGAGTATGTGATGCTAACCGTGAGTGACAACGGCTGCGGCATGGATAAGGAAACACAGGCCCATATCTTCGAACCGTTTTTCACAACCAAGGAAATGGGTAAAGGCACCGGCCTGGGGCTGGCCACTGTTTACGGCATTATTAAGCAGAACAGTGGCTTTATCAATGTCTATTCCGAGGTGGGACAGGGATCTCTGTTCACGGTCTATTTTCCCCGACATATGGGCGAGTCTGTACAGATATTGAATGAAGGTGCTGCAGAACCAGTCAAACGCGGCCAGGAGACAATTCTGCTGGTGGAAGACGAACCGGCGATCCTGAATATGACGAAAATGATGCTTGAAAGGCAGGGCTACACAGTGCTGTCGGCAAGCAAGCCCAGCGAGGCCGTCCGCATGGCCGAAGCGCATCCCGATAAGATCGACCTGCTGATAACAGACGTGGTCATGCCCGAGATCAGCGGCTGGGACCTGGCGAATAACCTACTGACCCTCTATCCGAATATCAAACGTCTGTTTATGTCCGGGTACACAGCCAACGTGATAGCCCATAACGGCGTGCTTGATCCGGGCGTCAACTTCATCCAGAAGCCGTTTTCGATACAGAACCTGGCTGCAAAAGTGCGGGAGTCGCTGGATGAATCAAACCGAAAAAATAAAGATGATGCATGTGATGATGAATAAGGTGAAATTATCTGCCAAAATGATCAGATGAATAGGTGTCGGGAGAATTGAGGATACATTTAGTATCATTAAAGATTGCAGGATTCAAGGATAATGAAAGTATCCTTTTTACAGAGAAATGGTATCCATCAATGAAAGTTAAAAGGAGATTTTTATGTTAGAACAGATTTTGGCCAAAGCTCAAGAAGTAACTGCCCTTTATGGATTAAATGTTATAGCAGCTGTGACAATCCTCATTATCGGCCGATTGGCGGCAAATATTGTAAGAAAGGTTATTGAAAACATTTTAGTGAGAGCCAAGGTTGACTTAACCCTTGTTTCTTTTGTTGCCAGCCTCTCTTATGTAGGGTTGATGATCTTTGTGATTATCGCAGCTTTAGGGCAGCTTGGGATTCAGACCACTTCCTTCATCGCTGTTCTTGGTGCTGCCGGCCTTGCTGTCGGTTTGGCACTACAGGGCTCGCTTTCAAACTTCGCAGCAGGCGTATTGATGATCATCTTCAAACCCTTCAAGGTAGGCGATTACGTAGAAGGCGGGGGAGCTTCGGGCGTTGTAGACAAGATCGAGATATTTACCACGACTTTAAAGAGCCCGGACAACAAGACCATAATCGTGCCTAACTCCAAAATCGGAGGAGGCATTATTGTCAACTACAATACAATGGAACAAACCAGCCTCATGGACCTGCAGGTGGGTTTTAACTATAAGGATGATTTCGCAAAGATTGAAAAACATATCCAGGAAATTATGGTCAGCGACTCCAGAATCTTCAAGGACCCTGCACCTGCCGTTAGGATTGCGAAATTTACCGAGACCCACGTCATATTCACAGTGAAGGCGAAGACTTCCACTGCCGATTATGATGCAGTAGCTGGAATGATCATGATAAAAATAAAAGAGTTATTTGACAACAACACATTCCTTCCGCCACTTGCGTGAACATGTCGTTTTCCTTGAGAGGAGCTATGATAATTTTGGTCAATCGCTGTTTCGAGTGGCAAATCCATAAGAAGAATCTAACTCCATAATTGTTATTCTGTTCTTGAGTTTTAGGCTGTCCGGAAATGATAATGTCTACTGAAATCTTGAGTATTAAATTCAGAACAAAAATTTGGGGATTTATTTTAGGTGAATATTTCGAGTATTATTGGATTGGTTAATAATGCGGCTCTCTTGCTGGCGCTCAGTATTGTATATGATATGTTAGGCGATAGGCCCGAGGTTATAAAAAACTCTATTCAACAAGTTCTAACAGGCATCGCCCTTAGCACAATCGGTATAGCCATCATGATGAATCCTTGGGAATTCATGCCTGGAGTTGTGTTTGATACACGATCGGTACTTTTAAGTGTATCTGGACTCTTTTTAGGCACTATTCCAACGCTATTTGCTGTTTTGATAACTGGTTCTTATCGTCTGTACCTGAGCGGGGCTGGAGCATGGACCGGTGTGGCTGTTATTGCAACATCCGGTGGCATCGGTCTGTTTTGGAGACATCTGCGCCGTAACAAAGAATTGGGTATAACAGCACTCGAATTGTACTTATTGGGTATTATTGTCCATATTGCCATGTTGCTTTGGATGTTTTCACTGCCTTGGCCGGTTGCAAAGGGAGTGCTTTCTAAAATCAGCTTCCCAGTGTTGTTGATCTTTCCAGTAACAACAGCACTTCTTGGCTGGCTGATGACAAATAGTAGATCGCGCAAACATGCGGAAGAAGATTTGCGTCAGAGCGAGGAGAGATTCCGTTACCTTTCAGATGGATCTATGGAGGCAATCTTTTTTACAAAGAATGGATTTTGTCTTGAAGCAAACCAGGTTGCAGTTGAAATGTTTGGTTATGATGATCAATCACAATTTATAGGAAGGTTCGGAACAGAAATTATCGCTCCAGAAAGCTACAGCGTTGTAAAAGCACATATGTTGGCTGATATATTCGAACCTTATGAAGCCGTTGGGATGCGCAAAAACGGTACTCGGTTCCCTATTAGCATTCGAGCTAAAACAATGCCTTATAAAGATAAAGGATTTGTCCGTGTAACATCGATTACCGATATTACCGAAATTAAAAAGGTCGAAAAAGCATTGATGGAGAGTGAGGAAGATTTAAAAGAATCGCAGCGAATTGCTCATGTGGGCAGTTGGCATTTGAATATTGCAGACAATCAGCTCATTTGGTCGGATGAACTCTGCAAAATGTGTGGCATTGACCCGGCTTTCCCACCCCCACCTTACACCGACTACCAGAAGTTGTTTACCCCTGAAAGTTGGGAAAGGCTGTCTGTTGCCATGAAAAAAACCATAGATACAGGAATCCCTTATGAGATTGAACTGGAAACTTTGCGGGAGGGTGGAAGTAATGGATGGATGTGGATGCACGGCAAGACCGTACTTGGTGCAACGGGTGTAACGGTTGGTCTTAAGGGTGCAGCTCAGGACATCACCGAACGAAAACGGGCTGAGGTGACGCTACAGAAGGCTGAAAAGCAATTTAGAGTAATCTTTGAAAAATCACCTTATGCAATGGCGTTGACGGAAATTAACAGTGGGCATCTGGTTGAAGTAAATGAGATGATGTGTGAAAAAGTTGGAATCGGAAAAGAATATCTAATTGGAAAAACAACCACAGAACTGAATTTTTATTCGCCAGAAAACCGTGCGATCTTTACCGATCTGCTTTTAAAAAATGGCAAGGTGGATGGCCTTGAAATGCATTTTCAGACTAATAATCAAGTTTATTTAACAAAAATGTATTCAGAATTGATAACCATAAACAATTCTGAATATATCTTAACGACATTTGAAGATATCACCGAGCGCAGACGAGCCGAGGAGATGCTCAATCTGCACATGGCTATCATGGAGACCGTAGCGGAAGGCATTTTTCTCATCGGGCTGGAGGATAACATCATCAAATGGACAAATTCCAAGTTTGAAAAACTATTCGGTTATGACTCTGGTGAAATGGTGGGTATGTCTGTTGATAAGGTTAATGCTCCTACAGAGAAGACTCAGACGGAAACCAGACTCTCAATTGTGGATGTTCTTCGACAGAACGGCGAATGGCATGGGGAAGTAAAAAGTATCAAGAAAAATGGAACTCATTTCTGGTGTTATATCCATGTTTCCCTTTTCAACCATCCAGAATTCGGAACAGTGATGGTTTCCGCACACACCGATATCACAGAGCGCAAGCAGGCGGAGATGGAAATGGCTAAACTTGAAGATCAACTCCTTCAGGCCCAGAAAATGGAATCCATCGGTTCGCTTGCCGGCGGCATTGCGCATGATCTGAACAATATCCTGTTTCCCATAAGCGGCCTTTCCGAGATGCTCCTTGATGAAATGGCGCCAGATGATTCTGCCCGTGCCAGTCTGGAGCAGATCCATAAATCGGCAATCCGAGGCAGCGACCTGGTCAAGCAGATATTGGCTTTCAGCCGCCAGTCCAATCCCCAAAAGCTGCCCATCCGGATTCAGCCGATCCTCAAAGAGGTGCTGCATCTAGCACGCGCAACCATCCCCATGAACATCGAAATTATCAGCCGGATCAGCTCCGACTGCGGCATGGTGTTCGCCGACCCGACGCAGATGCATCAGATTGCCATGAACCTGATCACCAACGCCTATCATGCGGTTGAGACAACCGGCGGCAGGATTGATATAAGCATGGAAGAAACCGTGGTCGGCACTGACCTGTTACAGGACAACACGCCGTTATCGGACGCTACCGCATTTTTGCACTCTGGCAGATATGCACATGTGAGCGTGTCGGATACCGGACCCGGCATCGATCCAGCCCTGATGCAAAGGATTTTCGAGCCCTACTTTACCACTAAGGAGCAGGGTAAAGGAACAGGGCTGGGGCTTTCTGTGGTTCACGGCATCATAAAGGAGCATGGTGGAGATATCCGGGTATGCAGTGAGGTCGGTAAGGGAACAGTCTTTAATGTGTATTTACCTCTTCTTCAAGACGCCAATGACAACAAGTCTATAGCAGTAACAAGAAAGTACCCGACTGGCTCTGAAAGTATCTTGGTTGTTGATGATGAAGAGCCGATTGCCCGCATGATACAGACGATACTTGAAAAATTGGGTTATCAAGTTACTGTAAAAACAAGTAGTCCTGATGCTTTGGCTGTTTTCAGATCCAATCCCAACATTTTTGATATAGTGATCAGCGACCGGGGTATGCCGAATATGACAGGGGAGCAGCTTGCCAGGGAATTGATTTCAACCGAACCTGGAATTCCTATCATTATATGTACAGGTTTCAGCGATGAAAACGATGAGAATCACGCCATGGAAATTGGTGTCAAAGGTATTTTAAAGAAGCCTGTAGGAAGAGGTGATCTTGCGGATATGGTCAGAAAAGTGCTGGATGAGGCGGCAGACAACACATTGGCGAACAAGTCCGGGCAAGCGGATACCGATAACCGGCGAAGACGCATTTAAAGGATGAAAACAATGACTGCAAAACCTACCTACGAAGAGTTGGAGCAGCGAATAGCCGTGTTGGAGAGTGAATCGGCTTATCGAAAGCGATTTGAGGAGATCAATCGGTCACTGTTCAAAATATCCGATGCCGTCAACATGACGTCCAGTCTGGATGAATTATTCCGAACGATACACCTTGCCCTGAGCCCTGTCATTGACACGACTAATTTTTTCATCGCGTTATATGACGGATTAAATGACACGATATCGTTTCCTTACTGCGTTGATACCGTAGATGAACACTATCCACCAGTTATTGAAGTAAGCAAAACGGCATCACTTACAGCCGAGGTCATTCGAACGGGACGCTCTGTGTTGATAACCAAAGCAGAAATATTAAAACAGCGAGCTGAAAGCTGTTTCAAGATACCTTCCTGCACGCCATCAGAAATCTGGCTGGGCGTACCCTTGAAAACCCGGAATGAAATTACTTGAGTTTTCGAAAAATAATTCTCAATAAATTAACTTAATGGCATGATATTTGCTGCGATGGAACATAGGCGTTCTGCTTTTATGTGCAAGTATCGCTGCAATTTTCTAAATCAATCAGTATGTTAAACTTTTT
>CAJBLH010000293.1 GCA_903953895.1 uncultured Desulfobacteraceae bacterium | reverse complement strand
GCAGAATCTCGGACCATTTCGGTTATATCGGTGAAATTTATATGGCTCAGATTTTATGGAACGCTCAGAACAAAACATTGCCGGGGATATTTTTTAACGGCAGTGAAGACATTTCCGTACCCTGGCATTTTTCATATATTCGACATCGTGTCCGATTGGGCGGTGCTGCAGATATGGAGATCGATGTCTATGCCGCAGCCGGTTCGGAAGTCTGGATAGCCGAAAGTAAATGGTGGACGGGCCGTAAAGTTGGAATGCATGAGATGGACGTTCTATTGAAAAAAGCCGAAATGGTTGCCGCTGATATTGGAGATGAATTAAAAACGCTGCGAATTTGGTTTTTTGCTCATAATGGGTTTACAGAAGAAGCTGAGGCGTTTATGAAAGAAAAAAGCATCCTGTGGTCTTCCCGGAAAGAACTGGATGATCTGCTGGATTACGTCGGGCTTCGGCGGTTGCCGGAAATCCAGGAGCCTGCTTGAATATCCCGAAGGAAATCAGCAAACAGTCGTTGATTCTGCCAAATCGAAAGGTCAGGAATTCGGAAATGCAGCAAGCATGGTCTGACAGGGAATCATCAGAAAAAGCGGGTTGTCTTCAAGCGGGATGAAACCAAATTTTTGGTAAAAAGTGGCAACCGCGGGATTTTTTGCATCCACAAACAAACCGACAACATTGGCGGAAGTTCTGACGGCAAAGGCGACACGGCGTATGGCATCGACCAGGAGGAGCCTGCCATAATTATGCCCCTGACTACTTCTGTCGATGGCAATACGCCCCAATTTGGCGGCAGGAAGGCGTGATCGAGGCAGTTTTTTTCCATAATCTTCAGGGATATCGGATAGATTTACTTCCAGAAACGATAGGGTAAAGAAGCCGAGTATCCGGCGGGGATCGCTTGTTCCGACCAGGACATAGGTGTTGGCGATTCCTTTTTGTTGATGTTGCCATGCTGTCTTTTGCAAATAATTGTTGAGCTCCGGCTCGCCGCAGTCAAACATGGCGCGATGGTGAATTTTGCTGTTCAGAGAGCAGATACTCAATTCCCTGTTTATGTCATTCACGGGAATCAACCAGTCGGGAATGGGCGCCAACAGCATCCAGCAGGTTTTCATTCGGCAACGGTGGGTTTGCCAATGCATTCTGAAATGTCTTGGCATCCCGGGCGGAAAGTGTGATTGACTCTGTGCAATGCAATACTTCATTTGCTCTTTCGACCGCAGCCTGAACGATGAACTGATTGATCGTTGCCCCATATATCGCTGCTGCCCGTTCGATGATCAAACGGGTGGATTTCGGCACCCTTGCAGTGATTCGGTCGTTGGCGAGTTCATGTTCTTTGGTCCGTGCGGTTTTCATAAATACATTCTCCTTTTTTTTGAGGATTCTATCATTGCGGTGTCATTTTGGCAACATATCAAAGGAGATAATACTGCACAGTATATCTTCGACCGATAACGCAGCGAATTTATTTTTCTGAATGTCAATATTGCAAGGACAAGGAGTACTGTTCCATGAATCATCACCCCCTGCCCCGATACGCCATTCGGCCCATCGTGCCGGAACCTGTCTATACCGATCGGACAGAGCATCTGAATTACCTGCACCAGGCAGCGTTAAACGCCATCGAACGCCGCACGATGTCTCTGGTGCTGCTGGGGCAGCGGCGCATGGGAAAAACCGAGATATTCCAGCGCGT
>CAJBLH010000292.1 GCA_903953895.1 uncultured Desulfobacteraceae bacterium | reverse complement strand
CCTGCCAATATTGCGAAGTTCATCAAGGTGGCATTTCCAGTTGGTGTTCTTGCCTGACATAAAATCCGGGTGACTTAATCTGAGGATTATGTATTCAAAATACTCGGAAAAAGTTTGGCGAAGCAGGCCTTTTACATTTTCAAATATAAATGCTTTTGGCGCGAGTTTTTCGATAGCACGTATAGCATAAGGAAACATGTCCCGGTTGTCCTGGTCGGCTCTGTGCTTGCCGCCCAGTGAAAATGGTTGGCATGGCGGACCTCCTGCAACAATATCAATATCCTCAAGGCTATTTAGATCAAAATCTTTTATGTCGCCAAAGAAGACACGCGCAGGATCGAAATTTTCAGAAAGGGACTCGCAGGCATGCCGATTAAACTCAACAAAGGCGGTATGCTCAAATCCGGACAGCTCCAGGCCTTTTGCCAGACCGCCTGCACCTGAAAAAATTTCAAGAGTTTTCATTGCGACGGCCCCAACTTCTTGAGGTGAAGGCGAATATTAAAAATTATGGTGTTTTTTTCGGCATGTTTTCCATTGCACTTATTCGCCCAGGCCCTGCCTTCATGGATGACATCCCAATCTGATTTTGCTTGTTCATATCGACCTCTTCCGGGGTCGTGATTTCCAAATCCATCAACTGCAGTATTCCATAGCGGTTTATTGAGTTTGATGAGGGCGGCTTCAATGGTGCTGATCATGTCTGAGCCTTCCGCTTCAAAAATGACGAAGCGGCATCTGAAATCCTCAAGCAACAGGTCGGCACCAAGGGTAATGCTTCTTCCGTGCTCTCGCAGGCGACCGATGAGTTCGCGAGACTGATGAAGAACGCTGTCAGATGAGCGAGCTTGCCTCCATCCTTTTGGAACGGCTTTGCCCACGTAGACAGGATAGCCGTATGAAAGGCGGTTTAGCTCGGCGTATCGTTTGTAGAGAGGATTACTACCGGTATAATAGAGAGCGTATACCCCTGTTCCAAGAAAAGATTCCGGCGGAGGAAGCGTGTGAACAGGCGTGCCATTAAAGAACCTGACCGCATCTTTGACCACAAAGGCATCGTTTCGATAAACATGCTCACTTCGATCAAATACTTGCGATTTCATTCAGCACTATTTCCAGAATTAAAAAGTCAGATTTTTTTATGATGCGATGGTCATGTCGAAGCTGACGCCTAACACTGTTTAGACTGATCCGCCTAATTCTGAAAAAGCAGACTGTTTCTTTCTGTATATGACGACTTCCAAATTATTACAAAAAAAATCTAAATCATTGCTATAAAACAATATATAATAACAACTTATATTTATTGCCCCGGTTTATACAGATCAGCCTAAAACGACACAATATCACTTAAAACCTTATCCACTCTTGTTGAAGGTATGACCTTTTCAATCCGCATCAGCTCCTTGAAGTCGCCCACAATATCGCCAAAAGTGTAACTGCTACTGAAAACGTCTGCCCGAACAGGCATACACAGTCCATCCACCAGCAGGTCAAGCCTGCGACTCCCTTTTGCATTTTCACCCATACGCAAGATATTGCTGAAACAGGACAATAAGAACGGATTAGCTAAAAAAATTACAGGTTATTGTGATCATAATAGCTGG